>JBOEHD010000183.1:0-15260 GCA_050633745.1 Acidimicrobiales bacterium
CGCCGCAGTCGTAGTTGGCGCCACCGTGGGTGGTGAGCGGGAAGGCATCAGGCTGCAGGAAGTTCTTGCGGCGGATCTCAGCTGGATCCATACCGAGCTCGTCGGCTGCGATGTCGACGATGCGCTCCAGCATCTGTGTGGCTTCAGGGCGGCCAGCGCCGCGATAGGCACCGGTTGTGGTGGTGTTGGTTACCGCTGAACGTGCGTGGTAGCGCAGCTTGGGGATCTGGTAGACACCCTGGATCATGGTCTGGGTGAACATGGTGAGGAAGGCGCCGATGCCGGGGTAGGCGCCGCCGTCGGCCACGACATCACAGTCGAGACCGGTGATGACTCCGTCGTTGGTAAGACCGAGCTTGGCGTAGAGCACCATCGCTCGACCGTGAACCAGCGAGAGCATGTTTTCCGAACGCTCTTCGGTCCACTTGACCGGGCGGCCGAGTTCCTGGGCCAATCGGGTGGTGATGAAGTGCTCGGTGTATGGACCGGCCTTGGGGCCGAAGCCGCCACCGACCGCAGGGGCCACAACCCGAACGTTTGCCGGATCGAGACCGAGCTGGCCAACGATGGCATCTCGTACTGCGATTGGGTTCTGGCTTGGCAGCCAGACGGTCATGTGATCGCCTTCGGGAATGGCGACGCAGCCGTTTGGCTCCATCGGTACTCCGGCTAGGCGCTGGCTGACGATGCGACCCTCGACGACGCGCTCGGCGCCTTCAAGAGGATCTTCGTCGGCGCCGATGGCGGTTTCGAATACCAGGTTCGAGCCATGGGCTTCGAACAGCAGCGGAGCATCGTCGGCCAGAGCGGCTTCCATATCGACGATGACCGGAAGCGGCTCGTAATCGACGACTACGGCTTCGGCGGCGTCAGCAGCCTCTTCCCGGCTCTCGGCGACGACGGCGGCGACAATGTCGCCGACCAGACGGACTTTGCCCTTTGCCAGCACCGGGCGGTTGAATTCCGCGGGGAACATGGGGAAGCCCTGAAAGTCGGCCATTTCCAGATTGTCAGCGGTGTAGACGCCGACCACGCCGGGCATGCCGGCGGCTTCAGAAATATCGATGTTGCCAAGGGTGGCGTGGGCATAGGGGGAGCGGACAAAGAAGACATGACCGACGCCAGGGACGTCCATGTCGTCGTAATACTTGTCGCTTCCGTTGAGCAACCTCGGGTCTTCTCGTCGAAGAACCGCGTTACCGAGAATTGAGCCCTGCACTGCTGTCATGAACGAACGCTCCTGATTGGCCGTTTAGTTCCGTCGCCAGGAATTGCGGACGGAGAGGGCACTAGTATTGCCGCTGAACGGGGTTGAGTCGAAGTCCCAGGTCAGATTTCTTTCACACCCCGATCGGCCGGGCGACAAACCCGGCCGATCGAGGGATGATTATCTGACGCAGGGACGAAAATCCCGCTGTTGGAGCTGGTTACGCCGTGTTGGGCGGTTATTCGGTGTCAGGCGATGATGCCGCCTCGGCTAGTGCAATCTTCAGCACCTGATCGATGTCGTCAACCAACTCGATATTCATGGCCTCACGCACGTCATCTGGGATGTCGTCGAGGTCTCTGCCGTTGTCCTTCGGCAGGATGACCGTGGTCAGCCCAGCCCGGTTGGCGGCCAGTACCTTCTGTTTCACGCCACCGATGGGCAAAACCCGGCCTTGCAGGGTGATCTCACCGGTCATGGCAACCTCAGAGCGGACCTGGCGTCCGGTCAAAAGGCTGACCAATGCGGTGGTCATCGTTACCCCAGCCGACGGCCCGTCCTTTGGTACCGCTCCGGCCGGGAAGTGCACGTGTAGCCGCTTGTTCTCCGGCATGGAGAACCCGAGCGCTTCGCTTCTGGTGTTGACCAACGATCGAACGATCGCCGCCGACTCCTTCATCACGTCACCCAACTGGCCGGTCAGAATGGCGTCGCCATCACCATCGACTAAGGCTGTCTCAACAAACAGCACGTCGCCTCCAGCTCCGGTGACCGCCAAACCGGTAGCGATTCCCGGTCGGTCTATGCGGTCGGTGACCTGCTCCTGGGGGATGGCCTTGCCGAGCAAATCAGCCAGATCGTCATCGGTGATCACGATCTGTTCTGTTGGACTCTGCGTTTCCGGACTGTCTGTTTCAGATTTGTCTGCTTTCGGGTCTACTGTGCCCGCGATCTCGTCGAGGGTGCGACTGGCGATCTTGGTTGCGGTCTTGCGGATCGCCTTATCGAGCTGACGCTCTAACCGCCGAACACCGGCTTCCCTGGTGTAGCGAGAGGCAATGCCGGTCAGGGCCTCGTCTGTGATCTCCACCTCGTCTGGGCGCAGACCGTTTCGCTCCAGCAGACGGGGGAGGAGATGGTCTCTGGCGATCGTGGTCTTTTCGACCTCGGTGTAACCGTCGAGGCTTATCAACTCAAGCCGATCGAGTAGCGGACCGGGGATGGTGTCGATGACGTTTGCCGTGGCGATAAACACCACGTCCGACAGGTCGAGCTCGAACTCGAGGTAATGGTCGCGGAACGAGTGGTTCTGCGCCGGGTCGAGCACCTCGAGCAGCGCGGCCGACGGGTCGCCCTGCCAGCCTCCGCTCACCTTGTCGATCTCATCGAGGAGAATCACCGGATTCATCGAGCCGGCTTCGGTCAGCGCCGATACCAGGCGGCCGGGGCGAGCCCCGACGTAGGTCCGACGGTGGCCGCGGATTTCCGCCTCATCGCGGATGCCGCCCAGTGCCAAGCGCACAAAGTCACGGCCGAGGGAGCGAGCTACCGACTCGCCAAGCGAGGTTTTACCGACTCCGGGAGGTCCGACGAGGGCCAGGATGACGCCGCCTCGTCTGCTGCCCGGTGCGTCGGTGATATCCCGCTCGCTACGTAGTTTGCGGACCGCCAGGTGCTCGATGAGCCGGTCCTTGACCTCGGCCAAGCCGGTGTGGTCGGCGTCGAGAATGGATCGAGCCTCGTTGAGGTCGAGGCGTTCGACGGCACGATTGGTCCACGGGAGGTCGAACACCGAATCGAGCCAGGTCCGGATCCAGTTGGCNNTCCATCGACTCGTTGCCGGTGCGTTCCAGCCGGTTGATTTCCTTCTCGATGGCCGTGGCGGTCGCTTCGTTAACCGCGGGACCGCTGGCTGATTCACCGTCCGCCGGGTCTTGGTTTGTCAGTTCGGCGAGCTTGGCTCGGTAGCCGGCGATGACATCACCATCGGCTTCGCCCAGCTCGGTCTGGATGGCGGCCATCTGCCTGCGCAGGATGGCCTCTCGCTGTGAGGTCTCCAGATCATCGGAGACATCGCGTTGGATCTTGTCTCGAACCTCGAACTCGGCCAGGGCGGTCTTGACCCATTCGGTTGCCAGCTCTAGGCGCACCTTGACGTCGGTCGCTTCCAGCAATTCGACCCGCTGCTCGATCGACAGATCGGGCCAGTAAGCGATCGAATCTGCAAGCGTTCCCGCCTCGACAACCGGGGGTAGGGCGCCGACCAGGCGCCTGCCGCCTACCCGGTCGAGCAGGTTGGTAGCGGCCGCCCTATAAGTGGTGGCGAGGTCGATGGTTTCGGCATCCGCTGCCGGTTCGGTAATCGGATGCACGTCGACCCACAGGCCGTTTGTCGCTCCAACCACGCCCGAGCCGACTCGGGCTCGGGCGTGGGCGCGCAGGGTGACGGTGGGCGACCCGTCGGGTAGCGCGTCCTGGTTTTCGATGGTGGCGATGACGCCGACTCGGGCGTATACCCCATCGATGCGTGGGACCAGGAGGAGCCGACCGTTTTGTACCGAAGTAAGAATTTGTTGGGCTTCTGGGGACTGCATGGTCACGGTCACGACCATGTCAGGCAGTATCACGCCGTCCGGGAGAGGGAGAACAGGCAGTTGCTCTAGGTGGTCAGAGTTGGTGGAGTCGTCGGTGGGAGTGGTTTCGGGGAAGTCGGTCGTAGGCATGGTCAGGGTGCTCCTGCGGTTTTCAGATGATGCGGGAGAGGAATTGCTCGACTCTCGCATGATTACGTGATTACATGTAATTGCAGTCATACGTTTAACACCAGCCATTCGACATACATTCCCTGTCAACGCATTCCCAGTGCGTGCATTTTCCGGTACCTGCATTCCCATGACCGCAAACCCCAAGAAACGAGTCGAGAAGTGAGCGAGCGCCCAACCTGTGATGAAGAAGAGACAGCGGCCTGGTTTGCCGGCCGAATCCCCGATGACTGGTTCCCCGAGCCGGTCTCGGTATGTGCCGATCGCGACGAGATCCTGGTTTTCGGCACCCTGAGCACGCCGTCGGCCGCACCCGAAGGTGCAGACGCCATGCAGGTGGCGGCCACCGCCCGCATCTCCGGCTTCAGGGAAGACACCCGCCTGCAGCGAATGAAGATCGCCGAAGCCGCTCAGGCCCGATGGGGTCGAGCGGTGTCGTGGGTGGCGACGTGTGGTCCGGTGGAGATCCGCTTCACCACGGCGTCGGTGCCGGTCATGACCAGGCTGCGTTTCGAGCAGCGTCAGGTTCTCGACACGTTGATCGACTCCGGAGTGGTCCGGAGCCGATCAGAGGGTTTGGCCTGGTGCGTTCACCAGGTTGGCCAGCATCAGTCGGAGTGGATCGATCGCCTCAAAGAGGCCATGAGTGAAGTCGAACGAATCCGCAGTGAGGGCCCGTAGCCAGTCGGTCAGCCCCGTCTCTGTCCAGGTCCTGTGCTCGTTCATGTATAGAGCGTCGACAGGAGTATGTCGTACTGACTGATCTCGAACGACTGAACTTCAGCTTGGATGCGGGCCAGGCGGCGAACCTTTTCTGCTGTCACCAGTTCGACTGCCGACTCGGCCATGGCAACACCGCCAACGTGATGGGCCCGCATGAGTTCGATCCACATCTTTCCCTGAGCGGTTCCCTCGGCCAGGGATAGCGAACGCATCTCGTCATCGCTGGCCAGCCCGGGCATCATCGCCGCTGGCATGCCAGCACCGTCGTTCATACCCATCCACGCCATCACGGTGGTTGGTGAGCTCGTCGACTGTTCCCAGTCGGTAAGCCACGCTCGCATCATGCCAACCTCGATCGCTTGGGTTTGCAGTACTTCCGCCGCTGCGGCCTGCACCGCATCGCCGGTGTCTCGGCCGAGAACACGTTGACACATGGCGAGAGCTTGCACGTGGTGGAGGCTCATATCGCTACAGAAGCCGATGTCGGCATCCGACGGTGAGGCAGGCGAAGGCTCGCTGTCAGGGATCAAGGTTCCCAGCGCCGCCCCACCGATCAGGCCGCCGACACCGGCGGCGACCAGGAAGCTCCGCCGGGGCATTGACTCTGCTGTCACCGGCCGCCACCTCCGCCGCCGCCTGCTGCGGAAACATCAACGACACCGGCGTAGCAGCCGATGACGTAGGGGAACGTTTCGGTCGTGTAGTAGGCGTAGTTGCCGTCGGCGTCGGTCAGACCGTTGCACTGATCGAGGTCGCCGAAACCTTCGACATATGAGTGGGCGGCCCAGGTGTCGGATGCGAACAGCGACTCGTCTGTGAGCTGCCACGACGATGTGTACTGGTCGATGCCGGTGTAGATCGGGTAGCCGTCGAGGGCATACCCGACCAGCTGCGGGGCGGCAGCAACCTCTGCCGGGGTGAACAGGCAATCGGTGCTATCGGTGGTCAGGATCTGGTGGATGTGGAACCCGGTCGGTCCGTTGTGGCTACCACATTCGGAGAGCGCGCCTGCGAGAGACAGAACGTCGCCCCCGGTGCCTTCGGTCGGCCCGTAGATGGGTATGCCACCGAGCGATACCGCCGCGGTGCCGAGCGCTGGCACGTCGGTCAGTTCGTCGGCCAGTGTCGGTGAGGCAGGAATGGTGAACACGTAGTCGGCGGCCCTTGGGGAACCGGGGGAGGTCTCGATATAGGTGTAGTCCGGGATTCCGTTGCTGGCGATCACCACACTTTCTACGCCAACACTGTCTCCATCGCACGATGCGCTGACTTCGGGGTCGGCGAGGTTGGCGTTTGCCGAGCCTCCGGTGACGAACAGCGCAGCGGTTTCCGCACAGCTCAAACCGGCGGTCGCCACGGTGCTCCCGGTGCTGCCATTGTCGCTGGCGGTATTGCTCGCAGTGTCGCTGGTTGCGTCGCCGCTGGTCTCGCTCGCAGCGGTCTCTGCTGTGGCGATGGTGGTGGTTGGATCGTCGGGAACGGCGTCGACGATCTCGGAATCATCGGCGCCGCACGCAGCTGCGAGTAGCGCCAGGGCCACGAGGGGAGGGGCCATTGCAGCGGTGAGGCGGCTACGGGTTGTCTTCATCAGGGATTCCTTCGCATGTATCGGTCTGGCTGAGAGGTCGAGACGACACGGTTGGCGTGTCTTCGTCGGGCTCAGCCTCGGTCACGCAAAATGCTAAGAGGTCCGCTTGTGAGGACTCTGTGAAGGCCCTGTGTGTTGAGTGCTAGCTCGCTACTCGCTAGTTCTGCAGCCAGCGGTCGTAGCGAGCGGGATCGATCCAGGCCCCGGTTTGTTCGGCGAAGCGTCGTGCTGCTGGGACCATCAGATCGAGGTTGCCAGACCGGGCTTCGGTCGAGGAGATGTTGGCGATCAGCTCGAGATCGACGTCGAGCGTCAGGTGCTCGGGCGTTGCCAGGTCGCCCCGTGGGGCCACCGCCACCGTTGGCAGCTTGGCCAGTGCCTCGTCTCGGGCCGCCGGGTCGTTGTCATACCAGACCGGATCTTGGATCTGCCACCACTTGTCGGCCCCGACGATCAGAACGTCGTACCCGGAACCGATGTCGACAAGCAACTGCATTTCGGTCGTCTGGATCTCGAGCCACTCGATATCGATGACCGCGTCATGCAGGACTTCGATCCGGTGCTCAAACCGAGGGTGCATCACGTGCTCTTTTGCCAGCGCCGAGGTGCTCACGGTCAGGTGGACTCGATCGAGTTGATGAGCCTCACAGGCAGCCTCGGCGATAGCCAGGTGGGCGGTGGTCAGCGGATTGAAAGAGCCCGGGTACACCCCACGCCGTGTCTCTACCCCGCGTGCCTCTACCCCGCTTTGCTGTCGCTCACCGGTACTCACCGCTCGGTCCTCCATCGTGGTAAACGATATCTGCCTCAGGTCGGCTGCCGAGGGTTTGAGGGGCTTGGTGGGTAGTCGCTCGTAGGCTCATTACACAAGGAGTTGGTAGCAATGAGCACTCTCACTATCTACATCATCGCAGGCGTCGCTTTCGGCGGATCGTGGTTGGTCAAGCGATGGCTGAAGACGACCTACAACAAATGGAGCCAGGTGCCGAACACCCACGGCGTCACCGGCGCTGAAACCGCGGCGGCCATTTTGGCCCACAACGGCGTTACCAATGTACGGATCGAACCGGTCAAGGGTCGGCTCACCGATCACTACGACCCCGACCGCGACATCCTGCGCCTGTCGACCACCAACTATGGGGCCACCAGCGTGGCGGCGATGGCGGTCTCGGCTCACGAGGCGGGCCATGCCATGCAGGACGCCCGCGGTGATCTCCGGCTGCGATTCCGTCGTTTCCTGGTTCCCGCCGCGGCGATGGGCCAGCGATTCGGGCCGATCATCCTTATGGTCGGCCTGGTTTCCCAGAGCACCATGATCATGCAGATCGGCGTGTTGCTCCTGGCAGGTACCATGCTGTTCCAGATCGCCACCTTGCCAGTCGAGATCAACGCCAGCCGTCGGGCACTCAAGAACCTTCGGGCCCTCGGCCTCGACGACCCAGAGCAAGAAAAGGGCACCAAGCGGGTATTGACCGCCGCCGCCTTCACCTACATCGCGGCCGCGGCAACCTCGCTGGCCTATTTTGCCGCGATGTTTGCCGGCGGCGGACGTCGTCGCAGCATCTGAGGTGGGCAGCGCTAGCGAACCCTGGTCGATCGACCCATTGCCGTCCGGAGGAGTTGGCCGGGCCCTAGTATCGACCCCGATGGCTCCTCGGATCGATCGGCAGAGCACCTACGATCTCCTGCAGACCGAGGAGTTTATAGCTGAACTGCAGCAACGAATCGATCAGGCCGATCACCGCATTCTGATTCAGCTGATGACGTTCGATGGCGACGATTCCGGTCAAGATGTAGCCAATCGGCTCATCCGGGCCGTCGAGCGTGGCGTGAAAGTACGGCTACTCGTCGACTGTTTTGTGCTGCGGTTTGTAAGCGATCAGCCTGTCACTCGGGCGGCGGTGCAACCTGAAGCTGCAGCGACCCTGGCCATGTATGACCGGCTTCGCGAGGCCGGAGTCGACCTGACGTTCACCCACCCCCATGGCCCGGGCAATCTGTTCTCCCTGGCCAGAAACCACAAGAAGCTGTTCGTGATCGACGACGACGTCTACCTCGGCGGCATCAACGTCAGCGACCACAACTTCTCGTGGCATGACTTCATGATCAGAATCGATGACGACACGGTTCTCGATGAGGTGGTCGACGACTTCGAATTCACCTTTGCTGGCGGCCGACGATCGGTCAACAGCGCCATCATCACCAACCGCGAGGTCGAAAATGTATTCGACTCGCTCCTCCGCAACGCAGAACAAAGCGTCGAGCTGGCCTCGCCGTACGCCATCGACGTCGGCTTGACCCGGGTGCTGGCCAACGTCGCTGCACCCCACAAGCGGGTCATCGCCACCAAGCGGAACAACCTGCTGATCTATCGAGCGATGAGCCCGTTCCTGAAGTGGAAGCTCCGCCGCAGCGGCACCAAGCTAGCCAGCTATACCAACTTCTCCCACTCGAAGTTCCTGCTGGTCGACGACAACAAACTGTTGATCGGATCATCCAATTTCGGTCGACACAGCTTCTGGTGCAACCAGGAAATCTGTTTGCTGATCACCGACACCGAGTTCATCGAACGCTTCAAAGCGACCCTCATGCAGGAGGTCGAGCCGATGGATGAGCATCTGCCTGCGATCAAGGTCGCCTTCGGAGCTCTCGTTTCCTACATCATGTACGGCTCCGTCATCGGCCTTCGCTATACAGTCGCTCCTCGTGTCCCAAACCTTTCGCGCCGCTGAGCTCTGGCTAATCGCCGTCGCCCTCGGCGCGGTCGCTGTTCTGGTTTGGGTGCTGGGTCTCGTTTTCGGGTCGACCATGCTTCAGTACGCCGGGTTCATGGTCGGAGCCACCACGTTCCTGCCACTGCCTGCTGACGCCTACGTGCTGAATGTGGCCAAGGACAACTCGGCTCTAGCCATCGGCATCATCGGTGGGCTGGTCAACGCCGCGGTGGTGCTGGTCGAACGGGAGTGGGTCTTGCGGTTGGCCCGCCACCCGATCTTCGACCGCTTCAGCGAGTTCATCGGCACCAACCGCTGGGTCGACATGGCTCAACGGCACATGTTCGTCGGGCTGATCGTCGGTGGCTTCAGCTTCCTGCCGTTCGAGCCGTTCCGGCTGGTGGCGGTGCTGCGAGGGTATGCCCCAGTACGTTACGCGGTTGCCACGTTCCTCGGTCGGGGTTTCCGCTACTACTGGCTGGCACGTGCCGGTGCGGTGTTCGCGGTGTACGGCATCGTCAAATACGTGGTGTGGGCCAGCCTGGTGTTCTTCGCCGTTGGGTTGATCCGGTCCTACCTGCGCTTTCGCTCAACGGCACCGGAGGCATCCTCATGAGCGGCAATGGCATCATGAGCGGTCATGGCATCATGAGCGGTGATCGCGGCATCGAGGGTGATCGTGGCGTCATGAGTCGAAGGGGCGATCATGTCCAGTGATGTTGAGCGGGTACTGATGGCCCTGCACCCGACCGTAGAGATCGTGGGGCGAACCGCGGCGGCCAGCTTCGAGCCCCAACCGGAACATCGAGGGAACGCCGGATGGCTCCACGGCGGGCTGGCGGCAACGGTGCTCGATCACGTTTGTGCCCGGGCCGCCGCCGCGGTGCTCGGCAAGCGGGTGGTGACCGGCAAGCTCGACCTTCGTTACCCTCAGCCGGTGCTGCTAGCCGGCGGGCCGTATCGGGTTGAAGCCACCGCCGAACCACCTCGGGCCCGGACTGGCGAGAACCGCATGGTCCGAGTCGAAGGGGCCATTCTGGACAGCGACGGGCAGCCGATGGTCGAGGCCCGTAGTTTGTTCGTCACCCTTCCCACATAACTAGGAGAGCCGATCATGGCGGCAGCACACGACACAGCGGGAGATATGGCACGGACGCTGCAGTGGCAGAACGGCGAGGCCATGGCTGGCCCGTTCTCCGATCAGGAGATGGATCGCCGCCAGTCGATGCTCCGGGCCCACCTGGCCGAGAACGACATCGATGCCTGCCTGCTGACCTCGTACCACAACATCTGCTACTTCTCCGGCTTCCTCTACTGCCGGTTTGGTCGCAACTATGGCTTCGTCGTTGATCAGGAGTCGGCAACCACCATTACAGCGGCCATCGACGGCGGGCAGCCGTGGCGCCGGACCCACGGCGACAACATCATCTACACCGATTGGCGTCGAGACAACTACTTCCACGCGGTGCAGGGTTTGACCAAAGGTGTGAAGCGACTCGGTATCGAATTCGACGAGGTCAACCTCGACCTCCTGGCCAGGTTGGAAGCGGCGTTGCCCGGCGTGGAGTTCGTCGACATCGCAGCCCCGTCGATGTGGATGCGGACCATCAAGTCGGCGGAGGAGATCGAGCACATCACGCTGGCCGCAGGCATCGCCGACATCGGCGGCGAAGCGTGCCGTCAGGCCATCGCCGCTGGTGTCGCTGAACATGAGGTGGCTATCGCTTCGACCAACGCCATGACCCGCGCCATCGCCGACAGTTTCGACTTCGTAGAGCTGATGGACACCTGGACCTGGTTCCAGTCGGGGATCAATACCGACGGGGCTCACAACCCGGTGACAAACAAGAAGATCGAAGCGGGCGACATCCTTAGCCTCAACTGCTTCCCGATGATCTTCGGCTACTACGTGGCCCTTGAGCGCACGCTGTTCTGCGAAGATGCGTCACCCGAGGCGCTCCGGCTGTGGCAGGTCAACGTCGATGTGCACGAGGCGGGCCTTCAGCTGATCAAGCCCGGGGCCCGCTGCGGCGATATCGCCGCCGAGCTCAACGAGATCTACCGCCAACACGATCTGCTGCAGTACCGATCGTTTGGCTACGGGCATTCTTTCGGAGTGCTATGCCACTACTACGGACGCGAAGCCGGGGTTGAGCTGCGAGAAGACATCGACACCGAACTCGTGCCCGGCATGGTGGTTTCGATGGAGCCGATGATCATGATTCCAGAGGGTCAGCCGGGTGCAGGCGGCTATCGCGAACATGACATCCTGGTGGTCACCGAAGACGGTGCTGAGAACATCACCGGATTCCCCTACGGCCCCGAGCACAACATCGTGCCTGCGAGATAGATCCGCTCAGCTCGACTGTGTCTGTGGGCCGCCGAGCTCAGAACCCGGCTGACATCGTGGACACCAATAGGTGCTGCGTTCGGTAACTCGACCGGCCGGTGAGAACAGGACCGAGTCGGAACACCTGCGACAGGCGTAACGGAACCGGTCATAAACATAGTTCCGGCCCGAAACGCCGCGGCCGGTCGTCTTGCGACTGGAACGGTCGCGGTTGCCGGTCAGCTGCTGGTTAGCGATTCGCCAGATGCGCGCCAGTGCTTCGTCTGACAGGTTCGCCACCGGCGTGAAGGGATGAACGCCAGCGAGAAATGCCACTTCGCTCTTGAACACGTTGCCAACACCGGATGCCACCCGCTGATCCAGGAGTGCCTCGGCCAGCAACGACTGGTCGGCGAATTCTCGCGTCCGCTTTACGACAACGTCGAAGTCGACGTCGTCATCGCTAAGGTCCGGGCCGAGATGATCGATCGGCGACGAGTCGCCTCCACGAATAAAAGTATCGATCGTCGGCGCGGCAAAACAAAGGGCGGTGCCAGCGTCGGTAGAGATGACGATGCGTAACCGCGGACTCCTCGGGGCGGACGTGCCCGGCGGCGTAGTCCGCCACGAGCCACTCATTCCCAGGTGTGTTCTAAGCGTCAAGCGCCGATCGAAGTCGATGAGGAGATGCTTACCAACGGCGTTGACCCGTTCAACGGTCTGCCCGACCCGAGGCCGGTGACCTCGGAGCTTGCGGAACCAAATGTCGGTGACGACACGCCCGTCCAAGACCGGAGACAGGAGCGCTTCGGCTCTGCGAAGAGTGTCACCCTCAGGCATTGGCGTCCTTTACGTTCGAACAAATGTTCGCTAAACTGTGTAGATGACCTTGGCCCCGCTTCCACTGAGCTTATTCGGCTCCGGCGAGGTCGGCGTGGTCGAGCAGCCGGTGTTCAAACGGCATCAGCTCGACCCGTGCTGCTGGGTTGATACGGTCGCTGGCTTCATCACCGGGGCCGATGCGTTGTTTGTCGAGGTGCAGAACCGGTTCGATTGGTTCCGCGGCGATCGCCTTATGTACGGCAACTGGCACCGTGAACCTCGGTTGACTGCAACGCTCGAACTCGATGATGCCTTGGCCCCGCAGGTCGTCCGGCAAGCGGCCGAGCTTTTGGGGGCTCACTACGGTCGGGAGTTCGGCGGCCTGTTCTGTAATTACTACCAGCAGGGCAGCGACAGTGTCGCCTGGCATGCCGATCGTGTCGGGCGGACCACGGTCGATCCGCTGGTCGCCATCATCAGCCTCGGAGGTCCGAGAACCTTTGCTATGCGCGACGTCACCCGCACCGCCGATGCCTCCCGCTGGGTGATGCATTCCGGTGACCTGTTGATCATGGGTGGAGCGACACAACATCACTGGGAGCATGCCATCGCCAAGGTGGCAGACGCCCCACCTCGGATCAGTCTCACCACTCGAGCGGGCTGGAACCCAGCCGAAAACCTCGACCGACGTCACCGCCAAACCAGACGCCCACTGCACAAATCATCGGGCCGACCAGGCCCGAGCGAAAGCTCGCCAGCTACTGAAGTTTGATGCTGGAGTCTGGCGGGGGAGGCCAGGCGCTATGCGGCGGCTGACCCGGAGGAGGTGTGGCGCCATTTGGCTGCCCGCCTCCGCCTGCAGATGGGTTCGACGAAACAGCGCCAGCTGCGTTTGAACCTGCGCCAGTAGGACCGGCGTCGTCCGAACCAGGCGGTGAGGTTTCGATCAGTAGAGGGAGCCGGCTAAGGAACTCTCGGGTTTTGAGATATCCGGCCTCGATCAGTGCTGCAGAATCTTCGAAGTCGAACGAGCTCTGAGATGCCGGCGTCGACTGGGGGAGATGCAGAATCGGATGGCGACCGACCAGATCATCGACCGCGTCTGCTCGCTGATTTCGCAGCATGATCATCGATGCTTGCAGCACCGACCCGACCGTCGACTGAGCCACTGTGCCCGGCATCGTGGCCGGGTTGGCATCGAGCACCACGATGCTCTTTGCTCCAAAGGCCACCGCTTGACGGATCGGCACATTGGCGCTCACGCCACCATCGACATAGAAACAACCGTCGATCTTGACCGGAGGGAACACCCCGGGGATGGCTGCGCTGGCCAGCAGCGCTGGTGCGATCGGGCCTCGAGTCAGCAGTTTCGGTTGGCCGACCTGGGCGTCGGTGGCAACGACCGCGGTCTTGATATGGAGTTGCTCGATGTTCTCCGCCGGGAGCTTCGATTCGATCAGCGACTGCAGCGCAGCCGGGGAAACCAGGCCCGGGCTGTTGCGCATCATGCCATTTCGCATGGCCGAAAGAACGGCGCCGAACTTCGAACGTCCGCCGAACACCCCATGGGCATTCATCGACGTCCAGACTTCGGTCAGGCGATCGACAGCCAGGATCGGCTCGGCGGCAAACATGGCGCCGTTTAAGGCTCCGACAGACGTGCCGACGACCATGTCCGGGGTTATTCCGGCCTGGACGAGGGCTCGGATCATGCCAACCTGGGTTGCGCCATAGGCCCCACCACCTGAGAACACGAAGGCCAGGGGTCGAGGCCAGTTGGCGACGGGGGTGGATCTGTTTGGATCGAGGCTCATTGCAGCGGCTACCTCTTGCGAACGGTCACAAAACTGGTCGAATTTCCTTGGGCGGCGCCGTCTACGGTGCATCTTGCTGATTGGCACCGCAACGATCTGCTACCCGAACTATGTCATAGGGTAGCCGGTGTGCCGCTACGGCGCCGCCCGGGAAATTTGCCCTTTGGGGCCTCCGGTCGGGACCCGTTCAGGGCATATTTGCTGTGGAAGCACGCCATAGACGGTAGATTTCCCTGGCGACGAACCACAGCTGACAATCATTGCTAGCACCTGTGCTGACAACGCTGTCGACAACCGCAGACAGCCACTGCCTATAGAGGAGAAGGTCATGACCGATTCGACGGAATCGACATCCGGATCGACCGGCCAACTGAATCGTTACTCGTCACGGATTACCCAGCCGGCGAGCCAGGGTGCTTCCCAGGCCATGCTTTACGCCACTGGCCTTTCCGAGGACGACCTGCAAAAGGCCCAGGTAGGTATCGCCTCCTGTTGGTACGAGGGCAACCCCTGCAACATGCACCTTGGCGATCTGGCAGACCAGGTGAAGGTCGGCGTCAACGAGGTAGATCTAATCGGGATGCGGTTTAACACCATCGGCGTATCCGATGGCATCTCGATGGGAACCGACGGCATGTCGTTCTCGCTGCAGAGCCGCGATCTGATCGCCGACTCCATCGAAACGGTGATGGGTGCCCAGTGGTACGACGGCCTGGTAACCCTGCCGGGTTGCGACAAGAACATGCCGGGCGTTGTGATGGCCATGGGCCGTCTCGACCGTCCGGCCATCATGGTTTATGGCGGCACCATCCAGCCCGGTTGCGCCGTTGTCGGTGGCGAGGAAACCAAGCTCGATATTGTTTCGGCGTTCCAGAGCTACGGCCAGACCCTGGCCGGGGCCATCACCGAGGAAGACCGGCTGGCTATCGTGGCCGATGCCTGCCCCGGTGCCGGTGCCTGCGGCGGTATGTACACCGCTAACACGATGGCCACCGCCATCGAGGTGATGGGTCTTTCGTTGCCGTACTCGTCGTGTACCCCGGCTCTCGACCCGGCAAAGAACATTGAGTGCGTCGAAGCGGGCCGCCAGGTCCGTGTTCTACTCGAAGAGAATCTCACCCCCCGCAAGATCGTGACCAGGGCCTCGTTGGAAAACGCCATGGTCGTCACCATGGCCCTCGGCGGCTCGACGAACGCCGTGTTGCACCTGATCGCCATGGCCGCATCGTTCGGGTTGGAGCTGACCATCGACGACTGGCTGGCCACCAGCAGCCGGGTTCCGATGCTGGCCGACCTGAAGC
>JBOEHD010000184.1:0-8718 GCA_050633745.1 Acidimicrobiales bacterium
CTCGTACTTCCAGTCGTAGAACCGGCTACCGATCGGATACGTCAGCGCGGCGGGCATATGAATGAAGACATCCCAGCGCCAATCCTTGCGGCCTGCTTCGAGCACCAGCACCGAGTTCGAAGGGTCGGCGGACAGCCGGTTGGCTAGCGCACAGCCAGCCGAACCACCGCCGATAATGACGAAGTCGTAGCTGTCACCAGTCGAATCGAATCTGTTGCGGAGTGCGTCGATCGTGTTTCCCATGGCCGCGATAAGAGTACCGCGGGACTAGGGCACCCCGAGCTGGCCGCTAACCCAGATCGACCGCTGTTCCGTCCAGTCGGTAGACGAAGTCGCAGTGATCGGCGCCGCTCATAATTGTCTGGGTTCTGGTGAATTCGATGTTGGGGTTGAAACCTTCGACCATCGTGCCGTCTCGATTGCAAGACAGAGCGGCGCCGAGGTCTGCCTGGCCCAGCTCTCGGTACATTTCGGCGTAGCGGCAGCGCTTCACGTTGAAGGCGAACACCTCGTCGCTCTGCTCGACCACCTCGATCTCAAGCGCTCCGCCCTTGGTCCAGTTGTCCATCGAATCGGCGAAGTGAGCCAGGTCGTTCCCACCCATCGCCGCCGCCAGCTCGCCGCCCTGGGTTTGGGCCACGTTGACCACTACCTCGCGAGCCAGTTCGTAGACCCGGTCGGCACCAAACTCTTCTCCCAACCGCTCCAGCAGCGGGGCAACGATCCGAGCCTCGATCTCTCGCCGTTTCAACACGCCGACATCGTTCAACAGATCGGGCTTGGGTTGGTTCATGTTGTTAGCCATTTGATAGTGCCATTTCCTAGGTTTCGAAAGGTGGGAGCGAGAGAAGTGAGCGTGAGACGGGTGAAGTGAGCGTGGCAGGTGGTGTTTACTCCTGTTTGACCGGCGAACCGATGAGGGCGCTGCCCTCCTGCCAGGGAGAGATCTGCCCTTCGTAAACCGAGGGACCGTTAATGAAGTGCGACGCCTCGTCGAGCGTTTCGACGAAGGGCATATCGAGCGGATAGAGATCGTCGCCGCTCGGCCGTGGCCCAGCCTTCGACACATGCCCCCAAAGCGGGTGGCCCACTACCTCTTCGGCGATCCACGCCGCCTCGATCAGCTTCTGCAGGTTGTACCCGGTTTCGATGCCCATCTCGTGGCAGAGGTCGACGAAGTCTTCGGTCGGTACGTGACCGGCAGAGCGACCGTTGCCGCAGTACGGGCAGCCGCCCATGCCGCCGATCGAGGTGTCGAACTCGGTGACCCCAAGCCTCAGACCCTCGTAGTAGCTGGCGATGGTTGCGCCGCGAGAGTTGTGGAGGTGCAGGTGGTAGGTCTCGATCTCGGGCCAGGTTTCCTGGAACGCCTCGATGGTCTCCCGCAACCGATGCGGTGTATCCCAGCCCATGGCGTCGGAGATCGAAAGCCGCTTCACCTCGAGGCCACCGTCGTGCCACTTGTCGACCATCATCTGCACGAACTCAAGGCGCCGCTCTAGAGGAAACGGGCCTTCGAAGTTCGAACCGAAGGGGCTGCCGATAACCACCGTGCCGAATTCCGCACCCTGCTCGACGGCACCGGCGATGGTGGCGTCCATGCTTGCGATCTGCTGGGCCTGGGTGCGGTTGTAGTTGCGGCGGGCGAACGAGTCGCACATTTCGACGTGGGTCGCCGGACGGCGTGAGCGTACGTCGAGTTTGGGGAAGAACTTGTCTGCCCGCTCGTAGCCTTTTCGATTGAACACCGCCGCGGTGTACCGGATCCCCGGCTTTGGCTCGAACGCTTCGGCCAGCTCTTCGATGTTGGCCATCGACGGCGTCCACTTCGGGTGGGCGAATGAGCCGATCGAAATCGTCTTGGCCCCGGTCTCGCCCAGAGCGTCGAGCAGGCGGAGCTTTTCCGCGACGGGAATGTCTGGCCGTTCGATCTGCAGCCCCTCTCGCATCGAATCATCGGTGATGGTGACCCGGGTCGGAAACTCGCTCATGGCTCAAGCACCACCTTGCCGAGTGCCTTGCGGTCCATCAACGCTCGCAGTGCCTCGCCTGCCTGTTCAAGCGAGTACCGACCAGAGACGTGAGGATTGAGCTTGCCGGATGCGGTCAGCTCGATCAGCTCGGCGCTGATCGAGTCACGCAGCTCGGGGTCCTTTGCCGTCATGGCACCGAAGAACACGCCGACGATCTGGCAACTCTTCAGCAGCGTCAGGTTAAGCGGTATCGATGGGATGCCTGCGGTGAATCCGACAACCAGGAACCGGCCTTCCCAGCCGATAGCCCGCAGCGCCGATTCGGCATAGTCGCCGCCGACGCAGTCGTAAATCACGTCGACACCTTTGCCGCCGGTGAGTTCCTTGGCTCGATCCTTCAGGTTCTCAGTGGCGTAGTTAATCGTCTCATCTGCGCCTCGCTCCCGGCACAGGTCGAGCTTCTCTTCGCTCGACGCCGCGGCGATGACCCTGGCACCCATCAACTTGCCGAGCTCGACAGCTGAAAGGCCAACGTTCCCGCCTGCTCCGAGGATCAGCAACGTCTCGCCCTCTTTGAGGTCGCCTCGATACTTGAGGCCATAGAGCGTGGTGCCGTATGCGTAGTTCAACCCGGTCGACTCACCGAAGCCGACGTTGTCTGGCAGCTTGCGGGTTGACGCTGCCGGTGCGACGGCCAACTCGGCGAATCCGCCGATCGCTCCGAGACCGCCGACGACACGATCACCGACCGCCAGCGAGGTGACTCCTTCGCCGACGGCAGCCACTATGCCGGCCACCTCGCCACCGGGTACATAGCGCGGTGGCGCCTTGAACTGGTACTTGTCTTCCAGCATCAGGGTGTCGGGGAAGGTGACCGCTGACGCCTTGACCTCGATCAGGACCTGCCCCTCGCTGGGGGTCGGGTCGGCCATCTCCTCAACGACCAGATTCTCAGGTGGACCGAACGCGTTGCATACGACAGCTCTCATGGCCGCAACGTTAGATCACCTCGGCGCCGGTCACCGACTTGGCGGGGCTGGCTATTCAAAACGTCTTCCAAGACTTACTCGAAGACCTAACTGGACTACCTACTCAAATATGAGGTTTCCGTCTGCGAGGTCGACCTTTGGCAGCTCGTCCTTGTCCGACCAGTAGTCCTGGGTATGGATCCACGGTTCCCGGTCGCCCTGCTTAGGCATCAGGTGCAAGCTGCGCATGATGTAGCCAGGGTTGAAGTTCTCCGGATCGACCCATGGCAACAGGTTCATGTCCTGGTCGGTATCGGCGATCTGCGGGCGCACGATCGACGTCCCGGTCTCGTCCATGTGGTGCAGGAGACGACAGACAAAGTCGGCGATCATGTCCGCCCGCAGGGTCCAGCTCGCGCGGAAGTAGCCGAAGACCCAGGCCATGTTCGGTATGCCGGTAAACATCGTCCCCCGGTAGCCAACGGTTTCGGAGAAGTTAAGCGGGGCGCCGTCGATATTGAAGTCGATGTCGCCGAGAACGTTCAGGTTGAACCCGGTTGCGGTGACGACGATGTCGGCCTCGATGGTCTCGCCCGACTTCAGAAGCACACCGGTTTCGGTGAATGTATCGATCTCGTCTGTCACCACAGAGGCGTCGCCCTTGGCGATCGCTTTGAACAGGTCGCCCTCGGGCACAAAGGCGATGCGCTGACGCCACGGCCGGTAGTCCGGAGAGAAGTGAGGCTCGACGTCGTAGTCCTCGCCAAGGTGTTCCCGCAGACCCTTGTACAGCTCTTCTTTGACCACTTCGGGATGCTCGGCCGCGGTCTTGGTGATCACGTTCTGCTCATGCAGGATCTTGCGGCGCACGATCTCATGAATCCAAGACTCATCGATATTGAGCTCTCGCAGCGTGTCGGCGATTTCGATCGCGTTGCGGCCGGTTGAGAAGTAGGTCGGCGACCGCTGCAGCATCGTGACGTGAGCGGCGGTTCCTGCGATGGCCGGGATCACGGTGGCCGCGGTGGCGCCGGAACCGATGACCACAACGTTCTTGTCTGCGTAGTCGAGGTCGTCTGGCCAAGTCTGGGGGTGCACGATCTCGCCCTGGAACGACTCCATGCCGTTCCACTCGGGTGTGTATGGCTGGGTGTGGTTGTAGTAGCCCTGACACATCCACAGGAAATTGCCGGTGACCTGTTTCGCTTGGCCGGTCGCGGTGTCGGTGGCGTCGATAGTCCAACGTTTTGTATCGCTCGACCAGGTGGCGTTTGAGATCGTGTGGTTGTAACGGATGTATTGATCGAGGTTGTTCTCGTCGATCACCTCGCCCATGTACTTCAAGATCTCTTCGGCGCTGGCAATCGGCGCGGTCGTCCAGGGCTTGAACCGGTAGCCGAAAGTGTAGAGATCGCTGTCGGAGCGAATACCCGGGTAGGTGTGGGTGCGCCAGGTGCCGCCGAAGCCGGCCTGGGTCTCTAGCACGACGAAGCTCTTGTCCGGGCACTGGTCCTGTAGGTGGTAGGCCCCACCGACGCCGGAGATGCCCGCTCCGACGATCACAACGTCGAAGTGCTCGATCGTGTTGTCGATTGAGATGGGATCTTCGATTGGTTGCTCGGCGCTGGCGTCGGCCGCGGCTGTATTCGTCATGGGCCCATAGTGGCCGAAATCGGCGCCGATAGCGAAGTCTTACACCGTCAAATGACGTCGAACTGCGACGAACAACAACAAAAGTTCGCTGAGACCCCAAACTTGTCGTCGCTTGAGATGCATGGGAGGGGCAAAGTCTGGTTGGCTTGAACAGGTATCGGGGGATGCAGGTCAGCTTTCGGGGCATGCAACTCACGTTCGCCAACCACCCTGCTCAGGAGAATGTCCCATGACCATTGCACCATTTAAGGCAGCCGCGGTTCAGGCCGAGCCAGCCTGGCTCGACGTCGATGCAGGAGTCGACAAAACCCTGGCGTTGATCACCGAAGCGGCGGACAACGGCGCCAAGTTGCTGGCCTTCCCCGAATGCTGGATCCCTGGCTACCCCCACTTCCTGTGGTTGGGGCCCCAGGCGTGGGGCATGCAGTTTGTGCCGCCGTATCACGCCAACTCGATTGTCGTCGGCGACGCCGCGTTCAAGCGCATCGCCAAGGCCTGCGCTGATAACGAGATCAACGTCATGTTGGGCGCAAGTGAGCGGGAGTATGGCTCCTGCTACATGGGCCAGTTCGGTTTCAGCGACAGGGGTGACGTGCTGTTCACTCGGCGCAAGCTGAAGCCGACCCACGTCGAGCGGGTGCTGTTCGGCGAAGGCGATGGCAGCGACCTCCACGTCCAGGACGTTGAGGGCATCGGCCGCCTGGGCGCCCTGAACTGCTGGGAGCACCTGCAGCCGCTGTCCAAGTACGCGATGTACAGCCAGGGTGAGCAGGTCCATATCGCCAGCTGGCCGTCATTCTGCGTCTACCGGGGTGGCGCATACGCACTGGGTGAAGAGGTCAATATGGCCGCAACTCAGGTCTACGCGGTCGAGGGGTCCAACTTCGCCATCGCCGCCACCCAAGTCACCGGTGAGGCGGGCATGAACCTGTTCTGCGAGAACGACGAACAGCGTGCCCTGCTCGGCGGGGACGGCGGCGGCGGATCAAGCCGCATCTACGCTCCCGATGGCCAGATCATCTCCAACCTGCTCGACCACAAAGAAGAGGGCATTGTCTACGCCGACATCGACCTTGGCATGATCCCGCTAGCAAAGGCTGCCGCCGATCCAAGCGGACACTATTCCCGGCCCGACGCCACGCAGCTGCTGCTGGACAAGCGGCCACGCCGCGCAGTTGAGATGGTCGGCGACGATGCCAATGCCCACGGCGCCATGAGCGCAGCCGAACTCCAAGGCGATACCGAACCGACGGTCGTCTGACGTCTGACCGAGTAGAGCGCTCGAGTCTTAAGCCGAGTTTCCGCAGTCCAGTTCACCCACCCACTTCCACCAAAGAGGATAAACAGCATGAGTGCGACCGAGTTTTACACCGACGCCCAGCGCGACATTCAAGACCAGTTCGAAAGCCGCCCGCTAGCAGATCGGGTCGAGGCGGCGATCGTTAGCGATGAACTGGACGAACACCACACCGGCTTCATAGCCACCCGCGACTTCTTCTACCTGGCAACCGTCAACGCCGATGGCGAACCGACTGTGTCGCACAAGGGCGGCGACATCGGCCAGGTGAAAGTCATCGACTCAAAGACGCTGGCCTTCCCCATCTACGACGGCAATGGCATGTACCTATCGGTGGGCAATGTCTCCGATACCGGCAAGGTCGGCATGTTGTTCATCGACTACGAGACTCCTCACCGGGTCCGGGTCCAGGGTGACGCCACGATGCATGTTGATGACCCGCTGCTCAGCGAGTGGCCGGGCGCCAAGATGATCGTTCGAGTCGCGGTGACCAGAACGTTCCAGAACTGCGCCCGCTACATCGCCAAGTACACCAAAGTCGAGCCGTCGCGATACGTGCCAAACAAAGACGGCGACCAGCCATACGCGACCTGGAAGCGCATCGATGGCCTACAGGATGCGCTCCATCCCGATGACATCGGTCGGGCCGAGCGGGAGGGTGGCGTCATCACCATGGAGCAGTACGGAGAAGCCCTGGCCAAGGGAGAGTCCTAGCTAGCTCGCCACGACGGGTACGGTCGGCGTAAAGTGCGCCGATATGACTGAGCCTGCGGCAACACAAGACCTAACTTCCGAAAGTGCAGCGACACCAACCGATGCTGTTACGCGGATGCACCGCCAGGCCGACACCATCCGATCGGAGATGGGCGGCCTGGCAAAGGTCGAGGCGATGGCTGCCGAAGGTGACAAAACGGTCCGCCAACACATCGATGGTTTGCTCGATGATGGCAGCTTTCGAGAGATCGGTACCTTCTCCCGTTCGATGCGGGTCGAAGACCGCGACAAGACCCCCGGTGACGGCAAGATCGGTGGGCACGGCAACGTCGATGGCCGACCGGTAGCGGTGTTCGGCGATGACATCACGGTGCTGCGAGGGTCGAGTTCGATCGTCGGTAGCCGCAAAGAGGAACGGCTCTACAAGCGAGCGGTACAGATGGGTATCCCCATCGTGCACTTCGGTGAGACCGGCGGTGGCCGCATCCCCGACTTGATCGGCTCAGAGGGCATCTCCGAAGCGGGCGAGATCTTCAAACACTTTGGCACGCGACGCCACCAGGTCCCGATGGCCACCGCCATCGTGGGCCAGTCGTTCGGCGGGTCATCCTTTCTTTCAGCCCTGTCCGACTTTGTGGTCATGACTCGGGGTTCCTGCCTGGCGGTCACCTCACCAAAGGTCTTCGAAATCGCCACCGGCGAGGTCATCAGTTTCGAAGACGTCGGTGGGGTCGATGTACACGCCCGTAAGACCGGCCAAATCGACCTTGGGGTCGACACCGACGAGGAAGCGTACGCGGCCATCAAGCGGTGGCTCAGCTACATGCCGTCAAACATGTACGAGCGAGCCCCGAGAGCCGACCCGACCGGCAACCTGGATCCGGACCCGGGCATCCCAGCCATCGTCCCCGAGCGCAGAACCCGCGGCTATGACATGCGCAAGCTAGTGGCCAGAATCTGCGACGAGGGCAGCGTCATGGAACTGCAGCCCGGCTACGCCCGCAACGTCAGCTGCTCGCTGGCCCGGCTCGATGGTTGGTCGGTTGGGGTGGTGGCTAACAACCCGATGTTCCAAGCAGGCGTGCTCGACCCCGAAGCTTGTCACAAGATCATCCGTATGGCCACGGTCTGCGATGCTTACAACATTCCGATGATCTGGCTGATCGACGTACCGGGGTTCATGGTCGGCGAACGGGTGGAACACGATCGTATGCTCCACTGGGGCATGCGGATGATGCAGGCCCTGCAGAACGCGTCTACGCCGACACTCACCGTCTGCATCCGCAAGGCCTTCGGACTGGCTTGGCAGGCCATGAACGGTGCAGGCATGCCCAACCTTGGGCTGTACTCGTGGCCGGGGGCCGAGATCGGCTTCATGGACCCCGACGTTGGCGTCAACGTGGCCTTCGGCTCCAAGCTGGCCAAGATCAGCGACCCAGACGAGCGGGAGGCCGCAAGGATCGCCATGGTCAGCGGAGTCGGTGAGGCCACCTCGCCATACGAGGCAGCTGGCACGATGCGGATCGACGAAATGATCGACCCGGCAGACACCCGCCGGATTCTGGCTAATGACCTGGCGATGCTGGCCAACCGTCCGCTGCCATCTCCCGAACAGCGGGTGCTGGCCTCGTGGCCCACCTGCTGAGTCACGCTCGATCCAAGAGCCAGACCGGCGACTCTTTGGCGGACGCCGCCACGGGGCTCTAACGTCTGGTAAAAACCGCGAAGGAGATGCCATGAAGGCTGCAGTGCTATCGGAACAACCTGGCGAACTGGTCATCGAGGATCTGACCGTCGACAAACCGGGACCGGGCGAGGTTCTGATGCAGACCGTCGGTGCCGGACTTTGCCACAGCGACCTGCACTTCATGGAAGGGCTGTTTCGTTCGCAGCTGCCGATCGTGATGGGCCATGAGTCAGCGGGCATCGTGCAGGCGGTCGGCGAAGGCGTCGACTACGTCAAGCCTGGCGATCACGTTGTGGCCTGTCTGTCGATCTTCTGCGGCCAGTGCAAGCAGTGCCTCGGCGGCCACCCCAATCGCTGCTCCAATCCAAAGGCCACCTCACGGGAGAAAGACGCACCGTCACGGCTGACCAGGGCCGACGGTACCCC
>JBOEHD010000184.1:8785-23226 GCA_050633745.1 Acidimicrobiales bacterium
TCATCGAGGAGATGCCTCTCGAGAAGGCCTGCCTTATTGGCTGTGGCATTACCACCGGCTTCGGCGCCGTGGTCCGCACCGCCAAGGTCAACGTCGGCAGCACCGTCTGCGTTATCGGTGCCGGTGGCATCGGCCTGGCCGCCATTCAGGGAGCCAGAATCGCCGGAGCGAACAAGGTGATCGTGGTCGATGTTTCATCGTCCAAGCTGGAGACTGCAGGCCAACTGGGCGGAACCCACTTCGTTAACGCGTCGGAGACCGACGATGTGGTCGGTGAGGTTAAGGAGATCAGCCGTGGTGGCGTCGACTTCTCGTTCGAAGCCATCGGTCGTTCGGCCACGGTCCGCCAGGCCTTCGACATGCTGGCGTTGGGCGGCACCGCAACGGTCATCGGCATGGTCCCCTCAAAGGACGAGGTGACCCTGCGAGGTATCGACTTCCTGCAGGAAAAGAAGCTTCAGGGATCGATGATGGGGTCGAACCAATTCCGGACCGACATCCCCAACATGATCGACATGTACCTCGACGGTCGGCTCCTGATCGACGAGATGGTGTCGGCCACCATCGAGCTGGAAGCGATCAACCAGGGCTACGACATGATGCGCAACGGCGAAGTGGCCCGCACCGTCATCACCTTCGACTAACGCGACATGTGCTAGTAATCGGGTCGAGATACCCGAACAACATCCTCACTGGATCGGGGTAGCTCGCCGATGGAGAACCATGCCGCCCCGCCACTGTTCCGCGCCTTTTGTCGTCCTTCTTGCCGTGCTGGCGACGGTGATCGGTGCGGTTGGGTTAGTTACCGTTGTTTCAGGTCCGGCTTCAGCCGAAGAGCCGGTTGGCCACTTGCCAACTCCGGAAGACTTCGTGACCCAGCAGTACGAGGACTTTCTCGGCCGTGCGCCGGATGCCGCCGGTCTTGCCTACTGGTCAGACCTGGTTCGCCAAGGAGCTGAGCCTGCCAGCCTGGTTGAGGCCATGGCGACAAGCCCAGAATTCGAAGGGGTTGTGGCTCCCCTGGTCCGGCTCTACTTCGCCTTCTTCGACCGACCCCCGGACTACGACGGCCTCATCTACTGGACCGGCAGGATCCGTGACGGCATCAACCTCGAACAGGTGGCTCAGCAATTTGTTCTGTCGAGCGAGTTCCAGACCACGTACGGGTCTCTCCAGGACGGCGCATACGTCAACCTGGTGTACGGCAACGTTCTTGATCGGCCAGCCGATGCGGAAGGGCAGACCTACTGGGTTGACCTACTGGACGCAGGGCTAGAGCGCGGCGAACTTATGGTGGCGTTCTCCGACTCCAGCGAATACCGCCAAGTCATTGGCCCACGAGTTCAAGCCACAATGCTGTACGTCGGCATGCTTCGGCGTGCCCCGGAGGGCGACGGGCTTGACTACTGGGCTGGCGTGGTTGCCGGCGCCACTCCATACCGCAACGTGATCGCCGGGTTCCTTGGGGCAACCGAGTACGGCGACCGGATGGGTCGGATCTATGACGAGGTAAACCCCCTCACCGGTATTGAGAGCAGGGCCAGCCCTGATCATGCCGCTCTGGCGGTCAAGATCGACAACGTCGATTCGGCTCGCCCCCAAACCGCGCTTGAGCGAGCCGACCTCGTCTATGAGGAGAAGGTCGAGGGCCACCTAACAAGATTGATCGCCGTGTTCCACAGTGATGTCCCTGACGTGATCGGACCTATCCGGTCGGTCAGGACCACCGATATCGATATTCTGGCGCAGTTCAACCGGCCGTTACTTGCTGCCTCTGGGGCAAACCCCGGCGTCTTGGCCGTCGTTGATGATGCCGATCTGGTCAACGTGAATGCCATCGCAGCCGGCGGGGCCTACTACCGAAGCTCATCGAAGCGGGCGCCGCACAACCTTTTCGCCAGGACGGAGAGCCTGTTTGCGGCGGCCGATGACAGCGGCGGAATTCCGTCTCAGCTCTTCAGCTATCGCCAGCCCGGTCATGCCCCGGCGGAGTCGAGCGAATCCGATGGAGTCGACATCGACTTCGGCTCCGCCGACATCGGGTTCAGCTGGTCGGCTACGGATCGCGGGTGGCTGAGGACCCAGAACGGTTCGGCCCACAAGGTTTCAAGTGGACAGCAGCTGGCCCCTGAGAACGTGGTTGTGCTCGAGGTCCCGTACGGGGTGAGTGCGATCGACGCTGAGTCGCCGGAAGCTCACACCGTTGGATCCGGGCCAGCCTGGGTCTTCACCGGGGGCCGGGTGGTTGCTGGGACTTGGACCCGTTCAACGCCCGACGAGCCAATAGCTCTGCTGGACGGCAATGGAACCACAATCGGTTTGACCAGAGGCCAGACGTTTATCGAGCTAGCGCCACAGGGTTCGATCACACTGCGATGACAAGCTCAAATTGGGTCAGATTGGCCTAGGCGAGGTTCTCCTGGCCACGGTTGCTCCACGCTTCGCGCCAGGTGACTCTGGTGCCGGTTCGAAGCAACGAGTAGCGGTAGATCCGGCCAGCCAACTGCAGCATCACAACAACCGAAGCAGCAAGTATTGCCAGCGATAGCAGGACCTGCCACAGCGGCACGTCGGTTAACGCGGAGCGGAACGGCAGCAACACCGGTGAGGTGAACGGTACAAACGAGCCGATGGTTACCACCAGATTCTCCGGGTTCCCGAGGCTGGCTGATGCGATGAAGTAACCAAGCAGCAGCGGCAGCATTACCGGCAGCTGAGCGGTCTGGGCATCTTCTTGGCGGGAGATCATCGACCCGGCGGCGGCGAAGGCGCTGGCATAGAAGGCAAAGCCGAGCAGGAAGGTGGCCGCCAGCAGCGGCACCGTGGCCCAGACATCGCTTGGAATCTCAACATCTCGTACCAGCGAGAGGCCGATCACCAGGCCGACAACAAAGATGAGCATCTGCCCGACTGCCATGATCCCCAGTCCAAGCAACTTGCCTGCCAGCAGCGTCGACGCTTTGACATGAGAGAGCAGAATTTCGATGACCTTGGACGACTTCTCTTCGGTTACCCCCATCATCACGAAAGCCCCCCACATCTGGATCAGGAGGAAGTTGGCGAACCCGGAGACCGCGGCAGCCGCTACCCGTATCCCTGACTCCTCGCTTCCCCCATCGAGACGGACCTCTTCGATCTCCACCTGTTGGAACAGAGTCGCGACCTCAGCATCGTCGAGGCCGACGGCATCGGCTCGTTGGCCAAAGGCCTCGAGCTGGGCCGTCGATCGGATGTAGTCGTCGAGCCCAAAGTCCGGTGAGCTGTTCCAGGTCAGGGTCTGACCATCGAACAAGACGTCGATCAGGCCCTCGTCGAGCTCGGCCAGGCCATCCCTCGGCTGTGACACCGTGGGGTCGACGCGTTCGTCGCCGACCTCAAGAGCCTGCATTAGCTCGATGGCATCACCTTCGACGCCGATAGTCACCTCGCGGGCCTCGTCGTCGCCGGTGAATATGGTGATGCCGATGGCTACGCCCAACACGGCCAGGAACATGATGCCGGTGATGACCATGAAGGCCTTCGAACGGCCTCTGGTCACCAACTCCCGGCGAGCGATAACCCAGATCATGGCTGTACTCCCTCGTTGGCTGTCGGCACCGCATGAGGCGCACCGGAGACCAGTTCGGCGAAGACCTCGTCCAGCCTCGGCGGCTCGATCCCGACCTCGCTGACGCTGCCTGCGGCAACCGCGTGGGCGATATTGGCCCCAAAGTCTGCGCTGCTCGGCAGGTCGACGACGGCGCTAGAGCCATCGAACGATCTGACGGTGCCCTCCAGCGGCTGCCACTGCTCGAGCGATTCGTGCCAGCGCACCCGCAGCCGTCGGCTCGGAGATGCCGAACGCAGGTCGGCGATGGCGCCGGTGGCGACCTCTTGGCCTTCGGCGATGATGACCACGTGTTCGCACAGGTCCTCAACCAGGTCGAGCTGATGGGAGGAGAACAGAACACTCATCCCGGCCTCGGCTCGGCTGAAGATGATGTCTCGCATCGTCTCGGCTGCGATCGGGTCTAGGCCGGCGAACGGCTCGTCGAGAATCAGTAGCTCCGGGTCATGGACCAGGGACACGGCCAGCTGCACCCGCTGCTGGTTTCCACCCGACAGTTCTTGAACCAGCGAGTTGCCACGGTCCGAAAGGCCGACCTGGTCGAGCCAGAAATCGGTCCGGTCGGCAGCCGCCGCCTTGCCGAGGCCGGCCAATCGGGCGAAATAGATGACCTGCTCCCGCACCTTCATCCTGGCGTAGACACCGCGCTCCTGCGGCATGTAGCCGATCCTGGTAAGCACCGAATCATCGATTGCTTGACCATCCCAGCGGATCTCGCCGCTATCGAGACGGACCATGCCAACCACCGCACGCATAGTGGTTGTCTTGCCTGCCCCGTTTGGGCCGAGAAAACCGATGAGGGAGCCCCGGGGCACCTGCAGGCTGAGTCCATCGACCGCCACCAGGTTGCCGAAGCGCTTCGAAATGTCGGATATCAGGAGGCCATCGTCGGGAGCCGCATCAACGGTCATCGTCGCAGGCTAGCTTTCGTCTCGCTGTAGCGAACCAACTACGCTCGGAGTTATGGAAGAACGAACCGCTGCGGTTAATGCAACGATGGATGACATTCGCCAGATCGAGGCTAACTCGCTTGACGAAAACGGTGAGCTGACCCGGGACGGCGTCAACCGGATCAAGGACCGGTTGATCGCCCTAGCTGCCAACCGAGAACTTTTCCCGCTCGCTGACTTCCCGGCACCGACCGATGACGACGAACGCACCAGTTTCCTCTACCGGTTGGCTCAGGACGACGACGATCGTTATGCCCTCTACGCCCAGTCGAGCAACGGAAGCGTAGAAACGCCGACCCACAATCACACTACCTGGGCGGTCGTTGTCGGTTTCGATGGCCAGGAGCACAACCGCTTCTATAAGCGCACCGAGGACGGCGTCGAGGAAACCCACAGCCATACCGTCGAAGCCGGGACTGGCATCGCCATGCTCGACGACGACCTACATTCGATTCACATCGACGGCTCGGCCCTCAACTTCCACTGCTACGGCCTGGCTCTTGAACGGCTCGATGAGCGTGAGTACTACAACCCGGTGTCCAACACATGGAAGATCTTCAGCAACGTCAGCGGCATCCGCGAGGGCCGCTCCGACCTGCAGTCCTGCTGAGCGAATCATCAACCATGCCTGAATTCATAACTCCACAGACCCTTACCGAATGGCTGCTCGACGGCGCAGAGCTTGCGGTGTTAGATGCCCGTGAGCAGGGTGTCTATTTCGACTCCCATCTATTCCACGCGGCCTGCGTTCCGCTTTCACAGGTTGAGCTGCTGCTCGACACCCTTGTCCCCCGTCGCGACACCCGCGTTGTCTGGTGCGACGATGGCAGCGGCGACGCTACCTCTGGGCTGGCCGCCAGGGCGGCCAACCGAGCCCAAGAGCTGGGTTGGACGGGAGGCGTTGTACTCCAGGGCGGTACCGCGGCCTGGGCTGCAGCCGGAGGCGAGCTCTACTCTGGCGTGAACGTGCCATCCAAGGCCTTTGGCGAATACGTGGAGCACAGCTTCGATACCCCTCGGATACCGGCTAGCGAACTCAAGGCGCTGATCGACGGGAAAGAGAATATGGTCATTCTCGACTCGCGGCCGATCGAGGAATTTCGCAACATGAGCATCCCGACCGGCACCGATTGTCCCGGCGCTGAGTTGGTGCACCGGGTCAAGGAGATGGCTCCTGACCCCGAAACCCTCGTAGTGGTCAACTGCGCGGGCAGAACCCGCAGCATCATCGGTGCCCAATCGTTGATCAACGCAGGCCTTGAAAACAGGGTGGTGGCGTTGGAGAACGGCACGATGGGCTGGGAGCTTGCCGGTTTTAACGTCGAGCGAGGCCGCGACATTCATGCCCCCGACCCGTCTCCCGAAAGCCAGGCCTGGTCGGTCGAGGCAGCGGCCGCGGTGGCAAAACGTTTCGGCGTGGCCGAGGTGTCGACCGATCAGGTGGCCCAGTGGACCGCCGACCCGGAACGCACAACCTACGTGCTGGATGTGCGCACCCCCGGTGAGTTCGCCGAGGGTCACCTCGCTGGGAGTCGCAACGCACCGGGCGGCCAGCTTGTGCAGGCAACCGACGAGTACATCGCCACCCGTAACTGCCGGATCGTGCTGGTAGACGACAACGGCGTGCGAGCGACTATGACCGCGTCGTGGCTTCGCCAGCTGGGCTGGAACGAAACGGTCGTTTTGGCCGGAGGCCTTCTCGACCTGCCCCTGACCAGCGATCTACCTGCTCGCCAGTCGTTCGGACCGGTTCCCACCATCAAGGTTTCGGCGTTAGCCGAGCGCCTGGCCGCCAGCGCCGATGATCCAGACGGATCGCTCGCTGTGCTCGATCTGGGGACCAGTCTCAAGTATCGCAAGCGTGGCCACATCCCCGGTTCTTGGTGGGGAGTACGGAGTCGGCTTGAGCAGGCTCGAGCGGCCATCGGCGAGGTCTCGACGTTGGTCCTCACCTCGACAGACGGTCAGCTAGCCAAGCTGGCGGTGGCCGATGCGGCGCCGCTGTGGCCGGATGCCGAGGTCCTGGCCCTCGCTGGCGGCAACAAGGGCTGGCGCCATGCCGATCATGACATGGAGCCCGGGTTCACCAAGCCAACCACCGAAGCCAACGATGTTTGGTACAAGCCATACGACCACGACGACGGTGACGAAGTGGCCGAGCAGCACATGCAGGACTATCTGACCTGGGAGATCGCTCTCGTCGAACAGCTCGATCGCGATCCGACAGTGTCGTTTCCGACGTTCTAGCGCTCCCGACAAACGATCGGCCGCAAGGCTAGATAATCGCCGTTTCCACAAACGGTTCGTTCTTGACGATCCGCTCGTAGCCCAGCGGTGTCAGGTCTAGCTGGCGATATTCGCCGTAGGTAATGAGTTCCGCTACGCCGCGGCCCATAGCAGGGGCCTGCTGGAGTCCATGGCCCGAGTACCCGTTGGCAAAGATGAAGTTCGGTACCTCGTTGTGGGGCCCGATGATGGCGTTGTGATCGACGGTGTTGTAGGCGTAGTGACCGGCCCACTGTGAAACCAACTTGATGCGTTCAAAGGCCGGGATGCGATGGGCCAGCACCGGCCAAACTTTCTCTTCCCAAATGTCACGGTCGATGGCAAAGTCGTCGTACGCGACCGCAGGATCGTCGTCCGGCGGGCATCCGGCCATGTAGATGCCACCGTCGGAGCGCATGTGCACGCCAGTCGGGTCGATGGTCAGTGGCAGGCTTCGGTCGAGCGGCTCAGCAGCGTCGAACATGAACGTGTAGCGCCGCCGAGGCTCAACCGGAAGGGCCAGCCCGGCCATGTTGGCCGTTTCGACCGCCCGGGGGCCGGAGGCGTTCACCACGGTGCCGCAGGCGATCCGCTGCCCGGATAAAAGAACCACGTGGTCGACGGCGGTTCCGGTGCGTTCGATGGCCACGACCTCGTTTGCTAGGTATTCGACACCGTTCTGCCGAGCCTTGCGGCGTAGCCAGTCGAACATCGTCCCGCCATCGAAATAGCCCTCGTCGACGAGGTTGTGGCTGCCGCAGACGATGCCGTCGAGGTTGTAGAACGGATAGTCGGCGGCGATCTCAGCCGGCGACAGGATCTTGGTCGCCGTGCCGAGCGCCTCCTGTTGCCGCTGGTTCTCTCGAAGAGTTTCGGCGAACGGCTCGTCACCGGCCAGGTACATATAGCCGTAGTGGTCGACGGCCAGCTCGGGGATCTCGGGGTCGTCTCCCAGATGGTGGCGGAAGTTCCGCACGAAGTCGGCGGCGAACTGTGACATACGGATGTTCAGCTCGTTCGAAAACTGCTGTCGCATGCAGCTGTTGGTGTGAGCGGTTGACGACTTCTCGAAGCTGATGTCACGCTCGACTACCAGCACCGAGCCGTCGAAGTCGGGGTTGGTTGAAAGAAAGCACGCCACCGACGCACCGGTGATGGCGCCACCGACGATCACGACGTCGTATGACTCTCGCCGCGGCTCGGCAACGATCGGCTGCAACTTCATCGGGATGGGTCTTCCGACACGTAGCCCTGCAGCCGGTCATTTTCTACATCGGCAGGATCGCGGTCGGCGGGATCGCCAAACCCGCCACCACCGGGCAGCTCCAGAATGAGACGGCGGTCGGCTGGCACGGTTTGGCGACCCTTGCTGGCAAACGGGGTGCCGTCGTCGAGGTAGACCCGACCTACCGCACCGTCGCTGCCGCCAGCTCGGCCTCGGGCCGGGTTGTCGCAACGATCAAACATGGCCGAGAACTCCAAGAGGTACCCGTCGGCTGGGGCGATCTCCATGATCTGACCCATGCCCCCTCGATAGCGTCCGGCACCGCCGCTGTCCTCGCGAATCTCCTTGCGCCACACCACGATCGGACCGATCTGTTCTGTGGCTTCGGTGCTCATCGTTCTAACGCCCGACGGGAAAGCGGTGGCGGTCAGCCCATCGAGCGATGGCCTGGCGCCGGTGCCGCCGCTGTTGAACATCAGCATTTCGACCGGCGGCAAAGGTATCGCCGGGTCGACCGATCGTGCGCTGGCCTGGAAGTTCCATAGCGCCCCCGCTCCCTCCGCTGGCACGATGCCTGGCAACGCATCGGCTACTGCGCCGAGGCACAGGTCGGTCACGAAGTGGCCGAGGACATGGCGAACCGCCACCGGGTCGGGATCCTGAGCGTTGAGGATCACCCCCGGCGGTGCGCTCACGGTGAAGGGCAGAAGCGATGCGTAGTTGTTGGGCAACTCGGGGGCCAGAGCCACCAACATGCCGTAGGTGAAGTAGGCCTGGGCGTAGGTCAGAGGCACGTTGACCCCGAACGGGCTCAGCGGAGATGTGCCGGTGAAGTCGGCGTGCATACCGTTGTCGTCGATGGCGATCTCGACCGCCAACATCACCGGTTCGTTGTAGCCGTCGACCTGCATCTGGTTTTGGTAGTGCCCGTTCGGTACCGACTCCAGCGCCTTGAGCGTGGCTTTCCTGGTGCGGTCGAACACGAAGGCTGCCAGCGCATCGAGCCCTTCCATCTCGAACTCGTCGAGCATGTCCAGCAGGCGACGCCGACCGGTTTCGTTGCAAGCCGCAAGACCGTGGATATCGCCAACAACCTGCTCGGCCTCCCGGACATTGTTACGAACGATGTTGACAAGGTCTTCGTTGAGTTGGCCTCGCTCCACCCATTTCATGATGGGGATTCGGATGCCCTCCTCGTAAACCTCGCGGGCGTCCGGCCCGTAGCCTCGACCGCCGATGTCGACCACGTGGGCGGTGNNGTGGTGACCGTGATGTCGTGCAGGTGCCCGGTGCCCTTCCACGGGTCGTTTGTCAGGTAGACGTCGCCGGGGTAGATCCGTTCGGGGCCGATGTCGTTGATGAAGTGAGGTACCGCGGCGGCCATGGTGTTCACATGGCCCGGCGTGCCGGTCACCGCCTGCGCGATCATCCTGCCCTCTCGGTCGAAGACTCCAGCCGAGAGGTCGCCAGCTTCGCGGACCGAGGTGCTAAAGGCGGTGCGAACCAGGGTCAACGCCTGTTCCTCAACCACCGAAATCAGGCGGTTCCACATGATCTGAAAGTCGACAGCTCTGCTCACCGTACGCTCCTGTTTCACAGTGCCTTCCTGTTTCACAGTGCGTTCATGTTTCACAGTGCCTTCCTGTTCCACAGTGCGTTCCTGTTTCACAGTACGTTCTTGATTCATCAGGCAACATCACTTTCGAACCGGGTGATTAGGAGAGTCTCGTCGGCCAACATCATGACTCGGTGGTGCGAGCCGAGAACCGTCGAGGTCTGCTCCTCCACGATTACTGCTGGGCCTGTGACGGTGTCTCCGGGAGAGAGGTTTCTGCGTTCGACGATCGCCGCTTCCACTCGCCGCCCGGCTGCGGGGTCGAACATCGCTCGGTGCACGTCGACCGTCGTCGGCTCGTTTGTCGATGGAATCTGTAGTCGGTCGGGCCGCTCTCGGACCGAGGCCACCCGGACAGACCAGCTCACCGCCTCGATCGTCATGCCGCCGATAGCTCGCCCAAAGAACTCCTCGTAGGCCTTGGTAAAGACGTTGCCCAGCAGTTCTGCGGCAAACTGATCGAAGACTTCGTTGCCCAGTCGGACCGGGATCTCCCAGCCCTGACCCTTGTAGCGCATCGCCACCTGCCGCTCGACGGTCACATCGTCATCGGTCCCCTGTCGAACAAAGGCTTCCGCCTCGGCTTCCAGGTCAGCGAGGACCTGATTTGCTGCCACGAAGTTGAAGTCATCCGTTGTGGTGTAGAAGCTACGGACCGCTTCGTAGGTGAACGGCGCTCGCAGGAACCCGATGGCCGAACCGACGCCAGCGCCTGCCGGCACCAGCAGGTCGTCGAGTCCGAGCTTGTCCATGAGCCTGCTGGCATGCAGCGGAGCGCCGCCACCGAACGCGATCAAGGTGTAACCGGTGAGGTCTTTGCCGTTCTCGACCGCGTGGACCCTGGCGGCGATGGTCATGTTCTCGTCGACCACCTCGGCGATGCCAACCGCAGCGGTGTCCAGATCAAGCTCCAGAGGCTCACCTACCCTGGCGACGATCGCGTCGGCGGCTTTGTCTGGCGCAAGCGTGATGTCTTTTGCCCCGAAAGTCGATGGATCAAGCCTTCCGAGCTGCAGGTTGGCATCGGTGACTGTCGGCTCTGCGCCTCCGAGGTCGTAGGCCGCGGGCCCCGGTTCTGAACCGGCGCTCTGAGGGCCGATTCGGATCTGGCCGAGCGTGTCGACGCTGGCGATCGAGCCGCCGCCGGCGCCGATCTCGATCATTTCGATTACCGGGATCGAGATGGGCATGCCGCTGCCCTTCTTGAAGCGGGTGGTGCGGGCCACTTCGAAGCTCTTGGCGGTTTGTGGGTTGTAGTCCTCGATCAGGGCGATCTTGGCTGTTGTCCCACCCATGTCGAAAGAAAGCACCCGGTCGCGTCCGTGGCGGGCCGCTAGGTCGGCGGCGAAGATGGCGCCGCCCGCAGGGCCAGACTCGACCAGCCTGACCGGGAATGCCGCCGCGGTCTCCACGTCGATCAGACCGCCGCCGGAATGAATCATCGACAGCGGACACGTCGCTCCCCTGGTTCGCAGTTCGTTCTGAAGACGAACCAGGTAAGAGGCCATCATCGGTTGCACGTATGCGTTTGCAGCGACGGTGTTGAACCGCTCGAACTCTCGCATCTGAGGCGATACTTCGGCGCTGATCGAAACGGCGACGTCTGGCAGCCGCTCGTTGAGCATGGCCCGGAAGCGCTGTTCGTGAGCTGCGTTGCGATAGCTGTGGAGGAAACCGACCGCTACCGCCTCGTAGCCTCGTTGTTCGATGACGTCGATCACCTCGGCGGCAGCCTGGTCGTCGAACGGAACGAGCACCTCGCCTCTGGCATTGATACGTTCGGGCACCACCAAGCGGTCTTTGCGTTCGATCAGCGGGGACGGCAGAACGATATTCAAATCGTATTGCTCAAAGCGGCTCTCGGTTCTTGTCTCGATGACGTCTCGGAAACCTTTGGTGGTTACCAGAGCGGTGTTGGCCCCTCGCCTCTCGATCAGCGCGTTGGTCGCCAGAGTTGTGCCGTGAATGACCTGCTCGACGTCTGCGAGGTTCACGCCATACTCGGCAACCAGGGCGGCGATGCCGTCGAGAATACCGACCTCGGGACCGGCGTGGGTGGTCAAGACCTTCGTCGAGACAAACGATCCGTCGAGCTGTTCGAGCACGATATCGGTGAAGGTGCCCCCGACGTCGGCTCCGATGCGTAGACCCATGAGTTAAAGCTCCTCAACCTTGGGAAAATCCTGGGGTGGCATAATGTCGACCGTCGCAGAGCGCTGCTGGGCGGTCATGCCGCCATCGACTTTGATGATGTCACCGGTGATGTACGACGCGTCATCTGATGCCAAGAACACCGCGGCCCCGGTCATATCTGCGGCCTCACCGATTCTGCCGAGTGGCACATTCTCGCCTCGTAGGATCCGGTCATCGACCGGTAGACCACTAGTGTCGATCGAGCCGGGCATGAGAGCGTTGACCCGGATGCCATAGGGCCCGAGGTCGAGCGCCATCGCTCGGGTGAGCGCATCGATCCCGCCCTTGGTTGCGTCGTAGGCGGTGAACGCCCGGTGGGCTTGGGTGGCGCCACCTGAACTCATGTTGATGATGGAGCCACCGCCAGCCTTGGCCATGATCCGGGCTACCGGCTGGGACACCAGGAAGTGGCCAGTGAGGTTGACGTCAATAATCCGACGCCACCACGCCTCGTCAGCTTCGAAGAAGTGCAGCATCGGGCTCACGATTCCGGCGTTGTTGACCAGAACGTCGATTCGACCATGGGCCGCCATCACCGAGTCGACCATGGCGCCGACCTGATCGCTGTTCGAAACATCAGCCTGGGCTGCCATCGCCGTTCCGCCGCCAGCGACGACGCCGGAGACAACTTCGTCGATTGCTGACTCGCTGACATCATTGACCGCTACGGCGTAACCCTCGGCAGCGAATCGCTCGGCAATCGCTCGACCGATTCCCTTCCCCGCTCCGGTCACAATCGCCACACGTTGACCGCTGGCTTTGTTGGCGGACTGACTATCAGAGGATGCGGTGTCTGTCATCGATGACCTTTCACTGTGTTGGCCTACCCGAGCTTTCGATAGGCAATTCGATAGGCAGTATGGATAGTCGACCCTAAACGACCGCTAGATGCGGTTGATTTCGGCCACAACCTTGGCGATGACCTCTTCGTCTCTGCGGTAGTACGTCCACCCCTTGCGACGGGTAGCGATAATCAGCCCGGCGTCGACCAGGACCTTGAGGTGTCGTGAACCGGCCGGTTGGCTAACGCCGAGCTTGTCGACGATGAATAGATTGCAGGCTCCGTGCTCGACTGGGTCGCCGTGGGTCTGCGGCGGGAAGTTTGCCACCGGGTCCTTCAGCCACTGCAAGATCTGCAGCCGCCTCTCGCTGGCCAGCGCTTTCAGTACCGGTTCCAGATCGGTAGCACTTGCAACGGACATAGCTACATAACTAACACGCTATGTAGATTGAAGTCAACCAACGGTCTAGTCAGCGCTGGACTGGCGAGCTGTAGTTCTCTTCCCAGGTGAGCCATTGGGCGGTTGCCGGCTCCAGCAGGCGAGCCCGTGCCTCGGTGAAGCGATCGGCTGCGGCTTGGCCAGGCCAATCGGCTGGCAGAAGGTCACCAGGAAGACCGGGGTCGAGGAACGGGAACCGACGCCAGCGGTGAACCAGTAGCGCCAACTCGGTCAACGACGACTCCCCCTCGGACGTTTCGTTTTCGACCAGCGGGGCGGTGTCAGCGAGAAATGATTCGTAGTGACCTCGAAGCGTGGCGAGATCCCAGGCCTGATCGACCAGCTCCGACTGTTTGCCAAGCTGACCGAGCGTGCCGACAAAGGAGGCGGCGTCGACACCTAGGCCGTCGAGCACCTGCACCGCGCTCGACTCCTCATCGGCCCACGGCGAGATCCACGTGCCATTTCCCAGCGAACCGAACCCAGACCAGCTGAGTCCGACGGCCATGCGGTATCGCAGACTGCGGTCGCGCTCGGGCAGGCTGGCCAAAACGATCAGCCAGCTGCCGTCCCAGGCCCTACCGGTGCGACCGAAACCGTAGATGCGCTCAGCTCCGGTTTCGAGCAGAGCTCGGGTCGACTCCGATAGTCGCCACTGGGTCCGCCGCCCGACCCGCGTCCGTTCGAGCCAACCACGTTCGTGCATTCTGGAGATGGCCTGCCTGGCTGCTTTGTCGCGCACGCCGAGCAACGCCAGAGCTTCGATCAGGGTTTGGGTCCACGCCACACCCCCGTTTGGCAGCACAAACTCGCCGAGCAAGGTCATTACGAGGCCCCGGCTGGTGTCGGCCCCGGCGGTGCCGTCGCGCTTAGCACCGAGAACCGTTGCCAAAGAAGCGGGGCCAACCTGACCGGCCGTCAGGTCATGGGACGCTTCACCAATGTCGATTCCGCCAGCTTACAGCTCGCTCGACATTCTACAAATACTTGACGCATACCAATCAGAGTGTAGTATTTCGAGTGCGAGACCTAAGGGGAGAACACGTGAGCCAACAACCGATCAACTTCGCCACCGACCCCGACCAGTACCAACACTGGCAACTCAGCATCGAGCCGCCGCTGGCAACAGTCACCATGGCGGTCAATCCCGATGCGGGCCTCCGGGATGACTACCAGCTCAAGACCAACTCCTATGACCTTGGCGTCGACATCGAGCTGAATGACCTCGTGCAGCGGCTTCGCTTCGAACATCCCGAGGTCAAAACCGTGGTGGTCACCGGTGGCCTCGACAAGATCTTCTGCGCCGGTGCCAACATCCAAATGCTGGCCGGGGCCACCCATGGACACAAGGTCAACTTCTGCAAGT
>JBOEHD010000185.1:0-33447 GCA_050633745.1 Acidimicrobiales bacterium
ATCCCGTGCTGTGTCGCCACCTTCTTCGGGTCGCAATTTCTGGCCCGGTTCGAAACGGCCGGTCGGCCTACGTAGCCTCCTGTCGATAGTCCGCCCACTCGTGGTGGAGATGATGGAGCGGTGAGGTGAAGGTGAGACCGTAGGGCCGACTGCGGTCGCGGGCACTACCATCTTCTCATGGCTTGGAATCGTGGCAGCGATATCAGTTCAGATGCATTTCCCGATGCGGACACGTTTTCCGACTCTGATGCCTTTTCCGGCTCGGAGACGTACGCCGATCCGAGCTTGCAGGGCGGCCAGGATATGTTTGCTGGCTCGAATCTCGACCAGGCTGAATTCGACGAGTTGCTATCGGCCGCTGGTGCACAGAGTCAGCCGGTTCGTCGCCGTTCGTGGCTCAGCGGGCTGCTGTGGGCGCTTTCGCTCGTGCCGACGGCGGCACTGGCCCTGCTGGGGTCGATGGCCCTACGGGTGCGTTTAGACGACGGTGTTTGGCCCATCAGAAACCAGCCAGACCCGAAAGATCTGGGCCTCCACAACACGGTGACGATCATGGTCATCCTGGCATCGTTTGTCGTTGTGCTCCTCGTGCCGTTGATCGCCCTGGCTGGCTACTTCTCCGGAAACCGGCGGGTGCCGGTCGCTCCACCGGTTGTGGGGGTGGTGACCCTCGCCATTCTGCTGGCGATTCTGGTCGGCGACCTCGGTGGTCTCGGCGAATGGATCGGCGACTGAGGCTTGTTCTCTCTGGCAGGTGTGACTAACCAGCGCGGCTGGCCGAGCGCTGCCTTGTAGCGCGGATCGCCCAGGTGATGGCGCCGAGCTCAAGAATTCCGTAGAGCAGGTAGGCGGTCGAGAGCGGGGTCACCGAGTCCCGAATGAATCGGTCGGTGACACTTGCCAGTATCGCTCCGCCGCCCATGCTGATGGTGCCCATGACCGATGCCGCGGTTCCCGCCTGATCGCCCATCGATTGCATGGCTTCGGAGCCGGCCAGTGGGTTGACCAGGCTGCGCAGCGCGTTCGCCGCGGTGAGCAGTCCGAACCAAAGCCAGATGTTCGGAGCTCCATCAGCGGCGATCGAAACGATGAACAGGACCGTCGATGCGGCCAGGGTCACGAAGAACAGGGATCTGATCATGCGTTGCGCCCCGAACCGAGGGATGAACCTGGAGCCGGTGAATGCAGTGATCCCCATAACCGCGCTCATGACGCCGAAGAAAATCGGGAATTGGCTCGACCGGTCGTAGACCCGATCGAACAGCAGCTCGGTTGAGGCCAGGAAAGATGCGAACGAAGCGAAGTCGAACATCAGAGCCAGGGAGTACCCGAGGGCTACTCGGTCGCCGACCACCGCTTTGATGGCCTGGTTTGTGCGGGTCAACGTCAAAGGACGTCTGGCCTCTGGGGGCAGGGTTTCCTCCAGCCGAAGCGAGGTCCATACGATCAGTGCTACCGCTGGCAGCAGCGGCGCCCCAAAAACAAGTCGCCATTGGCCAAGCCTCAGGATGGTCTGCCCGATAATCGGAGCCATGGCGGGGACGATCATAAAGATGGCGGCGGCCATCGAAAGCACCCGAGCGAGTCGGTCGCCGCTGTGCACGTCGCGGGCGATGGCCATCAGTAGCACCCGTGGCCCGGCGGCACCGATGCCCCACAGCAGGCGGCTGAGTAGCAGCCAGGTCAGGCCCGGTGCTGCCGCGGCGGCGATTGCGCCTGCGCAGTAAAGCCCGAGGCTGCCTAGCAGCACCGGCTTCCTGCCGAATCTGTCGGTAAGCGGCCCGTAGAAGATTTGAGCTACCGACAAGCCGAGGAAGTAGACGGTGACTGTCAGCGCCACCTGGGTTGAGTTTGGCGCCAAGCCGAACGCTTGGCGCACGTCGCCGAACGCTGGAATCACCAGGTCGATTCCCAACGCCGTGGTAGCCGAAATAGTGGCGAGAAACGCAACAAATTCGTTCTGCGACATCGAGCTACGTGTGGCTTTCAAGGGTTCGAGCCTATGGGCTGAACCAGCGAGCGGAGCGGCCACCGGCCCCAGGATTGGCTGCTGCTAGGATCGGCCGATGCTAGGCGTGGCGTTCCGAACGGTTTTCGTCATTGCACTTACTGCCTGTCTCGTTGTGGCGACCGGCTGCACGTCGACGCTCGCCAGCTTCGAATCGCCACAGGATCCCGACTCGGGAGGGGCGCCGGTCAGCCAAACGCCGGACGCCACGATTGATCCACCGCCGGCGCAGGACACTGAGGCTGGAGAGTTGGTGCGAGTCATCGACGGTGATTCCATCGAGGTGAATGTCGACGGTGTCGTGCTCGACATCCGAATGCTGGGCTACAACGCCCCGGAGCTCTACCGGGCATCCTCAGCGAACGGCGACAGCGCTAGTAACGATGGCCGAGATACGAAGTCGTGTAACGGTGAGGCGGCGAAGGCAGCGCTGATCGAGCTGGTTGGCGATGGTCGGCTTGAGCTGGTTGGTCGAGAAACCGACCGGTTCGGCCGCCGCCTAGCCGACGTGCTCGTCGACGGTGGCGTATCGGTCCGGACCGAGATGATCGAGCAGGGATGGGGCCTTGCGGTTGGGGGCGACCAGGCGGATCGGGAACGTATGAAGCAGGCTGCGACCGAGCGACGGGGGCTCTGGGGTTCACAGTGCGGCGAGCCTCTCAGCACTGCGCTGCGAATCGGTGAAACCCAGGCCAACCCGCCAGGGCCCGATGGCGACAATCTCAACGAAGAGTGGATTCGCATCGTCAACCAATCAAGTGACTCGGTGGCGCTCGAGCATTGGGTTGTTCGGGACGACACCACCGGTCACCGGTTCGAACTGGCCGGAGTGTTGGACGCTGGCGCGACCTTGACGGTTCGCACCGGGTCGGGCCGCTCCACCGAGAGCGATTTCTACCTCGGCGAGACGTTCCCGGTCTGGTCGAACGAAGCCGACAGCGTGCTACTCGTCGACCCCGACGGTGTGGTGGCCCACTGGGCCTTTATCAACTGACTTCGGCGGCGCGGTCCGCCGTTCGCTGGCCTGACTCCAGATGTAATTCCGCCGTTGTTACTCTGATGGACTTTCATCGATCGGCTGCTGGGTCTAACTTGGCCGCGTGTCGCAGGAATCGCTTACAGCCAACGAACCGCGACCCGAACTGGACTCCGCCGCAGGCTGGGTTGTGGTGGGAGCGACCTTCCTTGCGACGTTCACCGTCTTTGGGGTGGCATACAGCTTTGGCTCGTTCTTCGGTTCGATGGCTGACGAGTTCGACGGCGCCCGCAGCGAGGTTGCGCTGTTCTTCTCGATCACCACGTTCCTGTACTTCGCCCTCGGGGTGTTCACTGGGCGAGTGGCCGACCGCATCGGGCCACGGCCGGTGCTGCTGTTCGGCGCGGTCTGCCTGGTTCTTGGGCTACTGATCACCTCGCGAGTGCAGAGCCTGTGGGTCGGTTACATCACATACGGGCTAGGCGTCGGTATCGGCGTGGCCTGCGCCTATGTGCCGATGGTGGCCACAGTCGGGCTCTGGTTCGAGAAGCGTCGCAGCGCGGCGATGGGCGTCGCGGTGGCCGGCATCGGTGTCGGCACCCTGGTGGTGGCACCACTGAGCGAGCGGCTCATCGACACCTACGGGTGGCGTCAAACCTACGTCATCATGGCAGTCGGGTCGGCGGTTCTGCTGGCGATCGCCGCTGTCGGAGCCCGTCGGCCAGCGGCGACGGTCGGCGCAACCGCGGTACGACCGCTCATGGAAGTCATCAAGACCTCTCGGACCTTCGCCCTGCTCTACGCCTCCATAGCCTTCCTGGCCTTCTCGCTGTTCATCCCCTTCGTTTTCCTCGATGACTATCTCGACGAAAAGAACATCGACGGTTCGGCCGCGCTACTGGTCGGGGCCATTGGCCTCTCCTCGGTGCTCGGCCGGTTGGGCCTCGGCGCGCTGGCGGCGATTCTCACGCCACTGCGGCTCTATCAAGGCTCATTTCTTGTCGTTTCTCTCAGCTACCTACAGTGGTTGTTCCTCGGATCGAGCTACCCGGCTCTACTGCTATTTTCGGTGGTGTTGGGCGTGGCCTACGGCGGATTTATCGCCCTTGCCCCAGCGGTCGCCGCCGACTTCTTTGGCCCGGTCGGTCTCGGTGGAGTGCTCGGTGCGCTGTACACCGCGGCCGGCGTCGGTGGTCTCATCGGACCTCCGGTGGCCGGCGTCTTGATCGACCGCTTCGGCTATCCCACCACGTTGATCGTGGCCTTCGGCCTCGGATTCGCTGCCTTCCTCTGCCTGCTCCCGCTCGATTCAAGCCAGAGCCCGGACTAGTCGACGGTTCACCTGCAGTGGCTGGTCCGACCTGATCTGGTCTGACCGGCTTGGCCTTGGTCAGACGGGGAAGACTTCCACCTCGGTGGCCTTGACCGTGGCCCAAATCGAACGACCAGGTACCAGCGCCAAGGCCGCGGCGGCAGCAGGGGTGATGTCGACCAGCAGCGGTAGGGGAGCGCCGAGCTGAATTCTGGTGGTCTCACCCAGCGGTTCGATCCACTCGATCGCTGTTTGCCACGAGTTGCGGGGGCTGCCCTGGGGCTCGGTTTCGTAGAGCGAGATGGCTCGGGGATTGATGATGGCCTGGACCGGGCCGGAAGTGGTGTTCGAAGTTCGCAGGTCGAACGGGCCGGAGTCGATGCTGATGGTCCCGTTGTCGTTGAAGCCGGTGAGAAAGTTGGTGCCTGCTAGGGCGGCGACGTACGGCGTTGCCGGGCGCCTACGGATCTCCTCCACTGTTCCGTGTTGGGTGCAGCGGCCCTGTTCGATGACGTAGATCGAGTCGGCCATCACAAAGGCGTCGCTCGGATCGTGGGTGATGAGCAGCCGGGGGCCGCTGAAGGTTGCCAGATGATCGACGAGCACCCGGCGAAGCTGGTTTCTGGTCGCCACATCGAGAGCCGCCAGCGGCTCGTCGAGCAACAACAGGCTTGGACTGGCAGCAAGCGCTCTGGCGATGGCCACCCGCTGCGATTGGCCACCGGAGAGCATCGAAGGGCGACGGCTCTCGAGACCGGTCAGCCCCAACTTCTCGATCCATTGGGCGGCGACGGTTGCAGCCTCGCCGCGACCGGATCCGGTGGCGGTTAACCCGAAGGCCACATTGTCGAGAACCGAGAGATTTTCGAAAAGCAGATAATCCTGGAACACCACGCCGATGTTGCGAGCCTCCGGAGGGATGAAGACCGATCTCGACGGTTGATCGAGCGCACGATCGCCGAGCGTGATCGAACCCTCGTCGAGAGCCACCAACCCGGCGATGGCCTCAACCACAGTGGACTTCCCGGCTCCGTTCGGGCCGAGCAGCGCCGCGGTATGGCCGGGTTCGATCTGCAGGTCCAGCTCGACGGCAAACCCGCCGTGGTTTCTAGTCTGGTCGTGAGAGCCGGTCGATCGGCGGACTGAGATCTGGGCATGGAGGCCGTGTCGACCCGTCGGCCCGCCGTTGGGCCCGTCTGTATTTCTGTCTGTATTTCTGTCTGTAGCTCTGTTCGCAGTCACCGGGCTGACCACCAGCGATCGCGCATGCTGACCAGGACTACCAGCGAGACCGCGACTAGTAGCAGGCTGATGGCTAGGGCGGTGTCGCGATCGGCACCGAGCGATACAAACACCGCCAAAGGAAGGGTTTGCGTTCTGCCCTGCAGGTTGCCAGCGAAGGTGATCGTGGCACCGAACTCACCGAGTGCCCGGGCCCAGGCCAGGACCAGCCCGGCTCGCAGCGACGGGGCTATGGCTGGCAGCGTGATGCGGCGAAAGACGGTGAGGGGGCCAGCCCCGAGCGTGGCCGCCGCCGACTCGTACCGGCGATCGACGCCGTTGAACGCTCCCTCAACGGTCACAACCAGGAATGGCATAGCCACGAAGGTGTTGGCCAGGATCACCCCGGCGATCGAAAACGGCAGCACGAGACCGGTCGCTTCGTACAGCGGTTCGCCAATGAGCCCCCGACGACCGAGGGCGAATCCCAGCGCCGCACCGCCAACCACCGGCGGAAGCACCATCGGCAGCGTGACCAACGAGCGAAGTAACTGTTTGCCACGAAAGTCGATCCGACTCAACAGCCACGCCAGAGGCACACCGAAGACGACCGAAATCACCGCTGCGGCCACCGAGCTGATCATCGACAGTCGCAGGGCATCGAGCACGACGTCGTCGCCAACCAGGCCACCGAGCCGTCGAATGGGCACCCGGCTGGCCAGGCCGACCAGCGGAATGACAAACAACGAGGCGGCCATGATGGCCGGGATCAGCAGAACGAGCGGCGGTCGTCTGCCAGCTCGATCATTGAGGCCTTGCTCTCCAGCCCTCATGGTCTTGCCGGGCCTCACGGTTCACCAAACCCATACTGGGTGAGGATCTGGCGTCCACTGGCACCGAGAACGAATGACATGAACTCTCGACCGCCGTCGCGGCCCTCGCCTGCGCCCAATACAACGATCGGGTAGCTGGCCGACCAGTCCGCAGCCTCATCTTGGTCGAGATCGTCAACGGCTAGTGGTATCGCTTCCACCCGCTCGGCTGCGGCTAGGACATCGGTTCGATAGACGATGCCTGCATCGAGTTCTGCCTCGGCCACCTTGGCCAGCAGAGCTCGAACATCGGGTTCGCGGGTGTCGATCGATGGCACGATGCCTGCAGCGGTCAAGGCCGCTTCGGCCAGCGAGCCGCATGGCACCTCGACCGCGCAGAGCCCCAGGAACAGTTCGGCCCTGGCGAAGTCGTCGATGCCGCTGAGTTGGCCCGGATTGCCGTTTGGCACCGCGATAGTTAGCTCGTTGGTGGCGAAGATCTCCGGTTCTTCGGCCCCGACCGAGTCGTCGCTGGCGACCTCGTCCATGATTGCTGCGTTGGCTGAGGCGAACACATCGGCCGGTGCGCCGGCCAGGATCTGAGCTCGTAGCGACGAACTGCCCGCCAGGTTCAGCTCGATGTCATATTGAGGGTTGATGGTCTCGAATGCTGCTTCTAGCCCATCGAAGGCGTCGGCCAAAGAGGCCGCAGCGAAGACTCGAACGACGCTTGGGTCATCAACGTGGGCTTGGTCGCCGCCGTTGGATCCGCAGCTAACGACGCCGAACAGGGACGCGGTCACCGCTAACCCGATGCTGGCGCGGCTGGCCCATGTGTTTCCAACGCCCATCGTCGCTTGTAAACCTACTTCCAGTTCATGCCGCAAGGTCGGTCAGTTTAGGGACCGAATGGACCGGCGATCGGTCAGTAGTCTCAACGAGACTACTGATGTGCTTCAGAGTACGCTGTTACCCATGGGCCAACAACCGGCGCCAAATTCCGCTACTGATCAAGCTGGATCCGCTGATCGCTCGGTGACCGAGTGGGTCTTGCTGGCGCTGTTGGTCGAGGCCCCAGCCCATGGGTTCGCACTGGCCAAAGCCCTGGAACCCGAAAGCGACCTTGGTCGCATTCTCACCGTCCGCCGACCACTTGTTTATCGGGCCCTCGACCGTTTGGCCGCGGCATCTCTGGTCGAGCCGCTACAAACCGAACCGGGCGATGCTGGCCCAACTAGAACGGTGTTCCAACCGACCGCGTTTGGTCTGGCAGAGCTGGAGCGGTGGTTGGCTGAGCCGGTGATTCACGTGCGGGATCTCCGGCTGACGTTCCTCGTGAAGTTGCGACTGTTTGAGCGGCTAGGGCAGAACTCCGAGTTTTTGATCGCCGCCCAGCGGGTCGCGTTGGATCACAAGATTGAGCGGCTGATCTCGGCGGACGGAGACGTTGTTGACCTCTGGCGATCTCACAATGCGCGGGCGGCTCGTGATTTCCTGGATGAGGTAGAAGCCGGAGCTGGCGGCTGAGGGTGGTCTTTCGTCGATCGATGGGGCCTGTCGAAATGGAACCGAGCTGTCATCGTGTGGGCGAAGCGATCTCTCTGCTGGTAAATTCTGGGTCTGGCCGAGCGAATTACTATCTGTTTCTTTGGGTTGGGCGAGGCTGGCACGCTGCTGGCGAGCGACCTCGTACAAGCTGAGACCAACGTCTTGGCATTCGACCCCGCAGCTGTAGCGACCCCCGAAGGGGTGACTCGCTTCGTTCACCCTGCCCTGGCGGCTAGAGACGCTGATCTGGTGATCGGGGTCACCGCCGCAGCGGATGCGACGCTGAGCCTCCTCCAGTCGATCGAGGTCATTCGCCAGGATGCGGTCTATGCCGATTTGTCGACTGGACCTCCGCAGCTCAAAGCCGATCTGGCAGAGTACGCGGCAAAACGAGACCTTGAATTCGCCGACGTGGCCTTGATGTCAATGGTGCCGGGTAACGGCTTGGCCACCCCGAGCATGGCTTCGGGAACCGGTGCGGAGCGTTACTGCGAGATGATCAACGCCCTGGGCGGCTCAGCCGAGGCGCTCAGCGGTCCTCCCGGCACGGCAGCGGCTAAGAAGCTGCTACGCAGCGTCATGATGAAGGGCACCGCCGCGGTGCTGATCGAGGCCGCTCGTGCCGGCGCAGCCTTCGATGACCTGGAGTGGCTGTGGTCGAACCTGCGCAACGAACTGGAAGGCGCAGACGACGAGTGGATGCGCCGCTTGGTCACCGGCTCCAAAACCCATGCGCCACGACGCAAGGCAGAGATGGAGGCGGCGGCAGACATGCTCGAAGGTCTGGCCGTGCCGTCGGTGATGACCCAGGCCACCATCGCCAGCCTGACCGAGCTACTCGACGGGGATCTGCCGGAACTGCCGACGCTCGTCGAGTACCCGGCGCCATCACATCGCTCGATCTAGTTTCGAGGCGTGCTACATCTGGCGCCTAGCTAGTTGTCGATGGCCCAGCGCACGCTAACCGTCGCCTGCTGATCCAGTTCTCCTGCCGCGATCGGGATGTCGCCCCCGGACCGTCGAGCCATGGCCATCATCGGGGCGCCCATATGATCCTGGCCCTGCGATTCCGAGACGGCTAGGACCGGCCCCAGGCCGACCCCGGCCAACCGTGCCAGTTGAACCGCCTTGGTCTTCGCGTCTTCAAAGGCCAACTCGATGGCCTCGGCTCGACCGGTTGCCGGATCTTCCACACCGAAAGTTAAGCCGTTCATGTCGATGCCGTCGCCGATCTCGGTGAACAGATCGTTCACGATCGACTCCGCCGAAGCGAGATCTCGGATCGTGGCCTCGACCCCGGTGGAGAGGTGGTAGGTCTGCTGTCTGATCTCGCGGTCGAAGGAGGTGTGCACGTTCAAACGGGTGGTTTGAATATCACCTTCGGCTACTCCGGCACTCATGAGGTACTGCGTGGCCGCCCCGATCTTCGTCGCTGCGGCCGCCCTGGCATCTTCCAGCGACGGGCCGCTCAATGAGACTCCAGCTCGAAGGGTTGCGATCTCCGGTGTGATGGCGACGCGCCCCGTTCCAGAGACCGAGATTCCTGTTTGGCCTTCGGTTGTTTGCATGGCTCCAAGGTAATGCCAAGCCGACGTTGATCGGTTGCGGGACGGAATCGGGCCGGTCGGACTCGATCAACGCATTACTATCGCCGATATGAGTCCGGGCTCGAAGGAAGACGAAGGTAGTAGTAGCGGTCTCGTGCTGACCGGAGAACGGTTGCGCTTGCGCCGCGGTCGAAGCGAAGATGGCTCAGCGCTGCAGCGGCTGTTCGAATGCCCGGGGGTTGTTCGATGGTGGGGTCCGCAGAGTCAGAGCGAGCTCGATGAACTGGTAAACGATGCCGACCCCGAGGTCACCGTGCTGATGATCGACTTTGACGGGGCAGCGGTCGGTCTTATCCAGTTTCACGAAGAAGACGACCCGATGTACCGCCACGCCGGAATCGATCTAGCGATTCATGATGACTTCCAGGGCCAAGGCCTCGGGCCCGAGGCCATCCGGCTCGTGGTCGACCACCTAGCCTCGATCGGCCATCACCGGATCGTGATTGACCCGAACGCCGCTAACAACAACGCCATCAAGGCGTATGAACGGGTGGGCTTCAAACCGGTTGGCACCATGCGGGACTACGAGTGGAGCCATACCTCGCAGACCTGGACCGATGGCCTACTCATGGAGCTACTGATCCGGGAACTGCCGCGATCGTCATAGCGCGCTCGAGGTGGGATCGCTTCGGTGCCCCTGGAGGAGTACCGAATCGACCAGCGCTGCGGGGCCGGGTTGTAACAGTGGACCGATCACCGATCGGCTTACCATTGTCGATGCTCTCCGGCTGACAGCCGCCTTGGTCAGCGACCCCTGCTCACCTAGGTAGAGTCGTCCGGGATGATGGGAAGGCCGAGCGCGACCACCGACGCAGCCAGAGGGCTACTGGCCCCGGTCTTCGGCCCGTGGCTCGGGATGTCGATCTGTCTCGGCATGCTCAGCGTCGCGCTCCCGCTCTACCTGGCGGAGGTTGGGCTCAGCTACTTGGCATTGACCGGCGTGTTGGCTTCGATCGGAATCGGCTCGGCCGTCGGCGGAGTGCCGGTCGGCGATGGTGTGGCAAGGTTCGGTCCTCGACGGATGTTGATGGTCGGAGCGGGTGGAATCTGCGCCACCGTCATGTTGTTGGCCTCATCCGATGACTTCATCGTGCTGTTCGCGTTGCAGCTGATTAGCGGCGTCGGGACGAGCGCCCTACGAATTTCGGCTCAGACCTGGGTCACGCTTTCTGTCGATGCCAGCCTGCGCGGTCGGCTGCTGTCGGGCATGGGAGGCACCCGCCGATTCGGAATGTTCGTCGGCCCATTTATCGGTGGGTTGGTGATCGAAGGGTTCGGCTTCCGGGCGGTATTCCTGATCGCCGGGGCGTTGGCCGGCCTTGGCATACTGCCACTGTTGACCGCCGATTCGGTCGAACCGCCCGCTCAGAGCGACCGACTGCCGCTGCGAGAAGTGTTTCGCCGCCACTGGCGCCTGCTGCTGCTTGCCGCCAGCGGCCCGATCATGATCATGGCCGCCAGGCGGGGCCGAAACGTGGTGCTGCCATTGCTCGGCGACGAACTTGGCATGAGCCCTACCGCAGTTGGGCTCATGGTCTCGGTCGGCACCGGAGCGGACCTGGTTCTGTTCCCCGTTGCCGGTTACCTGATGGACCGTTTTGGTCGGTTGACGGCGATCGTTCCCGCGTTCTCGCTGATGGGGGTCGGCCTGTTTTTGCTGGCCATGGCTGATACCGGACTGCTGGTCGCCCTAGCCGGCGGTGTGATCGGTGTTGGCAACGGTCTGAGCGCGGGAACGATGATGACCATCGGCACCGACCTAGCCCCCGAGGATTCGACCAGCCAGTTTCTGGCTGCCTTTGCTTCGCTTCAGGACTGGGGTTCAATCCTCGGGCCCCTAGTCGTCGGCTGGGTGGCTACCGGTGTCGGCCTCAACGCCTCGGCTGCGGTGCTTGGCGGCATTATCTTTATTGGCCTCGGCTTGATCGTGCGAAACGTCGGCGAAACCGGCGCCAAACGGCCCGTCGCCGCATAAGTAGACCTGAAGGCCAGCGTCGCTCGCCAGCTTGGCCCGCCTAGGCCTGCGGCGGTGGCTTGACGAAGAATCGCACCCGCCAGTCGGGCTGGGTCAGTTCATCGATAGCTAGAGCGAAGGCGTAGCTTGAGCCCGAAGGCAGCGGTAGCGGGGTCAGGTTGATGGCCAACGAGACGCCCAGTGGTGAGCCCGGGCGAAGCCCCGCCGGTCGGCCAGCTTCAAACTTGCCCTGGATGACGACCGGCTTTTCGTTGATGGTCACCAGCTGCCCATCCTCGTTGTACAACTCGATGCGCCACCGATGCTCCACATTGGCCCTATCCCAGGGCACGGTGATCTGTAGCGCCAGAGCCAACGGTTGAGGTTTCGGCCCGACGACGGCTAGCCCGCCACCCAGAATGAACAACTTCCCGCTCGAAACCTGAGCAGAATCGCACAGCAACATGTCGACGGTGAGGCCTGAACCGGCCAAAAAGTCCTCCATCAGCCACGCTGCCTGTCGGTGTACGAACCCATCGTTGAACCCTACTGTCTGCGCTCAGTAGAAATCGTTGCAACGAAATTTGCTGTGCTGAGACATATCTACATGCCAGGCTGAGTACATGATCACGATTACGCAGCTGAGCGACACTCATTTTTCGGTTCCCGGGAACCGCAGCCACGGTGGCTTTGGCTACGACACAAACGAGACGTTCCGAGCGGTATTCGATCATGCTTTCGCCGCCGGAGGTACAGAACTGGCGGTCGTCACCGGCGATGTTGCCGATCACGGTCAGCCCGACGAGTACCTGGTAGCCATCGAGGCGCTCAGCCGGATTCCGGTCCCGACCAATGTGCTGCCAGGAAACCACGACTTCGACACGCCGCTCAAGGTGTCGGTACCTCGCCCCGGTCTGAACATGGACCGGACCCAGAGAGTGGGTTCCTGGTTGTTCGTTTTTGCCGACTCCAACCACCTCGGTCGGGAGATCGACGACAACGGACGCCTCGTCGATCGCCAGGACCGCATCGAGGCCGAGGCATCGTTGGGGGAAACCGAGTCGGCTTGGATCGGCGAGATGATCGACGCATCCGATGCCCCGAACGTTTTCATCTGGCTACATCACCCTCCCGGTATGCCGGGCTCCTACGGTTCAGCGGTTCTTGACGCTGAGGTGGCCGACCTCGTCGGTCGCTACCCATCGATCCGAGGATTTGGCGCCGGCCATATTCACAGCGACTCCGAGCTGGAAATCGCCGAGCGGCCGGTCTTTGTGTGCCCGGCCCTCACCATAAGTTTCGACTTCGAGAACTGGACCACGCTGCCACCGGGCTACCGCACCTACCGCTTCGATGACGATGGCTCCGTCGAGAGCACCTGTCACCTACTCGACGACGCTCGCTGGCCTCGCATCGATCTGCCGGAACCGGTGATCCGACACTTCAAAGGTGAGATGGGTTGGGACGAACTGATGGCCGAGCTGGCGGGCCCGACCTAATCCGGATCTCCACCATGAAGAGTCGGACCCATCGCAGTGCGCCGCCCAGATGTGTGAGGCGCGCCGTTACCCCGATCCGCCCTGTGCGGTCGGGGTTTCGTGCGTTTCGGCTTACCGGTCCAGCCCAGATGAGGCTCGGCACACACGATCCGGCTTTGCGTCAGGGCGATCTGACGTTGATGGCACCGTCGGGTGCTCTGGTGAGTTGCCATCCTCGGTCATGCACACAGCCGTGGTGGAATCTGCAGAGCAGGGTCAGGTTCTCCGCGGTGGTTGGCCCGCCTCGGTTTCTTGGCGTGATGTGGTGTAAGTCGCACCACCACCAGGGCCGGTCGCAGCCAGTGAATGTGCAGTGCCGGTCGCGGATTCGCACGGCGCGGCGTAGGCCCGGTGGGATATCTGGTGTGGCTCGGCTGTAGGCCAGCACGGTTCGTGGTCCGTCGGTGATGAGCGCTCGGAAGGACGCGTCGCAGAGCAGGCGATCGAGCCCTGGTCCGGTGATCGGTCCGCCGTGAGCGAGTTCGGCTCGCATCCGGTCGAGGTCGATCGGCCCGCGGTCCTTGTCACTGGCGGCGAGGGTTTCGATATCGATGACCACGTCGACTGTTGTTCTCGCCCCGACGGTTCGGTGTTCGAGGTCACCTTCGGTTGAGATTGTGCAGACGTCGACGAGTTTGTCAGCTCGCCGCTGTGCGACGGTGCGGGGCTCTGGAAGCTGCGTGACTGGGTCGGGTGGTGTTTCGAGCGCGGCCCAGACTGCTTCAGCGCCGATGGCGTCGAGGGAGAACCGGCCATGCCCGGCCCCGTCGAAGGCGAACTGCATCCAGAGGCCCCGTTTATTGAACGCCCGTTCCGCGTCGGCAGCATTCGCTTCGCCGTCGGCCCGGCCCCGCCAAAGCCGGCACAGCCGTTCCAACTCGTCGACTTCATTTGAAGCGGCAGCGTCGAGCAACTGGCCTTCATACTCCAGGTAGGCATCGGCAAGATCTCGGGCAGCTCGGGCCAGCACCCCAGCGGCGGCGAACGAGACCCGCCCCGAACGCACGGCATCGGCAGTCACAGAGAACCGCGCCAAATGCCTAGCTACCCGCATCAGATCGCGAGCCGCGCCGTTCCCGCACGCTGAGCGGTGGGCGACCAGCCGGTCGAGCGAGACGTAGCCCAACCACTCGGCCAGACCGGTGCCATCCAGGTCACCCAGCAGCGCAGCGGCGCTTGCTCGAAGCTGGTCGGCTTCGGCCAATTTTTGTAACGCTCGGTCTAGATCCGTTGCCACCACTCGGCCATCCAGACGAGCGTCGAGACTCGTCAAGGACATACACCAACACTAGCTACGGCCTGTGACATCGAAGATCACTTCGGTGGGTGTCTTGGGTGGTGAAATATCTGGTGGTTCAGATATCCAGGTGGAGAGCGGGCCGAAGATGTCTCGCCGATCACAGACACTATGGCAACGGAACGCGCGAGCGGCGACTGGGTTCCACCCGCAGCGTGGTTCAGCTAAGACTTCGAGGTCACAGGTTCTGTGTCACTTGATGCAACAGTGGCTGGCTGATCGGGAATACAGTGATCGCTTGCGGCCTAGCTGGCCGCTCTTTCTCGCTGGGCGCTGGTCGTAGTCGGCGTCATCCCGAAACAGGAGTCTGCCTTGCTTAGGCGTATTGTTCAGTTCTTTGCTGCCAACACCTTCATAACTCTGCCGCTGTGGATACTGCTCATGGGCTTCGGCGCGTTGGCCTACACCACGCTGCTGCCTCGTGAGGGTTTTCCGTCAGTTGAGATCCCCATCGGGATCGCCGCCGGTGGCTACTTCGTCGATGACAAGGAACAGGTCGACCTCGATGTTGGTCAGCCGGTGATCGAGGCGTTGCAAGATCGCCCCGAGGTGCTGTCGGTCACCGTTAACTCGCGGGAAAACTCGTTCGTGGTCATTGCCGAACTCGACGAGCAATACACCTCTCAGTATGGTGCCGATCTGCTCGACGAGGAGATGGGAGCGCTCGACCTTCCCCCTGAGGTTGTCTACGAAACCCAGGTGGTAAACGCCGCGCAGTTCCTGAATCAATACGATCTGCTGGTTGGTGTCTACGGCCCGGCTGACGCCACCGGCGATGAACTCGAGGCTGCGGCAAGCGCGATCCTCCCGGCCTTCGCTAACTGGGGGGATATCAGCAGCGCCGAAGTGGTGAGCCTGTTCGACGAGGGCGTAAATCCGGCCACTGGTGAAACGGTGCGAAACGAAACCGGCTTTAACCAGGCAACGGTCGCCGCCGATGACGGGACGCTTGGCTTTCGCCCTTCGATCGCCATTGGCGTCCAGAAGGCCGATGATGTCGACGCGCTAGCTATCCGTGATGCCGCAGACAGCGCACTGGCTCAGGCCAGCGCCGAGGGTTTGTTGCCCGATGGGTTCGAATCGTTTGTCGCCGCCGACTTCGCCTCGCAGATCCGCCAGCAGATCGGTTCGTTGCAGGGCAACGTGCTCACCGGTTTGATCGCCGTTGCCCTGATCGCCCTGGTGCTGATTTCATGGCGGGCCTCCATCATTACCGCTCTGTTTATTCTCACCGTGCTGGCCACCTCGACCGGAGTGATCTACCTGTTCGGCATTTCGCTCAACACGATTTCGCTCTTCGGTTTGATTCTGGCCCTTGGCCTGTTTGTCGATGATGCGATTGTCATAACCGAAGCGATCGACGCGTTCCGGGAGAACACCGACGACGAGATCGAGATCATCGGCAACGCCATCAAACGGGTTGGCGCGGCCAGTATCTCCGGCACCATCACAACGGTCTTGGTGTTCGCTCCGATGCTGGCCATCAGCGGAATCCTCGGCGACTTCATTCGCATCCTGCCGATATCGGTGATGATCGCGCTGATCACCTCGCTGGTGCTTTCGCTGATCTTCATTCCCTTCGCCGCCCGGTTTGTGGTGTTGTCGGCGCCGGCCAACAACGGCCCGCTGGCCAGGGCCCAAGATGCGGTAGCAGCCAAGGTGGCCTCGCTGCCCGGCACCCGGGGACCCAAGGGAATCCTGATCGGCCTGGCAGGCTTCGGTCTCAGCGTGGTGATGATCGGCGTCGGGCTGTTCGTGTTCGCCCCTCGGGTTGGCTTCAACATCTTCCCGCCTCAGAGCGACTCGACCGAGATCGCCGTCGAGTACAGCTTTCCTCCCGGCACCTCGATCGAAGATGCTCGGGCGCTGACCTTTGACGTGAACCAACAGGCTGCCGCCCTGCTCGGCGATGATCTGGTTCAGGCCTACACCTACATCGGCAGTCAGAGCGATGCCTACACCCAGTTCACCCTGACCGATATCGGTGGTCGAGAGACGGCGCCTTCGCTTGTGACGAACAAGCTGGAACCCCTCGGCGAATCGGTAGAGAACGCCAGGGTTGTCTTCAACCAGATCTCAGGCGGTCCGCCCGAGTCTCTGTTCCCATTCCAAATGCAGGTAATAGGGGAGGATCCTGAAGTTCTGGCCGCCGCCGGTCAGACATTCGCCGCCGCCCTGCAGGGCGCCGAGATCGAGCGGCCAAACGGCACCACGTTCCAGGTTTTAGAAGTTGACGTCGCCCTCACCGATGTAGTTTCCCGTCAGGACGGGCAGCGACTGATCGAAGTGCGAGCCCGCTTCGACGGTGACGACATCACCACGGTGACCACCGAAACCCAAACCTACCTAGAGGACCTCTACGGTCCCGCCGAACTGGCCGAGCTGGGACTGGCCGAGGATGCCCTCGGGTTCGACTTTGGCCTTGAAAGCGACAATCAGGAGTCGTTCAACTCGATGCCGCTGGCCTTCGGCATAGCGCTCGGCGCAATGCTGCTGCTACTGCTGATTCAGTTCCGCTCGCTGGTCCAGTGGGTCCTGGTATTCCTGGCCATCCCGTTCAGTTTCTTCGGTGTCTTCGGCGGGCTGCTGCTCACCGGGAATGTGCTCAGCTTCTTCGTGATGCTTGGCCTGCTCGGCCTGATTGGTATCGCGGTAAACAACACCATCTTGTTGACCGACTTCGCCAACCAGGAACGCCGGGCTGGAGCCGATCGAAAGCAAGCGATCGAGACGGCGATTCGACGTCGCTTCCGTCCGCTGGTCACCACATCGTTTACGACGGTGGCTGGCGTGTTGCCCCTCGCTCTGTCCGACCCATTCTGGGAGTCGCTCGGCTACACGATCATCTTCGGTCTGCTGTCGAGCACGTTCCTCGTGCTGCTGGCCTTCCCGTACTACTACCTGGCCATCGAGGCGGTACGAGACCGCTTCGTTACGCCGTGGCGGGCGAAGCAGATTTTCCCCGACGATGTCGACTCGCTGGGGTCAGGTTCGGGAACGTTTGATGTGACTCAACAGAGCGGTGAGGGCGACCCGGTAACTGTCTGAGCCGAAGCCGGCAACGACGCCGACGCAGACCGCAGCCATTAGCGAGTGGTGGCGAAACTCTTCGCGGCTGTGCACGTTTGAAAGGTGGGTCTCCACCACCGGCAGGCCAGACCCGCTGATCGCATCACGTAGTGCGACGCTGGTATGGGTGTAGGCGCCTGCGTTGAACACGACCCCGTCTGCCCAGCCCATCGCATCGTGGATGGCGTCGACCAGGGCGCCCTCGGAGTTCGACTGGACCGGAGTTATCTCACAGTGGTCGGCGGTAGCGATGGTTGCCAGCTCGGCCATGATGTCTTGCAGCGACTGCGAGCCGTAGATCTCTGGCTCTCTCGTCCCGAGCAGGTTGAGGTTCGGGCCGTTGAGTACCAGCACTTTTAGATTGGTCATGTCGATCTCCGGCGCAAATAGCAGTGGTCGAAACGGGTCGAGATCAATTCGTAACGTAGTTGGCGGAACTAATCCCGAAGTTCGTGCGTCTTAAGGGTATGGCTGAGACAAGGAAAGTGCGTGTGAGTTACGAGCGGACAGTTCACGGGCTCGCCTTGATGATCGCAGATTTCGATGTCGAGGACGGGGACAGTAACCAGGCTGGCGGCAACCAGGACAACTGGGACCAGGGTGGGCTACTGCACGTCGGCGACGCGGTGACCACACTTGAACTTCCGTTAGCTGACGGAGGATGCTCGGTGTTGGCGTGGGATCCGGCCGAGGTCGACCAGCAGAGCTGGCCTGCGGCAGCGTCGGCCTAGTTCTCGGGCTCGGGGTCGATCGGCTCTAGGTCGAACGAGGCGCTAACCATCATCCAGAAAATCTCGGGATCTCTGGTTGGAGCGAACTCGAGGAGATATTCCTGGCCGTCCTCGTCGACTAGCAGCAGGGGAGCGGTGCTCGTGCCGCTCTCGTCCGGCGAATCGATGGTGAACTCCGACGTTCGCACAAGTTCGGCGATGTCTTCGCGAGCTTCGGCGGCGCTGTCGGCCTCCATGGTGTAGATCACCTGCAACGAGGCGCTGTCTCCAGCGGTGAAGACCACGGCCTTCGCCGCGTTTGTGGTTCGAGGAGTACGGATTGCCGACTGCCAAGCGAGGAGTCGTTCGAAGCTCTCGTCGTCCTCTTCGGAGAGGAGTTTTAGGTCGAGATCGATGAAGGTAACCGGCCCGTTGCTCAGCGTGATGCCGAGTTCGGTGTCGGACCCCGAAGTGCCGGGAATTCGAAAGACCAGCTCAGTAGCAGGCAAACCGTCGACGGTGGTCTCGCTGAATCCGGCCTTGTTCCACCCTGCCGATCGCAGTTCACCATCGTAGAAGACCGCGAGATCGGCAACCGTTTGCGGGGTTCGCATTCTCACCTGGGTCGAAATGTCGACCCGGTCGTCCTCGGCCGGTTCCGTAGCGATCGAGAGTTCCATGATCTGAGCCTGCGCAGGACTGGCCAGATCAAGGAACGTGGCGATGCGTTGCAGTTGCTCTGAGGCATCGTTTGTCGGGCCACGCATGTTGTCGACTACTTCGGCCAGCTCGGCTGCCGTCGCATCCTCCGGCAGAGGTGTTGTTTCCTGGCTTGGCTCGCGGTCGAAGTCGATCGTGGTGGTGGTCTCTACTGGCACGGTGGTCGTGGCGATCGTGGTGGTAGTCGTGACCACAGCTGCATTGCCAAGGCTCGGTTCGGTCTCACCACCGCAGGCGGTAAGCCCCAGGGCCATACCGAGGGAGATGGCAGCAGGCCAGGCGCGGCGAAGACTGATCGTGCTGCGGCGAATTTGTGAGGTTTGGTCCACGGTTGCCCTGTCGTCGCTCAGAACAAGAGTCTAGTGCTGCGACGCCACGCAGCGACATCAAGCAAATGCTCATAGTCGGCCTAGGTCAACCGGTCCTTTCAGGCCTCGTTTTTCGACCGTTTCCGAGCTGCGTGGGTCGCGCCAGGAGATCGAGAGAGACGTGCCGTGTCGAGGGATTTGTGTTACAGAATTCGTGTGCTCGATCCCCTCGATGACTTTCCGATTCACCAGACTCCGGTCTCGGTAACCCAGAACGGTCTCGGTACCAACGCCTACGACCGCTACTTCTTCAACGGATACAACGCAGACGGGTCGGTCTTTTTTGCGTTGGCCTTCGGCGTGTACCCCAACAAGCGGGTGGTTGATGGCGCGCTGTGTGTCCTGGTTGACGGTGTGCAGCACTCGGTGTTTGCCAGCGCCAGGATGGGAGCGGATCGCAGGGCGTTGACCGTTGGGCCGATCACAATCGAGATTCCCGAGCCGATGTCGACGATGGTTATTACCGTCGACCACCCCGATGTTGGTATCGAGGCCACGTTTGTCGCTAGGACCCCGCCCATCGAAGAATCTCGGTTTGTGAACCACGACCTGTCGATCGGTGTGTTCGACTACACCCGCTACACCCAATTCGGTGACTGGACCGGAACTGCGACGGTGGGGGACACCTCGATCGACCTCGACGGAACCCGGGGTTGCCGGGATCGTTCCTGGGGCCAACGCGGTGGCCGAGGCCCGGACAGCGCGCCGGTTTCGCCCGAGTTCTTCTGGCTCTGGACGCCGATCAACTTCGACGACGGAGCGGTTCACCTCGATGTCAACGAGAATTCCGACGGCTCCCGCTGGCACGAGGGCGGCTTCTCAGCCCCCCTGCTCAGCGGCGACAAACCGGCCTGGTTGCAGCCGGTTGAAGGTATGGCGGGTGTCGACTATCGGCTCCAACTCGAACCTGGCACCCGCTGGATGCAATCGGCTGAGCTCCGCTTCAAACCGTGGCGAGGAGACGAGTTCGCGGTCGAACTTACGCCCTTAACCCGGTTCCAGATGTCCGGTGTCGGCTACGGACACCCGCGGTTCCGACACGGGACCTGGGTCGGCGATGGGGTGGTCGAGAGCGAGCGGGTCGTCGTTTCAGATGTCGATCCGATGTCACCGGGCAACTTCCATGTCCAACACGTCGTCGAGGCGGTTTCCGGTGATCGGCGGGGCACGGGAGTGCTCGAACTCGTTGTGATTGGGCCCCACGAAGGACTTGGCCTAAAGGGGCTGGGCGACCCTGCTTAACGGCGGTGATCTGCCAGACCCTTGAAAAGCCTCGGACGGAACGTCCTCACCCCGCTCCACCACCGGCCGACCGATGCGACCCAATGTGACAGTCCGTTGTCGTCGGCCCTCAGGAAATTGCGTACCGGGTCCTTTTGTGGTCCCATGAGCGTCCTGCTAGCCGAGATCGATCGACCGTGGCCCTGCTCGAGGGTGAAAGGAAGGTGTCCGTGAACAACAAGGCGGACCCGGATTTGCTTGTCGTTGAAGATCTCAAAACCCACTTTTCTACGCCAGCAGGCGTGGTTAAGGCTGTCGATGGCGTCTCGCTGTCGCTGCCTCGTGGTTCGACCCTTGGCGTCGTCGGCGAGTCAGGTTCGGGTAAGACCGTCCTGAGCCGGTCGATCATGAGGCTGAACATCGCCTCCAACGCCATGACCAGCGGCTCGGTGGTCTACGACGGGCGAGAGTTACTCGATCTCCCGCCAAAGGAAATGAAGAAGCTCTGGGGAATCGACATGGCCATGGTCTTCCAAGACCCCATGACCTCCCTGAACCCTGTGGTCAAGATCGGCAGGCAGCTCACCGAGCATCTGCGCTACCACCTCGGGCTCAACAAGACCGAAGCCAAGGAAAACGCCATCCAGCTGCTGCGCAGCGTGCGAATCCCTGAACCAGAGGCTCGGTTCTCGAACTACCCCCATGAACTGTCTGGCGGTATGCGACAGCGGGTCTGTATCGCCATCGCGCTGGCCTGCGGGCCAAAGATGCTATTTGCCGATGAGCCGACAACGGCCCTCGACGTGACCGTGCAGCACCAGATCCTCAATCTGCTGGCGACCCAGCAGCGAGATCGATTCATGACGATGATTCTGGTCACCCACGACCTTGGCGTCGTGGCAGGCCGGACAGACGAAATCGCCGTTATGTACGCAGGCAAAGTGGTCGAGAAGGCGCCAACCGGGCAGCTCTTTGCCGACATGCGCCATCCGTACACCGAGGCGCTGCTGCGGGCCATCCCCAAGGTGAACCAACCGAAACACACCCGGTTGTCAGCCATCGCCGGACGCCCGCCAGACCTGATTCACCCACCTTCGGGCTGCAAGTTTGCCCCCCGTTGCCCCTACGCCCAGGCCAAATGCCGCGAAGAGGAGCCGCCACTAACCGCGGCCGTCGGACCGGGCCACACCTTCGCCTGTTGGTATCCGGTCGGCAGCGACGAGAATCGTGATGCCTACGACAGAAACCTCGCCGCTGGTATACCGCAGACGCTGGCGGTAGCGGGTGAGATCCAGGCCACAGAAGAGCTAATTGAGCAAGGGATGGCCAACTGATGGCAGGTTCAGGCAAGGCCCATTTGCGGTCGAGCGACGAAACGCTTCTGCGGGTTGAGGATCTGACGGTCGAGTTCGACGTTCCAGGAGGGAACAAGGTTCACGCTGTCAGCGGGATCAGTTTCGATATCGTCGCTGGCGAAACCTTGGGCTTGGTCGGCGAATCCGGCTGCGGTAAGTCGACCACCGGGCGAGCGCTCCTCCAGCTGCCGAAGCCAACGTCAGGGTCGGTTCAGCTCGGCGGCAATGATCTGGCATCGCTCAGCCCGGAAGAGATGCGTCAGCATCGCACCGACATGCAGATGATCTTCCAGGATCCGATCTCATCGCTGAACCCCCGCAGAACCATCGGCGAAGTTGTCGCCGAGCCGCTCAGGGTTTGGGGCCCGGCAGACAAAGACGAGCAGTGGGCCCTGGTGAGCGACATGCTCTCCTCGGTCGGTATCGATCCCGGCGTGGCCCGTTACAAGCGGCCCCACGAGTTCTCCGGCGGCCAATGTCAGCGCATCTCCATCGCCAGGGCTTTGGTCATGGAACCGAAGCTGATCATCTGCGATGAGCCGGTATCGGCCCTCGATGTTTCTGTCCAGGCGCAGATTCTCAACATGTTGGAAGATCTGAAGGTCAAGTATGGCCTGACCCTGGTATTCATCGCCCATGACCTGGCGGTGGTGAAGAACANNGGTGGCGGTGATGTACCTGGGGAAGATGTGCGAGATGTCCGAGTCGGACGAGCTCTACGCAAATCCAGCTCATCCGTACACCAAACTGCTCCTCGACTCGATTCCCGTGCCGGATCCGTTGGCTTCGGTCGATGAAACGGTCGAGGCCGAAGGTGACCTACCGTCGCCGATCAACCCACCATCCGGTTGTCGTTTCCGCACCCGGTGCCCGTTCGCCGATGAGATATGCGAGCGGGTCGAGCCCGAGATGCGGCAGGTTTCAGACGACCACTTCGTCGCCTGCCATCACCCACTAGCCGAGTTGGCGGTCGCCTAGCGGGCCCAGTACGAAACGACAAAGAACGGCACGAGCAGCTCGCTCCATAGCGTGTTGCGATAGTTCCGATGACGACCTGACGACGATTAGGTCCAGTTGAACGTGTGACGTAGTTAACACCTGGTAACAATTCAAATTCACGTGCGCCCTCCGTGGGCGCGAAGGCAAGTTCCAAACGAATAAGGGGAGAAATTAATGACCAAGCGAAGCCTGTACCGGCTCTTCGCACTGCTGCTTGCATTCACCGTCGTCGCCGCCGCCTGCGGCAGCGACAATGGTGATTCCGAGTCAGTCGGCAGTGGCGATGAGGCCGTCGAGAGTACCGATGGTGAAGAAACGATCGAAGCTGGTGACGTAGCCGAAGGGGATGTCGACTCCGAGGTTGCAGTCTCAGACGACGTGGCAACCTCCGGCGGCGAGATCGCAATCGGTCTTGAGGCCGAAATCGTCGGTATGCGTCCGTGGGAAGACACCTGCGGCTCACCTTGCATGAACGTGCTGCCAACCGTCTACGACAAGCTGATGGAGAACACCGCTACCGGCACCTACGAAGGCTGGTTGCTGGAAAGCATTTCGCCGAATGAGGATTTCACCATCTGGACCGGGACCCTGCGTAGTGGCGTCACCTTCCACGACGGCACGCCGCTCACCGCTCAAACCATTGCCGACATGTTCCCCGTACAGCAGACAGGTTCGCAGTCAGCGGGTCAGATCGTTTCGTCGAACCTGACCGGCGTTGAGGCCACTGGCGAACTCGAAGTCACATACACGTTGAGCTCTTCCAACTCGGCTTTCCCGACGTTCCTTTCAGGGGCTCCGCTTGGCATGGTCTTCGAGCCATCGTTCGCCACCGCTGATCCCGATGGTTACAACGATGCCCCAATCGGCACCGGCCCGTTCGTCTTCGTCAGCCGTGACCTCGACAACGAGACCATCGTTGAGCGCAACCCCGACTACTGGGGCGTCGACTCAAATGGCACCCAGCTTCCATACCTGGACAGAATCAGCTTCCGTCCGATTCCTGACGAAAATACTCGCCTCAGCTCGCTGCTGTCGGATACTACGCAGGTCATGCACACCCTCCGTCAGGGCACCATCCGTGATGCTCGGGCCGCAAAAGAGGGCGGCGATGACATCAACATGTACGAATTCCAGGGCAACAACGTTGGCGGTGGCATGTTCAATGTGCTCGTCCCGCCATTCGATGATGTCCGGGTTCGTCGTGGTCTGACCCAGATGAATAGCCAGGAGAACGTGATCGAGGCCCTCGGTGGCACCGGCATTTCACTACCTGCCACCCAGTGGTTCAGCCCTGATTCACCGTGGTACTCAGAAAAGGCTGCGGCTGCCTGGCCGAAGTTCGACTTCGAAGCCGGCAAGGCAACCCTGCAGACCTACATCGATGACCCGGCCCGTTCCGACGGTAAGGCCGTTGGCGAGCCCATCGAAGCTGAGCTGTCCTGCCCGCCAGACCCAACCCTGATCGCCGCCATGCAGGTACTCGATCAGACCTGGAGTGGTAGTGGCCTGGTCGAGACCAACATGACCAACTACGACCAGCAGACCCACATCAACTACGCCCTCGGTGCCGAGAACGGCTTCGTCGGTGAGCACACCACTCATTGCTGGCGAGTATCTGACGACAATGATCCGTCGTTGAACCTGAACCCGGCCCTCGCTCCTCCGACTGCGGAAATCGCAGAAGAGGCAGGGGTCCCAGCGGCATCGCCGTTGAACTGGTCGAATTACTACGACCCAGAGGTGTTCGGTAACCTCATCGCAGCCATCCAGACCGACGACTTCGATGAGCGCTATGCCCTCTACGAAGCAGTCATGCTGAAGCTGGCCGAGGATGTGCCAATCTGGTTCTCCGGTCACACCGCAACCGCGCTGGGTACCAGAGGCGACGTCATGGGTCTGAGCAGCTGGGAGCTGCCGAACGGCACACTCGGTGCCGGTCACCCCAATGCCGAGGGTCGCTGGTCCCAGGCTTGGCTTGTCGGCTGATAACTCGGCCACAAGCAATTGTGATGCACTCAGCCTCGGCTGGCGCATCTAGCAAATCGGTAAGAAGTAAGTAATCTGCGGCTCGTTAGCGGAGGATCGAGGGTTCATGGGAAAGATCTTGGCAACAAGAATATTGCGGCTGGCCGCGACACTGTTCGCTGTCACGTTGCTTTCCTTTCTCATGACCTCGCTCCTCCCTGGCGACCCGGCAACCGCGGTGCTTGGCCAGGAGGGCATCCAAAATCAGGAGCTGCTTGAGCAGGTCCGCGAAGACCTTGGTCTGAACAAGCCGCTACCGATCCGCTATCTCAGCTGGCTCGGAAACGCCATCCAGGGTGATCTCGGCGAGTCCTATATAAACAGTGGACAGTCTGTTTCTGGCACCATCTGGTCCCGGCTGCCCGTCACCGCCGAGCTGGCATTCTTGGCCATCGTCATCGCCGTGCTGATCGCCATCCCGGTCGGTGTGCTCGGCGCCTATCGGCAGGGAAAGTGGCAGGATCAGTCCACCTCCGCTGGCGTGCAAGTGGCTTTATCCGTCCCGAATTTTGTTACCGGGATCATGCTGATTTGGTTATTCGCCGTGAAGCTCAAATGGCTGCCGGCATCGAACTGGAATCGCATCAGCGACAAAGGCATCGTCGAAAACCTTCGCACTGCGATTCTGCCGGCGACCGCCCTGGCCCTCACCCAGATGGCCATCTTCTCCCGCCTGATTCGCTCCGACATGATCGCCACGCTGCAGGAGAACTACATTCTCTCGGCCAAGGCCAAGGGGCTATCGGATCGCTACATTCTCCTTCGCCATGCGCTGCGCCCTAGCTCACTGAGTCTGGCCACCATCATCGGCATCAACTTCGGCGCCCTACTCGGAGGCACGGTTGTCATCGAGACGCTGTTCGCCATCCCCGGTCTTGGCTTTCGACTGATCAACGCGATCAACCAGCGAGACATTCTGGTCATCCAGGGCATCACGGTCTTCGTGGCGGTGGCTTACGTGGTGATCAACACCATCGTCGATCTTTTCTACACCATCCTGGACCCTCGGATTCGAAGGAGCTAGCCCGTGGCGGACAGCACGAGTTCAATGTCAATGGCTGCTACGGCTGCCGAACGCTCGGCGCCATCCCGCTCTGGCGACGGCACCGCGCCGAGGCGAGCGTCACCGCTGGCGGTATTCAAGGAGATGCCGATCCTTGTGAAGGTGTCGGCCCTCTGGCTGCTGTTCATTTTCGGTGGGGCGATCTACGCCAAGCTCGACAGCTTTGTCTTCAACGATGCGCTGCCGCTGCAGGATCCGAACTTCCAGACCAACAACTTCAATCCCAAGACCGGCGAATTCGGCACCGGCGTAAAGCTAGCCACGCCATCGATGGATCACTGGTTAGGCACCGACGCCATCGCCCGCGATACGTTCGCTCGGATCGTTCACGGTGGCTGGGTCAGCCTGATCGTGGCCATGGTTGCCGCCGGTTTCGGCATCATCTTCGGTGGCTTCCTCGGCTCACTGGTCGGCTACGTTCGAGGTCGAACCGAGACGGCGATCATGTCGGTCATCGACGTAATCCTCGCCTTCCCTGCTCTTATCCTGTTGCTGGCCATGGTCTCGATCTTCAAGGTACGAGACCTGCTGATCATCAGCTTGGTCATCGGTTTCCTTTCGATTCCCGCCTACACCAGGGTGTCCAGGGCGATGAGCTTGGCGGTCAGTAACCGTGAGTTCGTGTTGGCCGCTCGGGCCATTGGAACCCGACCAGCGACGATCCTGCGTCGGGAGATCATTCCCAATGTGCTACCAACGGTGATCTCATACGCCATGGTCGCCGCGGCGTTCGTCATCGTGGTGGAGGGCACATTGAGCTTCCTCGGTTTGAGTGTGCAACTGCCAACCTCAACCTGGGGCAACATGATCAACCAGGCCCGCTCCGATATCAACGTGAACTTGCTTCAGGTGATCGCTCCGTCGCTCGCCCTGGTCTTCACGGTGCTGTCGCTCAACCAGGTTGGCGACTGGCTACAGCGGCGTGCAGCGTACCGCTCTTCGGCCCTATAGAGGCACTGCGAGGAGTCCCAAGACGGTCATGCGACAGTCGGCGGTCTTAACAAAGCAAGAAATAGTTTGAATTTGAACACGTCGATTTGTGTCGGTTCCAGCTATCCACACTGATGTTTTCGGAGTTGCAATAATGTCGATGGTTTGTCAGGCTTTGCCCCCAACGCACACATAAGGGGGAGACCGATGCTTACACGCACGGTTAAGTTGGTGGCAATCGCTCTTGCATTTACGCTCTTGGTTACAGCTTGCGGAAGCGGAGATGATGGCGACGCCGAAGGGTCGGATGTCACCACCGGTCAGACCGAGGGAGATCAGGAGATCGTTGCCGATCGCGAAGAAGGCGATGCCTCCGGCGAAGACGACCGCGAGGTAGCCGAAGGGCCGACCCGAGGTGGGCGTTTGATCTACGGCATCGAAGCCGACTCGGCCAACCCGTGGACGCACTACGCAACATCGTGCTCCATCAGCTGCCGCATGATTCTACGGACCATCACCGATGGTCTCTTCGTTACCGATTCGAACGGCGAGATCCAGCCGTACCTGGTCGAAACGGTCGAGCCGAACGACGACTACACCGAATGGACCATGACGGTCCGCGACGGCATCAACTTTCACGACGGAACCCCGTTTGACGGTGCCGCAGTCAAGTACAACATCGACGCCTGTCGACTTAGCCCCCTTACCGGACCGGCGTTCTTCGGACTGAATGAGGTCACCTCAGACGGTCAGTCGGTGACCTTGAAATACGCTGCGCCAGACGCTCTCGGGCCGCAGTCACTGCGAACCGAGGTGTGCGGCATGATGCTCTCGCCGACGTGGATGGCGACCCTTTCGAACAACCCGTTGCTCAGTGAGGCAGAAGCGGCCGCGGCGACAGGCAACCCGGCCGAACCGGTCGGCCTCGGCCCGTTTACCTACACCTCCTACACACCGGGCAATGGCAATAGTTTCGTCGCCACCCGCAACGAGGACTACTGGCGAGGCGACGGACCGAACGCCACCGGCGAAGGTCTGCCGTACCTCGATGAGGTCGAGTTGGTTGTTGCGGTCGACATCCAGGGTCGTTCGAATGCTCTGAAGTCGGGACAGTTCGACATTATCCACACCGCTAACTCCGACGAGATCAAGAAGTACGAGGAGTCTGGCGACTTTGTGCTGCTGCAGGCAAACGACTTCGGCGAGACCAACTACATCCTGTTGAACGTCGGGGCCGGGGAGAATTCGACGCTGGCTGCAGTTCGCGGAGTCGACAGCCTCGACATGGACCCCGGAGGCGCCAACAGCGAAGGCGCACTACTGCACCTCAGCTGTCGTCGGGCGTTTGCCCACGCCATCGACCGTCAGCGTGTGGCCGACGAGCGAGGCGCAGGCATTGTCAGCCCAGCCAACGGGCCGTTCCCACTGGGCTCGATGGGTTACCTCGAAGACTCCGGCTACCCCGATTACGACCTGGCGGCGGCTGCCGCAGAGTTTGAGACCTGCAAGGCCGATCACGGCACAGTGCCAGTGTCGTTTGCGTTCAACACCACAAACGACGCGTTCAACGTTGAGACGAATGAACTCATCGCCTCGATGTGGCGCGATGCTTTCGGCGATGAGGTCGACGTGAGCATTACCCCGATCGAGCAGGGCCAGTACATCGGTCTGGCTCTGGCCGGCGTGTTCGAAGCCCAGGGTTGGCGTAACCACGCAGGCGTCGATCCATCCGAGCAGTGGTACTGGTGGAACTCTGCGACCGCTAGCCCCATCGACCCCGCGGTGCCGGAACTGGCCCTCAACTTCGGTCGGTTCCAGGATGCAGATATGGACGCCGCCTTCACCACGATTCGCCAGAATCCCGATCCCGCGGCTCGCAAGGCGGCCGCCGAACAGGTCAACCGCCTCTTCGGCGAGAACGTCTGGAACTTCTGGACCACCTGGACGCTCTGGGGTGTTGTGGCCAACCCTCGGGTGCAGAACATCACCGACCTGGAGATCCCCGGCTACGGAACGTCGAAGCCGGTAATCGCAGGCAAGCACCACCTAACACAGATCTGGTGTACCGAGGGTAAGTGTCAGAACTGACGGTGCAGTTGACGGCGCCGATGTTTGCTTAGTGAACGGCAGCCCCTTTTGGGTCTGGCCGACAACCATGCTGTAGTACGGAAGAGTGATTGCTGAGGACCGAAGGGGGAACGTCCGCACGTGCAAGCGATAATTGGTAAGCCCGGTTTGCTCGCGTTGATCGCCGGCGCTGTCGCGGCGACCGGCTTGTCGCTGGCTTCCCCCGAGCGGTCGCCCTGGACGTTCGCCATCATGGTGCTGGCGGCGATCGTCGGCTCGGCGTTGGCTATCGGCAGCCGCGAGGGGTCCGGCGCCTTGGCTGTGGTCGGTGTCGGCTCGACGATCCTATGGGCCTTCGTCGAGCGTCCACCTATCAGTTGGACGTTTGCGCTGATCGTCCTGGTGGGAACGGCGGCGGCCTTTCTTACCAACGGTCGCTACGCCGTTCGACGAGTGCTAGGCATCGTCCCGATCATGCTCGTGGTTTCGTTTGTGGTGTTCTCGCTCATGGCATCGTTGCCAGGCGACCCGGCCATCAACATTCTCGGGCCATCGGCAACTCCTGATGCGGTGGCCAGGGTAAATGCCGAGATGGGGCTCGACGAGCCATTCTTCAATCGCTACGGCAACTGGCTTGGCGATGCGGTGATGGGAGACCTGGGAACATCGATTCTGCTTCGCGAGGATGTGGCCGACGGCGTCTCCCGGTCGATAACGCCATCGCTCCAGCTGATGCTCTATGCGCTGATCTTGGCCACCCTGATCTCGTTTCCGCTTGGCGTGTTCACCGCCTATCGCAACGGACAGCGAGTCGATCGTTCGATCAATACGGTGATGCTCGGCTTCTTCGCTGTGCCGCCGTTCGTATTGGCCATCTTCTTTATCTTGTTTCTGGCCATCGGTGGGGTGACGTTCTTCGGGACCGACTTCGGGTTAAAGATTCTTCCCGGCTCCCGGTATGTGCCGTTTGGGCAGAGTCGATCCGACCACTTCAAGCACATGCTGCTGCCTGCGCTATCGCTGGCGCTCGGTCAATCGGCGGTGTTCATGCGGCTCTTGCGGGCCGACATGATCGGGACGTTGCGACAACCGTTCATCGACCTCGCCCGGTCGAAGGGGCTGAAGACCAGGCGAATCCTCTGGCGCCATGCCCTGCGGCCCTCGTTGTTCACCTTGCTGACGGTCATGGGATTCACCGTCGGCGCCCTGATCGGCGGGGCGCTGATCACCGAAATCATCTTTGTTCTGCCGGGCATCGGCGGCTACATGTTCAACGCCATCAGTCAGCGGGACTTCATCGCCGTTCAGGGCGGAACGATGGTGATCGCCACCCTTTACATACTCATTCTGGTGATGGTCGACTTCTCGTACCTGGCGCTGGACCCGCGACTGCGTACCGGCGGAAGCGGCCTAGGAGGCAACAGTGGTTGATACCTCTGGAGTTCCCACTCCGGCGGACGTGACCGCGGTTGCGGTAGCTGCTCCCGTGGATCCAACACGAGCCGGGGTGCGAAAGGTGAAGCCGTTCGGTTTCATATTCTGGCTAGCGGTCGCGTTTCTGGGCTTGCTGACGTTCTCGGCGATATTCGCCGAGGTGCTGCCGCTTAAGGACCCGGCCCAGACCTTCGCTGGGAACAACCGGGCCGGGCCGAGCGCTGAGTTCTGGCTTGGCAACGATGGAGCGGGCCGAGACATCTTCACCAGGGTGATCTATGGCGCCCAGGTCAGCCTGATTATCGCCTCGGTCGGCGCGATCCTGGCACTGATGATCGGGGGCATGGTCGGTATGGCCGCCGGTTATTACCGAAACCGGGTCGACACCATGATCACCAGCTTCACCGATGCGACTCTGGTCATCCCGCCGCTAATTCTGGCTCTGTCGCTGATCCTGTTTCTCGATAACGATGCCACCCGACGGGTCTTTATCTTGATAGTGGTTTTTGTGTTGCTGTCGATTGCTCCGATCGCCAGGGTCGTTCGCGCCTCCACGCTGGTCTGGTCTGAACGCGAGTTTGTTTTGGCGGCCAAAACCATGGGAGCCCGCAACGGTCGCATCATGTTTCGCGAGGTGCTGCCGAACGTGGCTCCGGCGCTGGTCAGCTACGCCCTCATCATCATGGCAAACCTGATCGTGGTCGAGGGAGCGGTGGCCTTTCTCGGTCTGTCGGTGCGACCGCCGACCCCGACCTGGGGCGACATGATCAACAAGGGCCGGGCCGACCTCGATACTGCGGCTCACGTCAGCCTGGTTCCTGCCGCGGCGATGTTCCTGACGGTGTTGGCTCTGAACTTTGTCGGCGACAAACTCCAAGAGCGATACGAGCCAAGAGAGTCGGTGCTGTAGTGGCGGGAACAGGCAAGGCCCACCTTCGAGACGTAGGCGACACCCTGTTGCGAGCCGAAGACCTGGTCGTTGAGTTTCCAACCGGCAACGCAGGTGAGGTGGTCCACGCGGTCAGTGGTATCTCTCTCGATCTCATCGCCGGGGAAACCCTGGGGCTGGTGGGGGAGTCCGGCTGCGGCAAGTCGACGACCGGCAAGGCAATGATGCAGGTGCCCCAGCCGACCTCGGGTTCGGTCACGCTCGACCAGGTTGAACTGACGAGCCTCGACGACGAAACCCTACGGCGGACCCGGCCGGTACTGCAGATGATCTTTCAGGATCCCATCTCAGCCCTCAATCCTCGGCGAACGGTGCGCGACATTATCGGTGAGCCGCTGATGATCTGGTGGGAAGAAGAGGAAGGTCGGCCGCCGACCTCGATCTGGTTCGAGTGGTTTGGCAAATTCTTCCAACGTGTCGCGGCACAGCTGACCAAGCCGTTGCGCTACGTCATGCCAGTGGCCTTCGTGGCGTTGGTGCTCTGGGTGGTAAGCGAGGCTGCGGAGGAGAGGCGTTTCGAGTCGCAGCTTGGCTGGTTGGAAACGCCGGCCCAGATCATCGGGTTCCCGGTGCTGGCAATCTTGGCCTTTGTTGGCGGCTCGCTGTTCTTCCTCGGACTGATTTGGGCCGCCCTGGCGATCGTCGTTCCCTTCGGCGTTGTCTCCCGAGTCCTGGGTCATGTCTCGAAACCGGTCGGCCTGGCAGGAGCGGGATTCGCCCTCGCCGTAGCGGCGTTTATGGTCTACCGAACCTGGGACAGCTTCGTTGGCTTCCCGGCCTGGATCTTGCGAGCCGTAGTGGTCATCACCGCAACGCTGTTGGCGGTGTGGTTCCTCGCTTCGCTACTGAAGCCCGCCCGTGCTGGTGCATCGGGAATCGCCGCTGCACTGGTGGCGCTGGCCTGCCTGCAGGTTTTCTATATCTCCGGCCTCGACGGCATACCGAAACTGGGTGTTCTCGTGGCCGCCGGGGTGGTCAACTACGTCCTGTTCCGGGTGGTCAGGCGCCAGCTGAAAGTCCGTCGAGATGAGCTGCGGGGGCGAGCCGAACCCCGGGTTAGGGAAATGCTTGAAACCGTCGGCATGAATCCGGAGAACGCCCTCGACCGCAAGCCGTTCGAGTTTTCCGGTGGCCAGGCCCAGCGGCTCTCGATCGCTCGAGCGTTGATCATGAACCCAAAGGTCATCATCTGCGACGAACCGGTCTCGGCTCTCGACGTCTCGGTCCAGGCGCAAATTCTCAACCTGCTGGAAGACATGAAGGAGCGCTACGGCCTAACGCTGGTGTTCATCGCCCACGATCTCGCGGTGGTCAAGAACGTCAGCGACCGAGTGGCGGTGATGTACCTGGGCAAGATCTGCGAAGTAGCGAAGCCAGACTCCCTCTATGCCGCCCCGGCCCACCACTATTCGAAGCTGCTGCTTTCGGCCATCCCTCACCCCGATCCTCTGATCGAAGCCAGGGTGACCCAGATCGCCGCCGACCTGCCATCGCCGATCGACCCACCGAGCGGCTGCCGCTTCCGTACCCGCTGCCCGGCCGCCCAGGACCTCTGCACAAGCGAAGAACCGGTTATCCGCCAGATTGCCGAGGATCACTTTGTCGCCTGCCACTTCCCAGACCTGGTTCATCTCAACGGTTCCGCTACCGCAGGCCAGGAGGGCTGATTTATGACAACGCAGCCTGAGACCGGCGACGAGACCGAGATGTCGGATCAGAAACCGACGGCGCCAAAAAGCGATGAGCCGCCGGTGCTTGAGGTGAAGAACCTCACTACCGAGTTCGCAACGCCAGCCGGCCCACTAACCGCCACCGACAACGTTTCGTTCTCTCTGCAGCGGGGCAAGGCGCTGGGGATCGTCGGCGAGTCCGGGTCTGGCAAGAGCGTTACCGCCCGCTCCATCATGCGTTTGCTGCCAAAGAGCAATGTGATCACCAGCGGCGAGGTGACCCTAAACGGGGTCGACGTAATGTCGCTCAACGACGCCCAACTCCGACAGCTCTGGGGCCCAGAAGTGGCCATGGTCTTCCAGGATCCGCTCGGCTCGCTGAACCCGGTGATGCGGATCGGCCAGCAGGTAGGGGAGGGGCTGCGAGTCCACCACGGCGTGTCAAAGAAGGAAGCCCGGCGTGCTGCCCTGGCACTGCTGCACAGCGTTGGTATCCCGTCGCCGGAGACCAGGATCGATGACTACCCCCACCAGATGTCTGGCGGCATGCGTCAGCGGGTGGTTATCGCCATCGCCCTGGCCTGTGGCCCCAAG
>JBOEHD010000186.1:0-38586 GCA_050633745.1 Acidimicrobiales bacterium
CCCACATGCTCGGCCACTGGGTCCGGGAGAAGGGCGAGTTCACCATCGAGGATGCGGTGCATGCGATGACCCAAAAACCAGCGCAGGCCTGGGGTTTCAACGACCGAGGTTTGCTGGCCGGAGGCATGGCCGCCGACATCAATATCTTCGACATCAATACCGTGACTCCGAACCTTCCGGAGCTGCTGTACGACCTCCCGGGCGGCGCTCGCAGGCTTCGCCAGACCGCCAGTGGTTTCAAAGCGACCATCGTCAACGGCGAGGTATTGGTAGAGAACGGCACACCGACCGGTGTGACCCCGGGACGCCTGCTGCGCGGCCCGCTAGCTGGCAAGTAACAGGAAAGAACAAGGAGAACTTACATGGGGGAACTCGACGGCCGGGTGGCATTGGTAACCGGCGGTGCTCGCGGACAGGGAGCGGCCGAGGCTCGGCTGTTCGCCGAAGCCGGTGCCACCGTAGTGATCACCGACGTGCTCGATGAACAGGGCGAAAAGACCGCCGGTGAACTCGGGGTTGAGTATCGGCACCTCGATGTCTCATCCGAGGATGAGTGGGAGGCGGTGGTGGCAGACACCGTCGCTCGTCACGGCAGGCTCGATGTGCTGATGAACAACGCAGGCATCTTCGAACAGGCTCGGTTGGTCAACACCACAACGGAGATGTGGAACCGTGCCCTGGCCGTCAACCAGACCGGCGTGTTCCTCGGCATGCGAACCGCGGCCAAGGCCATGATCGAAGCCGACAACGGCGGCTCGATCATCAACACCTCTTCGGTTGCTGGTCTTGAGGGTGTGTTCGGTGCGACGGCTTACGGGGCAACCAAGTGGGCCGTCGCCGGTATGACCAAGACCGCTTCGAAGGAACTGGGCAAGCAGGGGATTCGGGTTAACTCGATCCACCCTGGGGTGATTCTCACCGAGATGGTCGACAGTTTTGTGCCGGGCCGAGAAGACAAGATGCTGAAACAGCAGCCGATCAAACGATTCGGTACGGTCGAGGACATCGCCAACATGGCGTTGTTCCTGGCCTCCGACCGTTCCAGCTATTGCTCAGGTCAAGCGTTCACCGTCGACGGTGGCCTACACGGCTAGCAGCCGCAGCACGGATAGCTAGCTGGCGCTGGCCAGTTGCCGCTGGGCGGCAACGGCCGGCAACAGCAGATCCGGCGTGACCGTGTCGACTGAACCGACAAAGTACACGAGGTGCCAGCGCGGCCCGGTTTGGAACGCGGCGCCGAGAGAGACAAGCTCCTCGGTGCCCGATTCGTCCGTTTCGCTGAAGTACTGGACAAAACCCCGAACCCCGGGCTGATCCTCGACGTCGAAGAACTTGCCGCCGTAGCCCCCGATGGTGATGAGGCCGTCTTCCAGATAGAACTCGGCTTCGGCTGCATCCTCGAAGTGATAGACCGAGGCCACGGCAACGTCGTTGTTGTTGTCGTTGCGGAACACCCGGGTCCAGCCGCCTTTGAAGCCACGGGTTTCCAACAGGGCAACTTCCTCGGTGGGGTCTGGCTGAAGGTTCGATGCCGCCTCTAGATCGAGGTATCGGTCGGCTTCGGGTTCTTCGACGGGAGCGAAACCCTCGATGCCGTAGATCAGTGTTCTCGCTAGCGCCAAAGGTGCGCTGCTGGGGTTCGAGGTGGGCTCGGCGACCGAGGCCAGTTGGGGCGGCGCCTCTTCGGCCGGTGCCAATTCGGTCGATCCAGCCAATTCTGCCGTTGGGGTTTCGGCAGCGGGTGCAGTTCTCACGACGTCCTCCAGTTGAACGGTGGCAAGGGTCTCGATGGACGATGGCCGGGGCTTGACGATGGCTCGGCCAGTTATGGGGTTGATCTCGGTGTCTTCGCCTCCGGGGAACAGCCCGGCCATGGTGGGCAACTCGGAACTACTCCGGACTCCCTTGGGCGTGGCATTGAAATCCGCGTCGATTCGGTCCATCAGTTCCGGCTCGACCGAACTGGAATCGCTGGGCAGTGCCGACTGAGCGGAACCATCGTCGGGTGATCCGCAACCGACTAGCGCAATGGCCAATACTGCGGCCGCGCTTACGCCGTTGATGGCGATCCAGTTTGAACGTTGTTTCGCCCGCAGCAGGGCGAACCAGGTCACCGTCGGCCTGGTCGAATCGGATGGATCGTTGGACGGCTGAAGATCGACGAACCGAGCTGAAACCACCGAAGCCATCACGGTCACCGTCAGGCGTACAAAGCCGAAGCTCGCTCCGACCGCTAGGCCGACGATTGGGCCCAGCATGGCGGCGGCAACGGTGACCGACCACCAGGTCCACGTCGAGAGAATGGTGAGCGGCCCGACCCCGAGCCTGGCTCCGTACAGTACGGCCACGATGCGCGGATCGAACAGCCTGCTCCACTCCTGGGGCACCTGCCGGTTTGAGGTTGGAGGCGACGGCCGGGCGGCCACCAGTCGCACCCCATCGAGCACGATGCCGCTGGCCACGATGGCCAGCACAACCGCGGTCGATGGTTCGCCGAACGGCGATAGCGCCGCAGCGCTAACCAGCCCGACCAGACCACCGGTGATGGTGCCGGTGGCGATCAACAGCCAGCCGACTTTCAAACGTTCACGCCCTCCGACCGAGGGCACAAGGGTCTCAGCGACCGAAAGGCCTCACGGCGACCACAGGGTATGAATGGCCGCCAGGCTGGCGACACCGATAAGGAGAACGAGGGCGGGACTCATCGTCGGAAGGTCTGACCCTGGGTTGTCCAATAGGTTGGCGGCTCTTCGCTGGCCCAGCTGAGTGCCCCGTCGGTGCGGGCCATGCCGATCGGCCGCTCGGCCATAGGCTGGCGCATGACCGGCAAACCCTCACCGGAAACTCCCTGGAGCTGGTCGACCCGGAAACCGTTGGCCGAACCCTGCAGTTTCCAGTACTCCTCGGTCAGTAACTGGCCAGGGCCCTGGGTGTAGTAGATCTCAACCAGCTCGCCGTAGCGAACCGAATGATCCTGGATCCAGCTCTCGACCGACCCAAGACGATCGAGCGGGTGCAGCACCATAGGCACGGCCAGGTTGACCAGTCCGATGGCGTCGGAGCTACCGGATGGCACGATGGCGACCCGGTTCGGAGACACGCCGGGAATGCCCGATGCCAGTCCGGCCAGTTCGATCGACAGCTCAACCAGCGTCGTTGCTGAGGTTCGGTCGCTGATCAGGGAAACGTCTGCCGGTTCGGGCCCGATATACAGCGTGGGATAACCCACCGCTGCTGCGGTGGGCGAGCCGACGAGTAGCGGGAACCCGCCGAGGGCGGCGAATACCGCCGCCACCGGGGCAGCTTCGGCCGAGAGGCCTGTCGTCTCCACGGTTACTGTGCGATTGATGTCGTTTATCGATGTGATGCGTTCTGCCACCTGCTGGCTGATCGGTCCCAGGTCGCTGCCGGTTGTCACCTGATCAACGGTGATCGAGGCGGCAGCAAAATTGGCGACCTCGGGGACTGGGCCGACGGCGACGACCTCGGTCACTCCCAGTTCAGCGAGCAACGCTAGATCCTCATCGGTTGGCCCCGCCGCTCCGATACCCAGGAGCGGCACGCCGAGCACGCCGGCAAGGGGAGCGGCGATGTACTGCATCCAGCGTTCGGCGTCGTCGGCGACAACCGCTCGTCTGGCGGTGGTGTTGCCAGCGGCCATCGATGCTCGAATGGCTGGATGATGATAGCCAGTGGCCGCGGTCCACTCGATCGGCGTCAGGGTGACGTTGAGGACCCGCGGGTCGTTGCCGCAGCTCTCGACGATGCAACGTACGTTGGTGCCGCTCGGGCAGTAGCCGTGCACGTTTGGATAGTCGACGGTGCAGCAGTCGCAGATTTTCTTGAGGCCGTCGTTACGGCAACAGCCGTCGCTGGCGTACCAGCACCAGCCCCAGACGTCGCCCGGACCGACACAATCGAAGGTGTCGCACTTCGGTGTGATGCCGCTCTGGCCGCACACTCTGGCTTGGGCTTCACGTATGAGTAGTCCAGCGATGGTCGGGCCTGCGGCCACGAAGACCGCGAGCTGGCCTAAGCGGTTGAGGAACGATCGGCGGGTGGTGCGGGCCGCGGTCCACCGTCCGAGTCGTTCAACCGTCGCGTCTAAACCGGTTTCCGGCTGATGGCCTGCGGTCATGAGACGGTGAGGTCGACGGTCGGAGCTGTATTGCTCGGTGCGGCGCCATCGGCGGGGAGAGTTACAGCCGGACCGGCCAGAACCTCGGCCAGCATTTCTTCGGCCTGGTCGAGGGTGTTGGCCACGCCACGGCTTCGCACGATGCCGTCGCTGTCGATGGCGATCAGGTACGGGGTTGAGCGAACCTTAAACTCGGCGAACGTGGCCGGGTCGGCCTCGTGACCGACGAAGTACGAATCGATCTCGGGGTAACTCTTGCCCATTCGCTGCAGCGCCGGCTTGAGTGACGCGCAGATCTCGCAGGTTGGCGAGGTGAAGGTCAGCAGGGTGTACGGCGAAGCGCTGTAGTCGATCCCGGCTACCGCTGGCGCCGGCTGATCGAGCTCTGGCCCTTCTCCAGCGAAATGAACACCCATCGGAGCGACCCGAGTGTGCAGCACCCCGACCTGGCGTAGCAGCGCCACCACCGAGAATCCGAGGACCAACACTGCGGCCCACAACAGAACATAGGAAACCAACCACATACCGGTCATGCCGATACCCCTCTCACGTTTATCTTTGTTTTTGAATGAGCCTTTGACTGTTCGCCAGCCAGCTCGACCGACCAGATTCGGCCTAGGGTGTTGCGGATCACCATCAGCTGCATGGCCAGGGCCGTCAGCAGAATCAACGAAGTTGAAGCGGCGATCGCTGCGAAGTTGGGCACCGTCAGCGACGGGGCCGATCCCGCAATGGCCGCCATGGCGATGAGCGCCACGTTTCGAGCAACGGTGGCATTGCTGACCGGTTGGCGGCTCATGGCCCCGAGGCAGCCGCAGGCGACGCTGCGGCCCGAGCGCACGACGGTCACGATTACCGCAGTGAACGCCATGAGCAACGCGACCGCAGCCAGGGCGCCAGCCGGAGGCGAGACGAGCAGGGCAACCGCGGCGCCGATCTCTAGGACCGGTACCACCTTGGCCGCCAGCGCCGGACTAGGAACACCGAGTTCGGCGAACTCCGAGACCGTGGTTTCAGGGGCAAGTAGTTTGCTCACCGCGGCGAAGGCAAAGATGGCGGCCAAGATGATGGCCATGGTCGATGCCATGCCGCTCAAATCGAGGAGCGCGGGCACCGTAGCCCCGTCCAGGAGGGTGTCGTTCAAGAGCGTGTTGTTCACGAGAATGCCGTACATAGCAGTGCCGGTCATGAGAGTGCCGCCGTGAGGTACTGCTCGAAGTGTTCGTCGCTAGCCCAAAGCTCGGCCCGCAGTTCCCGTTCGCCGCGGTCGCGAATGGTATTGATGGCTGCGATGCGTTCATCGACGGTTGGTTGACGGCTGAGCGTTTCGTCGTAGTAGGTGTCGACTCGATGGCCGAGGGCCTCGTCGCTGAGGTAGAGCCCGGCGGCGATCAGCGGTCGGGGCACGTCGGCCTCGATCTCTGCCAACCAGTACAAACGGCCGGTTTCATCTGAAGCTCGGCCGAGTGTGTCCTGATAGAGCGCTTCAAGCCACTCGGCTTCACTGGTGCCGGACCCGTTCCAGTATTCATCGCTCGACATCAACAGCACCCTCAGGTCCAGCACCCCATGTCCCTGAAGATGACTGGTCCAGTAGGTCTCACCTGCGGAGTCGGCGGTTCGACTGAGCAGACCGGCATACGCTCGCTCGACCTCCTGGCTTGACCCCTCGACGCTAAACAGCATCGAGTATGCGAAGGCGTAGCGGCTGGTGTCACCACCGGCGGCTAGGCGAGCGAGGTGAAAGTCGAGGCCTTCGGTGTCGGCGTCGCGGCCAAGGAGTTCCTGGTAGCCGTCGACAACGAAGCGGGCGTTAGCTGACTCGGCGTTCCCGGTGTAGCCGGCAGCAGCCACCGATGAAGACACCAGAAATGCCGCTGTCAGAGCAAAGCCCGAGAGCAGTGCGGCGAGCGGCCGAATGAGGGTTACGCCGTTAAGGCGGGTGACATGACGGATCATCACCGTCTAGTTCGGCCGGACTAGTTCGATTGTGAGCGCTAGCGCTCTAAGTCAGCCGACCAAATCAGAGCGCCATATCTGAGCGTCCTGTCTGAGTGCTAAGTGAGAGCGAAACCTTCGTAACCTGCGGCGGCGACCTGCTCGCAGCGATCGACGTAGGCCGGGAAGCCCGGGAGTGGCATGAACACCCGTGGTTTGCCTGGGATGTTCGCCCCGACGTACCACGAGTTGCAGCTGGGGAAGATGGTGCGATCGGCGACCGAGTTCACATGGGCCACCCACTGCTCTTCGAACTCCGGGCGAGCTTCGATGAGCTGCAGATCGTTCGCTGCCATGTAGTCGATGCAGTCGGTCACCCAGTCGACGTGCTGTTCGGTGGCGATGATCATGTTGGCCAGTACCGAGGGGCTGCCCGGACCGGTGATGGTGAACATGTTGGGGAAGCCGACAACGCCGAGTCCGAGGTAGGTCACCGGTCCGGCTTCCCACTTGTCTCGCAGCGGCAGTCCCGCTCGCCCTCGGATGTCGACCTTGAGCAGCGAGCCGGTCATGGCGTCAAAGCCGGTGGCGAAGATCAGCACATCCAAATCGTGGTGGAGCCCACTGTCACTATCACCAGCATCACCACCGCCGCCGGTTTGAATGCCGGTTGCAGTGATCTTGGTGATCGGTTGCCCATCGGTGCTGACATCGACCAAGGACACGTTCGGTCGGTTGTAGGTTTCGTAGTAGCCGGTGTCGATCACCAGTCGCTTGCAGCCGATGAGCCCGTCCGGGGTCAGGGTCGCCGCGGTGTCCGGGTCGTCGACCAGCTCGGCGATCTTGCCCCGCACGAAGTCGGCGGCCAGCCGGTTGGCGTCGGGTTCGAGCATCAGGTCGCGAAACGACGCCAGGAACAGCGTGCCGCCCCGGTCCCACAGGAATTCGAATTCGGCCTGTAGTTCTTCAGCGGTGGCATCGAGCGCGTTGCCCATGCGGCGCAGCTGATTGGCCCCGAAAGCCCCTGGCATCTTGCGGTTGCGTTCGCGGAAGTCGGCGTAGGCGGCTTTGGTCTGCTCCTGGTCGGCTCGATCGAGCGGACCATTGCGGGCGGGGAGCGTGAACTGAGGTGTGCGCTGGAACACCGTGAGGTGCGCAGCCTCTTTGGCGATGACCGGAATCGCTTGGATACCCGATGAGCCGGTGCCGACGACACCCACACGTTTGCCTTTGAGGTCGACGCCACCGTGAGGCCAGCGGCCGGTGTGAACCAGTTGCCCCTCGAAGGAATCTCGGCCTTCTATCTCCGGCATGTTGGCCGACGACAGGCAGCCGGTGGCCATCACAAAGTACTGGCAGCTCACCGTGCTCGAATCGGTGGTGACCAGCCACCGTTCGGTGGACTCGTCGAAGTGGGCCGACTGCACTCTGGTTTCGAAGGAAATATTCGGCCGCAGGTCGAATCGGTCGGCGACGTGTTGGGCATAGCTCAGAATCTCGGGCTGGGTGGCGTATTTCTCGGTCCACTGCCACTCCTGCTGCAGCGCCTCATCGAAGTCGTATGAGTACTCCATGCTCTCAACATCGCAGCGGGCACCGGGGTAACGGTTCCAGTACCAGGTCCCGCCAACATCGGTTCCGGCCTCGAAACACCGAACCGAGCGACCAGCCTGACGTAGTCGGTGGATCATGTACATACCGGCGAACCCGGCCCCAACGACAACTACATCAACCTGCCGCGAGTCGGCACTGTTCTCGGTGTGCTCGCTGGCCTGGTGTTTAGTCACGCTCGCCAGATTACCGACTTCGGGCTATTCGTTCGAGCTGGCGTCGGTGCTGTCAGGGCTAGTGTCGTCGTTGCTGTCGAGCGTGACCATGTTTAGCGGACCACGATTGACCGAGGCAGTGGCGCTACGTTTCTTACCGCAGAACCACACCGCGGCGTTGCCATCGGCCTCGAGGTTTTTGACCCACTGCGAGTCATCTCGCACCGTTGAAACCAGAACTCGGTCCCCGATGCGGAGGCCCAGCAGCGGCACTTCTCGTGGCTTACCGCTGACCCGGCCGGTGCTTTCCAACACAACGGCTCCCAGCCCGATGGGCAGCGGTGAGCCGAGCCCCGCCTTGACCAGCGGCTTTACGATGCGGTTCAGCGAACGAAACAGCGCTTGTGACGGATCGACACTTGTCTGCGACTGTTTGGGATCTGCCATGAACCTAGTCAACCAGGGTTTGGTCCCGGTCGTCGTATCACACCCGGTTCCAGTAGCGGCGGGGTTGGAGTCGAGCTGCTACGAACGTGCGTTGGCGTGTGCCTGCGCCTCAGGGCCGCTGGCTGCGCTGGTGAGGTCGATGCTCCGGCCCGCAGGCTCGGGAATTTTGCGGCCCCGCGGAACCGAAGGCCCGGCTGGCAGCGTCGGCCGAGGCATTGCGCCTGGGCCCGCTCCCGGGCTTGTTTCCGGCTGCGCGGGGCGGCTGACCTGAGGCTTGCCCTGCTCTGGTTCGGTCGCCTTACCTGCGTAGGTATCGGCGTAGGTCTGGCCAGACAGAGCAGCGATCTCAAACATCACCGCGTCGGTGAACACCCGCAGCACCCGAGGGTCGCTCGGGTCTCCGAACTGGTCGGCAGTCATCGGCTTGCCGAAGCGAACCGTGCACGGCAAGTTGATCTTCATTTTGAAGCTGTCAGGCGGCTGGATATCGAGTGTGCCGACGTGGCCGACCGGAATGATCGGTGCGTTGCATCGAGCCGCCAGCCGAGCCGCTCCGGTTCTGCCCTTGTGAAGGTTGCCGCTGCGTGACCGGGTGCCCTCGGGGTAGATCATGAACAGGTGGCCACCGTCGAGCACCTTAGCCGCGGTATCCAGCGCCTTCTGAGCTGCATCGCCGCCCGATCGGTCGACCGGAATCATGCCCAGGGCTGGGAACAGGTGCTTGGTTTTCCAGTCGTCCATGTATTCGCCCTTGCCGATGGCCCAGACCCGTCGAGGCATGGCCGCCGGCACAAAAACCGAATCGCAGAACGAAAGATGATTAGGGGTGATGATGCCCGGTCCGTGCAGAGGAATGTTCTCGACACCCTCGACGGTGACGTCCCACAGCCGATCGACCAGCTGACGGATGGCCGCCATGCCGTATTTGCTCAATCTGTCAGCACCGGGCAGTTCAGGAGCAGGTTCGAACCGGAACTTCAGTGCTGCGCTCATCAGCGGAGCTCTCTGCGGATTAGCTTGCCGGTTGGTGCCACCGGCAGTTCATCGACGAACCGGTACTCGGTGGGACACTTGTAGCGACTCAATCTAGCCTTGATGAACTCGTCGAGTTCGTCGGCGTCGACATCGCCTGACACGTGGGCCACGACGGCTTCGCCGGTTTCACCATGGGGTGTTCCGACGACCACCGCGCCGTTCACGTCCGGATGCTCCATCAGGATCGACTCCACTTCCGAAGGGTAGACGTTGAAGCCGGACACGATCACGATGTCTTTGATTCGATCGACCAGGTAGAGGTAGCCGTCGTCATCGAACACGCCGATGTCGCCGGTCCAGAACCAACCATCGTCGGTCAGAACCGTCGAGGTGATGTCGGTGGCGTTGAGGTATCCCATAAAGACGCCGGGGCTGCGAACCACGATTTCGCCGCTATCGCCGGGCTCGACCGGTGTTCCGTCTGGTTCGACCAGCACTACTTCAACCCCAGCCATGGGACGCCCGACCGAGGTTGGCTTGATTGGGCCACCCCGGCTCCAGGTGACGATGGGCGAGGTTTCGGTAAGGCCGTAGCCCTCGCCGAGTTCGACCCCGTACCGGTCTTTGATGGCGTTGAAGACCTCGATCGGCAGTGCGGCCGCACCGGATGCGGCGTTTCGAACCGAGGCCAGGCTGTCGTCGGGAGCTTCGGCTACCGCCCAGCGTTGCCACATCGGCGGTGCGCCGGAAATCGTGGTGATGCGGTGTCGGCGAATCAGATCGAGGCTGAGTGCAGCATCGAATCGGCGCTGCAGAACAACGCAGGCACCGATTCGCAGCGATGCCAGCAGCACCACGTTCAGGCCGAAGATGTGGGAGAACGGGAGAACGCCGAGCGAGACGTCGTCTGGCGCCAAACCTTCGGCCGGGTTGGCGGTGATCGCCTCCTGCACCCAGGCCAGGTTTTCGTGGCTGAGCATCGCCACTTTGGCATCGCCGGATACGCCACTGGTCAGCAGCAAGAACGCCAGGTCGTCCGGTTGGCGTTCGACTATCTCAGCGGTTGTTGGATCATCGGTCGCTTGATTTTCGGCATCGACGGCGGCCAGGTCGAGCAACGGCCAGGCCAGATCGGCGGCATGGTCGAGCGTCCAACGGCCAGCGTCGCCGAGTACAACGATGCGAGGGTTGACGAGTTCGAGCTTGCGAAGCAACTCGGGCAACGGACTGCTGGGCAGGATCGGGATGGCAACTGCGCCCAAGCCGAGAGCGGCAAGTGAGGCGACGACAAAGTCGGGCTCGTTGCCTGCTATGACCGCGACCTTGGCATCGAGACCAATTCCCTGGGCACTAAGAGCACTACGAACCGCGGCGACTCGGGTTCGCAGCTGGCCGTAGCTGATGGTCTGTTCGCCGTCGATGAGCGCAGGCCGGTTGGCATCATGATGCTCGATGATCGACGCGAGGTTCGCCATTCAGCAGGCCAGTCCGTTACTCATCAGGTTCTTAGACTGCCACGATTCCCCGTGGCCCTCAAGTAAGCGCGATACTCAACTGCCTACCACCCCGAACCAGTTGATGTGCCAGCGTCGCTTGTTCGCCTCCTCAGGCGTAAACAGCGTGCTTTGGCCGGGATGTGAGGCTTGTATGTAGATTCGGAAGCCCTTTGCCGTCGCGTCGTACACACTCTCAACCCCCTGTGCCTCCCAGTGGCGGCTCTTTCCGCCGATTGAGGTGAAGTAAAGCGGCGTTGCCGAAAACCCGGCCTCGGATGTGTCGATGTCAACGAACATCGCCTTAGTGCTGCCCTTGTACGGCTGCCACAGGGTTGCCCCGGGCACAGTCGATCCGTATCCGATAGTTGTTCGCATTCTTTAACCTTTCTCGTTTTCGAGATCGTGTTCTTTCCACGTACTCGCCGTGGGCCATGCCTGTTATCAGAACAGGGTTTCGTCCGGGTCGGGAGCGCTGGCGAAGGCCTCGCAAAGGAAGCCGACAAGCGTTACATCATCGTTGCCGGGCGTCGCCTGATCGATATCCAGTGGTCGAGGTTCAAGCATCAACCGCCTAGCGACTTTGGATTCTTCAGCAATCCGCTGCAGCCTGCGGTCGATTATGAAAGAAGTTGCGCTGAATGCCCCTGTCGGTTTCTGCTTTGGGCCGACCCGTACTCCGCTGCCTCGTATTGCAACGTTTCGGGCCAGCACCGCTCCGACGGTGTAGGCGGGCATCCTTCCGCTCGGTGGCGACCCGCCATCGGAGAAGGGAGTCTCTCCGGGCCGGAGACGCCAGGCTTTGCTTCGAACGAGTTCGTCTTTGAACCAGGGCCGGTCGATAGCGATGAACGCAAGCTCACCGGCGACCTGCTCTACCGAGCCCTCGGTGGTATCTGCATCCTCAAAAAGTTGCTCGTAGATAGAGCTTTCACCGATCGACGGGAATCGTTCCTCGACCCCCGCCGAGATTTGGCGTATCTCAGCCGCTGACATGTCGAATCGAGACCATGCCAAGTTGGGCAGCGACGGCAGTAGATGCATCTCCGGGTACTCGATCTGCGATTCGACATCGGTACGCCGCTCAACCATGTTGTCCCGAAGAAGTTTCGCCTCGGCAAACTGCAACGCCAGCGAGCTACGGCCGACCGTGGCGAGAACGGTCAACGCATCGCCGACCTCTGTGCGGAAACCACTGGTTAGCCATCGGGCTTCGATTGTCGCCAGTTCGGCTATGAGCTTTGCCCGGACGTCATCATCATCGTCCGGGCTCATAGCAATCTCGCCGAGCTTGGAGTTGTACGCCGATTGCCAATCGAAGTAAGCCTGCAGCTTTATGGATTCGCCGCCATCGGCATTGTAGATAACAGCCTCGGCGCTAGCTCGGGTTGCCTGTACCTCGGCGCTTTCTCCAACGTCGGCTACCTCTACATCAAGGAACTCGTCCTCCCATACCTGCCATAGCAATCGGGTTGGTGACCGCCAAATTGGGGTGGCGCTGTCTACCACCAGATTCAGCAGCACGATGAGCGGAAACTCCTTCGACATGTCGACCTGCAACGAACCAGGTGGAAAGGCTAGAAACCTTCCACCGCCGGCGGTGACGTTAGCTGGCGGCGATGCATCTCTTGGCACCGCCGCCAGCTCCGCCACTTTGGACGCCAATGCCATGGCCGCATCCCTGGTCGTCAGTCGCTTCGGCCTTGGCGGTGGCCGAAGCCTTTTCTTGTCGAAGGTCAAGAACTCCGGGCGCATGAACATGGCTGTTCTTGCCAGTTCGGGCCTTATAGACGTCAACTGGTTGGTGTTGATCATTGCAGCCCGCTTCATCAACATTCTGGTGTCAGTCGGTGGGATCGGCTGTAGGGCAGTGGCCGCGATATGCAAGTCTTGCCTTCCATCGATAAAGCGGGGCATGAAACGATCCTTTCTCGTTGGGTGTCAGAGGTGAACGCGTGGTTGCTATAGCCACTTGGTGATAGCCGGATCTGGATCCGGCACCTGACCCCTGAATCGACGGCACCTGAATCCGGCAATCGCCGGTCCGGACATGGTGAGGGTGCCCTCGGTTTCGGTTTCACCCGAATTGACCGTGGTCGAGGACTTTGCGCCACCGCCGCCGAGTTGGAACGGCCCGATCCGCAGGCCACCGCGAGCGTTTAGCGTCTCCTTCTCCCTCTCGTAGTACCGGTGCAGGTCGCGATGTGTGATCGATAGGTCGCGAACCAAGATCATGGCGTCGGTATAGCCTCGCAGGCGCCCGCTGGGTATCGCAGCGCCATCGCTTAGAAGTTGGTCTCCGGGTAGTCGCCACTCGCGACTGTCAAAGAGGGAAGGCGTGAACCAGGACCGGTAGAGCAGCACCTGGGCGATTTCGAATGAGATGCCGATTTCGGTCATGTCGAAGGTTCGATCGAGGGTCTCCTTCGACGCACCGCCACCGCCTCCAACCCCCCAGAATCCAAGGTTGAGGCCGAACCGGCCACCGCCTGAAGTCTTGACATGTTTCATATGTCTGTCGATATCGGAGTGATCGAAGGTGACGGTTTGCCATGGCAGCGCCATGATCGAGCCGGGAACGACGCCGGTGTACTTGAAGGGGGCCAGACCCTGTTGTGCCGACAAGTCGTCGACATCGTAGCGAATACGAGCTCCTTCGACGAACGCCACCATGTCAGCTCGTGTCAGGTGACTCATCATGCTTTGAAGCGCTTCGATCTCATTCTTCTTGCCGACCGATCGCCACGCCCTGAGAGCGTCTTCGACTCGGCGGCGGTGTACCGCACCAAACCGGTTGAAGTGGTTTGCCGCCTCGGCGGAGGTTTGTGACTCGAGGACCTTCTCTGCGTACTCCGCTACCGAAGCCTCATACTTGGCCCGCATCTCGTCATACACCCGGACCATCTTTGAGGGCCTGGGTAGGTCTCGTGATGTAGTCACCACATCAGCGGAGTCGTCGCCAAGAAGACCCGACAACATCGAACCGAATGGGTCTGGGTCCTCTCCCTCAGCCGGAGCGCCGGGTGGGTCGGCTTCAGGTTCGAAGAGCAACTTCTCGATCTCAGCCAGGCGCTCCTTAGCCTCGGGATCTGGCGGCCGCTGCCCGATTTCGATTTCGTCGAGGATCTGGCGGTAGGCCACAGACATCGGTCCGGTGTTGTCGGCGAGGGTCATCAATGTCTGATCGTTGTTTTCGCCGAAGATGATGTCGAGGTTTGGCGTTTGATCGCAGACAGTTGAGACCTCGAATGCATGGTTCCAGCGTTCGTTCAACTCCGCAGTCCGCTCTTCCTGCATCGCAGTAGCCATCGCAACGCGAAACTGTGGGTCGTCTCGGGGAATGCCAGCCTCCTCCACTCTGGCAGCGATTTCCTTCACGTTGATATCTCGGCCGGTTGGGATGAACCCTTCGAGGTAATCGAAGAAGTCCTCCGGAACCGGTTGGGAGGGCGTCATCCAAGCGAAGACGGTTGGGTCATCGGCGGCAGGTTCTACACCCGGTGGCGCTACTAGTTGAGCGTACATCTTCCCTAACAGCGCGTTCATGGCGACGATTTGTTCGTCAGCGTTGGTGAGGTCAATCTGGTCTTCAGCCATTTTCTACTCCAATTCCTTTGTTGTGTGTCTCTAAGGTCTTGAGGCGCCTGGATGCAGCTTTCTGAAGTCTTAAGGCGACCTCTGATTCCATTATCTCCAGGCTCGTCGTCTAGCTTGAAATATTCGTTTTCGTTCCGCCCAAATGTCGGTTTGGTTGTCGAGGAAATCCTCGGAGTAGTCGCTGAGGGACAGCAACTCAGCACCGAATTGAGAAACCCAGGGGGTAAGCGCAACCTCGTATTGGAAGTGCCACCACTCTGCGCACAGGTAGTTGCCGGGGAAACAAGACCGCTGTCCGATGGGGCTGAAACCGTGAGCTTCCATGAGCTCGGTGAAGTCGATCACTCGGGCAGTGGTGGTCCGCACAGTGGTCGAACCGCCGTGGTGAATGACTGCATCGAGAGTTCGGGTCTCGCCCTGGTCCGCCTTGGCCCAGACCCGCCAACGGCGAGTGCCTTCTCTCGTTATCAGATAGGTATCGCGGTCGGCGTCCTTCATGCCGGAGGTGGTTGCCAGGTCGAGTGCAAGGCCGCTGTAGTGAAACGAGGTCTTTGACCGGCCGGCCGTAACGGTGGCACCGATATTGCGGAAAGACCCCGACGAGGTGACGATCGCCCCACTGGCATGGGCCTCTTGGCGCAGGGCTTCGTAGGCCGGGGCAGCGTCGCTCCTGAGTCGGAAACGCCCAAAACCATGGCTCCGGGGACCGAGATGTTCCGGAGCCCAGACATCCGCCTCCACGCGTACAACGTCGAGGTTTCGACCTGCGGCCCAGGGGCGGTTGAGGGCCCAAAGCGTATTCGGGCCCGGCACTCCGTCTACGCCAAGACCGCTCGACACTTGGAAATCCTTGACGAGGTCGTGAACATTGTCGGCGTTCACATCGGAGTCGTGGTCGACGATCCCATGATGTGCCAGGAGGATGCCCAGCTGAGTGAGATACCGGTTCTGCTCGCTCTCGAAGCGCGAACGGCTGACACCGAGGTGATCGATTATTGGCGTCAGGTCGGCCCGACCCGATCGATCGGGAAGGACTTCGATGAAAGGAATCGCGTCGAGATTGTCGTTTCCGACTGAAACATCGGTGTTGACCCAGTCGCTCTGGTCGTCCGTGGTCCAGATGCGGTAGAAGAGCCGCTGATGAAGCCGTAGCGATGCCCAGTCCGCTTCTGGAATCACGAATGTAGAGTCTGAGAGCAAGAAGCCGGGTTCGCTGGCTACCGATGAGTAGTAGGTGCCGGGCTCAAATTCCTCCGCCTCAAAGATGGAAGGGTCGGCGGCTATTTCGACCTCATAGAATTCGTTTTCCCCAGGATGGACGGTGAAGGCAGGCGGCTTGCTGTCCGGTGAGACCCGTGCTGGGCCTTCGATAACAGGAACGGTGTCGGGCATATCTTCCTCCGCTGGAACATGAGTGATGGAGTCCTGGTTTCACTCATATGACCTGCAGGGAATGGATTTGATACGCGAAGCTACGCGATTTTTGACGACTCTGGTTTGTCTTATGGAATCTCAGCTACACCCATGTTGGTGGTATAACTGGTCGTCTAGTGCTCCAGCTCGCTCAGGGTGCCGATGGCGGCCAGCGCGTTGACGATCAGTAGGACGTAGTCCTGTTTGCCGTTGCTGGCGGTCCATTGGCGGGTGGCGATGCGTATGGCCGACATCGTTGCGCCTGCGATGATCTCCGGTCGTGGATCGACCGTCGGATCGACGCCAAGGCGTTGGGCGGTCGAGGCGATGATCTCCCGTTCCCAGGCAGCCTGGACCGTGGCTCGGCTATAGCCAGACACCGATGGGTAGGCGGCAGCTAGACGGCCCTGAAGTAGTCGGCGAGCCCGATTGCGTTCGAAGTTGTCGGCCAGCGAAAGCATGGCGGCGCGCAGCGCTGCCAGAACCGGCTCTCCGGCCGGACGACTAGCGAGAGCGTCGCGCAGTTCCAGCAGCAGTTCGTCCATGTCGCCGTAGAGCAGCGCTTCCTTGGTCGGGAAGTGGCGGAACAGCGTGCGCTGAGAGACGTCGGCCAACTCGGCGATATCGGTGGTGGTTGTCTCGTCGAACCCGTTCTCGGCGAACAGTTGAGCGCCCGCCTCCATCAGCTCCACCCTGGTGCGCGACTTCTTGCGCGACCGGCGACCGAGTTCGGCCTGGGTCTCCGGTTGTGGCCCAGCGCTGGGTTGGGCAGCAGTCTGGGTCCCCGTCCGGGTGCCAGTTGATGTCATAAATCTGAGTGTAGAAGCTCTTGAACAAAAAGTCAGCCATTGACTTATGTCAGCGACTGACATAATTTGTTCGGTATGAGCTCGCATGCCGCCATCTTCGACCTTGACCGCACCCTGATCCCCGGGTCATCGGCCACCGTCGTGCAAGATCACCTTGTCGCGGCGGGTATCGCCTCGCCCCGACAGATTCCCTTCGCAACCACAGCCATGAAGCTCTATGAGCAGTTCGGCGAAAACTGGCTCATGATGCAGCCGGCCAAGCTGGCTTCCCGATCGGCCGAAGGCTGGAGCATGGCTGAGGTCGAAACGGCCTGCAAGGCAGCAGCGGCTGAAATCGTGAAGGGTTTGCAGCCCTTTGCCCAGGGCGTATTCGATGACCATCGGGCCGCCGGGGCAAAGCTGGTGCTTGCCACCACATCTCCCGAGCCGTTTGTTCGCCCGTTGGTAGAAGCGCTGGGCTTCGATGACGTGGTCTGCACCCGCTGGAAGTCGAAAGATGGAAGGTTCACCGGTGAGATCGACGGCGAATTTGTTTGGGGCAAAGCCAAGGCCGAGGCAGTCGGCAAATGGGCCAAGGCCAACGGCGTCTCAATGAAACAGAGCTACGCCTACAGCGACAGCTACTTTGACGCCCCGCTGCTCGACGCAGTCGGCAACCCGGTGGCCGTCAACCCGGACGCCCAGCTGGCGGCCACCGCGGTAGTCAAGGGCTGGCCGATCCGCCATCTCGACAAGTCCGAAGGAGTCGCCAAAATTTCGGGGCGGGAGATCCAAGACTGGACCCGGCCTCTACTGCGGCCAGAGTTGGTTGCCCCAAATGTGCGGTTCTCCTTCGAGGGCATCGAGAACATCCCGACCGACGGTCCGGCTCTGGTGGTGTTCAACCATCGTTCCTACTTCGACCCGACGGTGATGGGCCTCGTGATGGCCAAGGCCGGGCGAAGCATTCGAGGACTAGGCAAGAAAGAGGTCTTCGACGTACCGGTAGCCGGACGGCTTCTCAAAGCCCTCGGTGGCGTACGGGTCGAGCGAGCCTCCGGGTCGGACGAACCTTTGGAGCTGGCAGCCAAGTCGTTGCGCGGCGGCGAACTGGTAATGATGGCGCCGCAGGGCACCATCCCCCGAGGCCCGGCGTTCTTCGATCCTGAACTCAAGGGTCGCTGGGGTGCGGCGCGGCTGGCGGCGATGACCGGAGCTCCGGTGATTCCCGTCGGTATCTGGGGAACCGAGAAGGTCTGGCCTCGCAGCGCCCGTCTGCCGAGGCTTTCTCCTATGAACCGGCCGCAGGTGAGCGCTACTGTGGGCGCTCCGGTCGAGCTCGGCCTTTCCGATCCCGACGAAGATACGGCGAGGATCATGGCGGCTCTTGTCGCTCTGCTCCCCGACGAAGCTCGCGAACAACGCACACCCACCGAGGCCGAGTTGGTACGAACCTACCCGCCGGGTTACCGCGGTGATCCGAACGCCGAGGTCGACCGTCGACCCGGTACCGATAGCTGAGAGAAGCTCACATGGCTGCAAAAAAGAGAGACTCCGAGCTACCGAAAACGATGACCGAGCACGAAGCGCTCATGTGGAACATCGAAAAAGATCCGTGGCTGAACCCCAACGGCGCCAGCCTCACCATTCTCGACCAGCCGGTCGACATGGAACGTTTCCGTCGACACATCAAATACGGCGTGACCAAGATGCCCCGCCTACATCAGCGGGTCGCCCCTGGCCTCGGTCGGTTCACCACACCCGCCTGGGCTCCGGATCCCGAATTCGACTTCGACTATCACGTGCGACAGGTTGAGCTCCCTGCCCCCGGCACCGAGCGACAGTTGTTAGACCTGGCTGCTCGCCTCTACGAGGAGCCGCTCGACCGGACCCGACCGCTGTGGCGCTTTGTGGCCATCAGCGGCATCGAAGGTGGCAAGGGCGCGGTGTGGGCGGAAACCCATCACGTGATCGCCGACGGCATCGGTCAGTTGCGAATGGCTGAGCTCTATCAACAGATCAGCCGCGACGAGCCCATGCCAGACGACATCGATCTCACCGAATTTGTGGCCAAGCAGGTGGCGGCCCACAGTTCGTCATCAACCCAGGCCGACTCGATCACCGGGCTTTTCACCAGCGTGGCCAAGGTCGTCGACGACGTTGTCCGTCAGCAGGCGGGCATTGGTCGTCGAATGGTTGGCGAGCTGATGATGCTGCCCGCCGACCCCAGCCGAGTAGCTACAAAGGGTGGCAGTCTGGTCGCCGCCGTGCAGTCGGCAGGCGAACTGCTGACCGGCGGGGGCAACGAGGTTTCCGGCGGCTCACCGCTATGGAAGAACCGGTCTCGCCAGCGCCGCCTCGAATACGTTCGAGTTCCTCTTGAAGATCTGAAAACGGCAGCCAAGGCCCTCGGTGGCACGGTCAACGATGCGTTTATGGTCGGTTTGACCGAGGGCGCCGTTCGCTACCACCAGAAGCGAGACACCGTTGTCGACGCTTTCAATACAAGCTTTGTGGTCAGTACCCGATCCGACAACAGCATCGGCGGTAACTCGTTTACTCCGGTGCCGGTCCAGGTCGGCGGGCAGCAGGCTTCGTTCAAGAAGCGCATGACCGAGATCCGCCAGACCGCGGAGAACGCACGGGCCAAATCCGCCCGCAGCGGCGGCATCAGCGGGATGTCGGGAGTGATCAACCTGTTGCCGACCTCGGTCGTCACCAGCACAGCCAGAAAACAGGGTGCTCACATCGACTTCGCCACTTCCAACCTGCGTGGCGCTCCGTTCCCTCTGTACTGCGCAGGAGCCAAGGTTCTGGGAACGGTTTGTATGGGTCCGCTGGCTGGCACCGCGGCAAACGCCACTGCGCTCTCCAACGACGGCCACTTCGATATCGGCCTGTTCATCGACCCCAAGGCCATCGTCGACGGCGAGGACTACCGGCGCTGCGTCGAGAGTGCCTTCGTCGACATGATCGAATCGGCGATACCAAAACAGGCGCCCGTAGCCAAGAACGCCAGTCCCGAAAAGCCCAGCCCCAAAAAGCCCGGGCCAAAAAAGTCGGTTTCTAAGAAGTCCACGGCTGCGAAGTCCACGGCTAGGAAAGCTCCGGCGAAGAAGTCGACCAGCAAACAATCGGTGAGCTCATGAAGCAACTCTCGGGTCTCGACGCAAGCTTCCTAAACATCGAAACGGCAACGTCGTTTGGTCACATAAGCAGCCTCTCGATCTTCGGGAAGCCGGAAGATCCCGACGTGAGCCCCTACGAGCTTTTCCGAGCTCAGCTCGAGTCGAAGCTGGTCGACCTGGAGCCTTTTCGCCGCCGTCTTGTCGAGGTGCCGTTTGGCTTGGATCGTCCGTACTGGGTCAACGATCCCAACTTCGATATCGACTTTCATCTTCGCCACATCGCGGTTCCCGGTGAGGGAACCGATGAACAGCTCGGCGATCTGGTTGGCCGCCTGATCGGGCGGCCCATGGATCGCTCGCGACCGCTGTGGGAGGCCTACATCATCGAGGGTCTGCCGAACGATGACTTTGCTCTGCTGATGAAGGTGCATCACAGCACCATCGACGGCGCGGCCGGGGCCGAGATGCTGGCGGTAATTCTTGGGGTTTCCGATTCAGGCGAGGACAATTGGCGCCCGGAACGGCTCCCGTCTACCGGTGAACTGATGGCCCGAACCGCGGTCGAGTTTGCCAGAACTCCGGCCAAGGCGCTGCGGCTCCAGGTCAAGGCACTGTCCGAGGTTGGCAGGATCACAAACACTCGCGGCTTCAACGACGCGGCGAATCAGATCCGTCGCGGCCTACCTGGCCCAGCCGGGTCGGTGGTTCGTCGTCTTCTCGGTGATGAGAAGCCCGTCGATACCGATCAGCCGCCGCTGCTCCCCGCGGTTGGTGGCCCTCGCACGCCATTCAATGCCACTATCACCGCCCACCGGCGATTCGTGTTTCGCAGCGTGCCTCTGGCCCACATCAAGCAGATCAAGAACGCCTGTGGGGCGACCATCAACGATGTGGTGATGGCGATTTGTGCCGGTGGACTGCGCCGTTATCTGGCAGACCACGATGCGCTGCCAGAAGAAAACCTGATCGCCATGGTGCCGGTTTCGATACGCACCGGCGAAGAGACCGACAAGTGGTCAAACCGGGTGTCGGCGATCTTTGCCGAGCTGCCAACCGCCACCGATAACCCGCTGGAACGTATCGCCGAAGTCCACCAGGCCATGGTCGACGGCAAAGGCCAGTTCGATCTTGTCCCGGCCGACATCCTGATGGAGATGAGCGACCTGGCCCCGCCGGCCCTTGCTGCCAGAGCAGCGAGAGTGGCGGCCAGAACCCGCATGGCCGACTGGACGAGGCCTCCAGCCAACCTGGTGCTGTCTAACGTTCCCGGCCCGCGGGCCCCGCTTTCGCTTGCCGGCGTGGCCCCGCTGAAGCACTACTACCCGGTATCGACGATCGTCGATGGCCAGGGTCTGAACGTCACGGTCCAGAGCTATGTCGACGTGCTCGACTTCGGGCTCGTCGCCTGCCGAGAGTTGGTTCCCGATCTGGATGTATTGGCCGACCACTGTGTCGCCGAGATCGATGTACTGGCCGACAGCCTCGGAATCACGCTCGATTCCTGATGTTTTCCCGTCAGATTTTTGACAGGTTGCTTAGTGGCGTACGCTCATGGCCAGTGTTGAATGACTCGCCAGCCTCCGGCCCAAGGAAGATATACACCGCCCTTGAGGCTCGCGCCGCGCTGGAATACCCGCTGTGGACGCTCAGCGCTCCGCTGTTGCGGAACCTGCCGTCAGGCGATGGTCACCCGGTTCTTGTGTTGCCGGGCTTCACCGCCGCCGACCGCTCGACGGTCCCGCTCCGGCGTTTCCTTCGCAGCCTTGGTTATCGAACCTATGGTTGGAAGCTAGGGCCGAACCTCGGTCCTACGCCCCACGTGGTTGATGGGCTTAGCGAGCGTCTGGAAAGCATTGTTGAACGTAACGACCGAGCGATCAGCATCGTCGGCTGGAGCCTCGGTGGGATTTTCGGTCGAGAACTCGCACGCGATCATCCCGATTCTGTGCGTCAGGTGATCACGCTCGGCAGCCCGATCCGCATGCAGCCAGGCGATCGCAGCGCGGCCAGCGCCCTGTGGGATTCGCTCTCGGATATCCACGACCCTGACGCCATCGAACGAATGATGAACCTGAACCGGTCGCCGATGACGGTGCCGACCACCTCGGTCTACAGCCGATCTGACGGCATCGTTCATTGGAAGACCTGCCTGCAGCCCAAGGGTTTCATCGCCGAGAACGTCGAAGTCTTCGGCAGCCACTGTGGTCTGGGGTTCAACCCTTCGGCGGCGATGGTCATCGCCGATCGCCTGGCCCAACCCGAGGGTCAATGGCGCCGCTTCCGTCCCCCGATCTGGGCTCGGTCGGCATTCCCTCGGCCAGCAAACGTCAAGCCGCTAAACATCGACCAGGCCGCGGCCTAGTCCGATGAGTTTCTCCATCGGCCTGAACCGGTGGGACTGGCGCACGCCTGCAACCTTTGCCGAAAGCGTTCGCCGTGGTGAGGAGCTAGGGATCGGTCATGCCTTCGTGCCGGTCAACCCGTTGGGAATCTGGGATCCCTACGTGCTGATGACCGCCGGAGCCATGGCCACCTCGACGATGACGTTCGGCCCGATGTTGGAGACGCCACAGCTTCGACCGCCAGCGGTAGCCGCCGGATCGATCGCCTCGATCTCAGAGGTCTCTGACGGTCGAGCGATGCTGGTCTACGGAATTGGCGACACCGCGGTGCGTTGGCTTGGCATGCGTCCGTCTCGAATCGCCGAGCTGGAAGCGGCGACCGCTCAAACCAAAGCGCTACTGGCCGGTGAGCGGCTGGAAGTCGGCGCCGCCCAACCGGCCTACCTTCGCCATGCCCGACCGGCACCGGTGTGGTTGGCCTGCAGCGGACCGAAATCGCTGCAAATGGCTGGCCGAGTGGCCGATGGTGTATTTCTCCGCATCGGCACCAACCCGGCCAACCTGCGGGCGGCCATCGCATCGGTCCACGCAGGCGCTGTCGAAAAGGGGCGTGATCCAAAAGAGATCTCGATTGGACTGATCGTACATACCTGCCGCAGTCAGGACCCGGCCGAAATCCGGGCCATCACCAGGTCGATGGCCGCCGGGTTCTACGAGTACGTTCCGGCCCTGTTCAGCCAGGCCGGATTCGAGTGGAACGGCACCCCGGTCGAAGAACTCAAGAAACAGCTGTGGCCCGACTTCCATCACGCCGCTGATCTGGTGGCCGCCGGTGGTCTTGTCGACTTCCTCGATGACGAAGTCGCTGCCGCGTTCTCGTTTTTCGGCACCGCGGCCGATGTCGCCGACCAGATCCGCACCGTCGTGGCTCAGGTCCCCGAAATTGAGATCGTTGTGCCCCACCCAGTGCCCCTCCCGCTCAACCGAACCCTCGGCGACGAGCATGCGCACTACCTGGACTGGCTGGCCGAGGGCGTACTCAGCTCGCTCTAGCGACTTGGGTTTGTTCGGCTCGACTAGCAGCGGGGCCTCCAATAGCCTCGGCCTATGCCTCGACTACGACAGGTCCCCAAGGATCAAGCCCACGGTTTCGCCAAGGGGATGTACAAGTTCCTGTTCGGCGACCGAGACCCGGTTGCCGAACCGGGCACGGCCAGCGGAACCCCGGGCGATTGGTGGACGGTGTTCGCCCTTGTACCCGATGCCTTCGATCACACCACCGCCGGTTTCCAGTTCTACCGATCGCCCGACCGGGTGCTCGATCCCAAGCTCCGTGAGCTGGGTCAGACCCGGGCCGGCTGGACCGTCGGCAGCCAGTTCGTGTTCAGCCAACACAGCAAGGCCTGTCGCGATGTTGGCTTCACCGACGAGCAGGTTGCGGCTATCCCGTCATGGTCGGTCGCCACCTGCTGGAGCCCGGCCGAGCGAGCGGTCCTGGCTTACACCGACTGCCTGACCTTGCAGCACGGCCGGGTGCCCGAAGGCCTGTTCGAAGAACTCAAGAGCCACCTCTCCGACGAGGAGATCCTTGAGTTCACCTACATCACCTGCACCTACGCCATGCACGCCACTATGACCAAGGCGCTACGGCTTGAGTATGACGACGTGCCAGATCGAGTTGTCGAACGGCCAGACCTCGACGGCAATTTCGCTGGCCTCGATGTAATGAGAGCTGTCGACCAGGCAGAGGACCAGAGCAGTAGCTGACAGCCGGACCGATCCCGGGGCCGTGCCAGGCCCCGGGAACCGACTGCGTTAGCCCGTGCCGTTATTCGGCCCGGAGAATGTCGAGGATGTCGGACCGAGAGGCCGAGCGAGCGGGGAACCAGGCCGCAACGGCGCCACCGGCCAGGCCAGCCGCCACGATGATCAAGCCGGTGACCACATCGGTTTCCGGGGTGCTGATCTGACCGTCGGACAGCGCTTGGAACAGCCCGAGCGCCGAGACCCAGGCCAGCGCCAGGCCGGAGAGCACCCCGACAAGAGCCAGCAGCCCAAATTCGCAGATCAGCGACCAGAAGATCTGCCGGATGCTGGCTCCTGCGGCCCGGATGGCGGCGATTTCGCCAACACGCTCGGAGATGGCCAGCGACACGGTGTTGGCGATACCGACCAGGGCGATGACGACCGCCACCGCCAGCAGGGCATAGACCAGCGCCAAGATGGTGTCGAGGTTCGCGCCGAGGCTATCGATGTAGTCCCCATTGCTGAGCACGTCGATCGTCGGCAGCCCGATGGCCGCGGCTAGCGCCGCCTCATCGACCCCGGCGCCGGCGTCGACACCGATATAGGCTGTCGTTGCCTCCCCGGCGAAGCCGAGGGTCTGCGCCAGGTCGGTGGACCCGATGATGCCGGGTTGGGGCGTACCGGGCAGAGAGGCTTCGACGATGGCCACCACCTCAAGCTCGACCTCGCCCGCCGCCGAAGTGACGGGGAACGAATCGCCGACGCTCAGCAACTGAGCGTCGGCGGTGGTCTGGTCGACGATAACGCTCGTACCGCTCACCGCATCGAGTGTTCCGGCCGAGAAGTTGAACTGGAACAACGAGTTCAACTCGTCGAGTTCGGTCGCTGCGACGGTCACCGCACCGCCACCTGGCCCCACTTGTTCAATCGCCGCCTCGTTTACCGGTCGGACAGCAACGTTGAAGATGGGGACCACCGTCTCGACACCATCGACAGCAGAAATGTCGTCGAGTACCGATTGCCCAAGCACCGGGCCAGGCTGATTGCCGATGCCCTGGACCACGAAGTCGGCGCTGAGGGCTTCACCCGAGTCGCCAGCGATGAACTGGCCGATAGTGGCGGCCATCAGGGTAAAGAAGGCGATCAGGCTGACCCCGATCATCAGCGCACTGGCTGCAGCCGAGGTTCGTCCGGCGTTGCGCTCCAGGTTGCGGCTGGCCACCGTTCCGGTTGCGCCGGCCTTGCCAAGCAGCGGTCTGGCCAGTCGTGCAACGATCCGGATGAGAAACTCGCCGCCGAGGTAGAGAGCGGCGAACAGGCCTCCGATGCCGATCCCGGCAATCAGGACGTCGCCCTGAGTCATGCCGTAGATCAAGGCCGCGACCCCGATAATGGTGGTTGCTGCTGCGGCGATGCCCCGCCTTCGGCTGGCCGATGGTGGTTCCAGCTCGGCCGAACGAAGCGCCTCGATGGGAGCGACCTCCGTGGCTTTGCGGGCAGGCCACACCGCGGCGGCCAGCGTCACCCCGGTTCCGACGACGGCACCGATAATGATGGCCACCGGCGAAGTTGCGTCCGAGCGTTCGATGGAAAGGCCGAGCCAATCGAGCAGCGCACCCATGGCGTTGACGCCGAGCAGCCCAACGACCACGCCGATAATGGTCCCGGCAACACCGAGCAGCAGCGCTTCGATTACAACCTGACTCATCAGCTGCCGTCGGGTTGTTCCGACCAAACGAAGCAGGGCCAACTCCTGGGTTCGCTGAGCCAGAGAAACGGTGAAGGTATTGGTCACGATGACCATGCCAACGACCACGGCGATAACGGCGAAGGCGGTGAGGAATATCTCGAAAAACCCAAGGAACGAGTTGATCTCATCGATCTGGTCGCTCACCCAAACCTCTCCACTGCGGACGACGAGGTCCGGCAACCGATCGGTGATTTCGGCGGTGGTGGCAGCCGAGCCAGAAGTCCCGGCGCTGACCAACACGTACTCATACCCCTGGGTGGGGGCCAGCACCGGATCGGCTGCGTCGAACAGCATGGTCGACACGTAGGGATCGTTCTCGGCGCCGCCGAACGAGGCAATACCGACAAGTTCGGCTTGGCCGAGACCGGCATCGGTCACGTAACCGATGGTGTCACCAACCACCAGGCCGGCATCGTCGGCAGTGCTGCTATCGAGGGCCACCTCACCAACCTGGCTCGGCGCGACACCGTCGGTGATTTCGAATGCGTTCAGTGCCGATTCCGCCAGCCATGGCTCGCCAACGTTTGACGATGCCTGGGCTTGACCGGCCGCGGTGCCGTCGGCGCCGACAACCTGCACGTAAGGCGAGGAGAAGCCAACGGCTTCATAACCGGCGGAGGAGAGATCGGACACAACCGTTGCAGGCACCGGGGCGTTCGTCGCACCCTGGGGGCCGTCCGCTTCTGCGACTTCGGGTCCGCTGACCACGGTCGCGACACCGTCGTAGGCGTCGGAGATCGGTTCGCCAACGTCGGAGATGGAGGTGGTCAACAGCAGCGTTGACACGATGAACGCCACCGACAGCGCAATGGCCACGATGGTCAGTGAGTAGCGGTTTCGCTTGTACCAGGCGAGCTTTAAGGTTCGTCGAAACATGTCAGCTGAGCTCCTTGATCTTGTCCAACACGTCATCGACGGTAGGGCTGCTGGCTTCGCCGACGAGCTGGCCGTCCTGCACGTAGATGACTCGGTCGCAGTAGCTGGCGGCCACCGCGTCGTGGGTGACCATGACGATGGTCTGATCCAACGTGTCGACGGCCTGGCGCAGGTAGCGCAGCAACTCGCCTGATGTCTTGGAGTCGAGGGCGCCGGTTGGCTCGTCGGCGAAGATCACATCTGGCCGAGGGATCATGGCCCGGGCCACCGCGACCCGCTGCCGCTGACCTCCTGATAGCTCGCTTGGGCGGTTGCCGAGTCTGTGAGATATGCCGAGCACGTCGGCCAGCTCGGTCAGAAATTCTTCGTCGACCTCTGCGGTCGGATCGAGGTCGACCGGCAGGGTGATGTTCTCCCGGGCGCTGAGCGCCGGGACCAGGTGGAACGACTGGAAGATGAAGCCCAACTTCGAGCGCCTTAGCACCGACAGCTCCTGGTCGCTCAGGGTAGAGACATCAACATCACCGATGTAAGCCCGACCCGATGTCAGCTGATCGAGGCCTGATTGGCAGTACATCAGCGTCGATTTACCGGAGCCCGAAGGCCCCATGACCGCGGTGAATTCGCCTCGCCGAAAGCCGATCGTCACATCATCGAGGGCGGTCACCGCCGCGTCGTCTGTACCGAAGGTTTTGGTGGCGTTGACCAGCCGGGCAACATGAGCTGAAGAACTCGGATCTTCGCCCCCGGCTGAGTTTGTGGATGTTGCGAATGTTGTTCCCATGCCGAAGAACCTAAGAGGCGAAGCTAAGCCCAACCTTTGGCCAACCTGAGATCTTGCTGAAGCCGTGGACGAAAAAGTTGGCACCGATCTCTCGACAGACCAAGGTGTAGTCATGGAGAGTGGTGCATCGCAGGTGAAGGCCCAAACGGTGCTGCTGGTCGAAGATGACCGGGGGCTGCGGGAGTCCTTGGCCACTGTGTTGAGCTACCAGGGGCTGACCATTCTGCAATCCGAGAGTGCCGAAGACGGCTTGATTCAGATGGCCGAGCACGATCCGGACCTGTTGGTTCTCGACGTCAACCTTCCCGGCCAGGATGGTTTGCATATGCTGCGCCAACTCCGCCAGAGCGGCGATGCCCGGCAGGTCCTGCTGCTCACCGCTCGCCATGAGGTAGCCGACCGGGTGGCCGGCCTCGATGCCGGTGCCGACGACTACCTGCCGAAGCCGTTTGCCCTCGATGAGCTACTTGCTCGGGTGCGAGCACTGCTGCGGAGGGCCGAGTCCATCGTGGACACAACCGGATCACGGTCTGCGTCGGCTGCTGTATCCGGGCCTGGAACAAGCCTCGGCCCGGCCTCAACGTCGCTGATCACGGTCGGCGATGTCACGATCGACACCTCAGCCCGCAGGGTCAACGTACAAGGTGGCCGGGTCGAGGTAGAGCTGACAAAGCTGGAATACGAGCTCCTGGTTCTACTGGCTTCACACATCGACCAGGTTATGACTCGATCGGTAATCCAGGAGCGGGTCTGGGGCTACGACGAAGAGTACGGTTCCAACACGCTGGAAGTGTTGGTGTCTAGCCTCCGCCGCAAGCTCGAAGCCGACGGCCGTTCCAGGGTGGTCCACACCGTCCGAGGTGTCGGCTACGTGGCAAGGCCAGCTAGCGGAGCGGCGACCGGAAGCCCAGCATGAGCATCTTTCGCACGATGAACCTGCGACGGCGAATTGCCGTTTCGGTCGGTCTGTTCACCGCCGTCATGGTGATGCTTAGCGTCATAGCAGCTTGGCTTCTGGTCGGACGTAGCCTTGTCGACGCCGTCGATGCCGACCTGCGGTCCATCTCCGATGCCATCGCCACCGTTGGACTGGATCGAGTTCCCGATGGAGACAGGTTCATCCCCCCGGAGATTGCCGATGGAGATCGTGCAACGCTTCCGTTCGTCCAGGTTCTGGGCCCCGACGGGCAGCCGCGGCGAACGGGGTCACTACCGGTCACCGACATCGCCAGACAGATTGCCCAGGGAGGCGAAGGGGAAGACTTCGAGTCCCTCGAAGTGAACGACCGATTCATTCGAGTCTTGACCGTGCCTTTGGATATTGAAGACGGCGGTGGGGCGCTGCAAGTTGGTACCGACTTCACAAATACGGTTGAAGGTCTGCGGCAGGCCCGGGCCGCTGGCACAGTGGCTGGGCTGCTGGCCGGGTTGGGAACCGCGGCGCTGGCCTGGATGCTGTCGCGACACCTGGTCGCTCCGCTCACCGCAGTGGCCGATGCCGCCGACCTCATGCGCCGGTCTCAGCAGATCCCCGAGCCGCTCGACGGTGAGGGACCGGATGAACTGGGTCGGCTGGTCACCAGCTTCAATGCCATGGTCGACGACGTTCGCCACAGCCGGGATCAGCAGCGTCGTATGGTGGCCGATGCCAGTCACGAACTTCGTACGCCGTTGACCAGCCTCCGGGTCAAAATCGAGTTCATCCAATCCCAGCCCGACCTCCCCGTCGACCAACGGCAACCCCTGCTTGACGGGGCGGTTTCTGAACTAGGCTCGCTCAGTGACCTGGTGACCGAGCTGGTCGAATTGGCAGCCGAGGGTTCGAGCGAAGAGCAGCCTCGTTTGGTTGACTTGGCCGACGTTGTTGCGACCGAGGTCGACCGGTTCCGCGCCGTCTCAGGTCGGCAGATCGATCTGAAAACCAGCTCCGGCCTGATCGAAACCCGACCAAAGCAGGCCACGAGAGCGCTCACCAACCTGCTGGTCAATGCCGACAAGTATTCGCCGAAGGACCAACCGATCACGGTGCGCCAGGATGGGCCAGCGATCGAAGTCCGAGATCGAGGGCCGGGCATTGCTGAGGTTGACCGAGAACGTGTCTTCGACCGTTTCTACCGCGGCCCGACCCACCAGTCGATCGAAGGCAGCGGCTTGGGTTTGGCCATCGTCGAATCGGTCGCGGTGGCAAACGGTGGTCGAGCGTGGGTCTCCGACCCTCCGGCTGGTGAAGCCGGCATTATCGTTGGCTTTTCGGTCGGCCCAACGGTGATCGATTGATGTTCGAGCCCGGAGACACTCAGGAGCGTTCAGCGAGCAACGCTACGGTGACTACTGGTCCTATGAACTACGCACCTCCACCCGATCGACAGCTCTACTTTGAGCAGATCTGGGCCCAAGCACGCGAGATCCCCTACGGGCGAGTAGCAACCTACGGGCAACTCACCAAACTCGTTACACAGCCCCAAGGCATCAGCGACGAAGACTACAGCGCGTTCGCGTCGCGCTGGGCCGGACTGGCAATGGCCGCTTGCCCCGACGACGTGCCGTGGCATCGTGTCGTGAATTCACAGGGCAAGATCAGCAATCCAGCAGCCGCCAAACAACAACAACGCCTAGAAGCAGAAGGCATCGTGTTCGTCAACGACAAGATCAGCTTGGCCGACTATCAATGGCGCGAGCCCGGACACACTGATGAACCCACACAGGGCCGATTGTTTGGCTAAGAATGCTCAGGAGCCTTCGAGCGCAGCCTTTAGGTTTGCCATCGTGGTCTCGCATGCCTGTTCGAGATTGTCGCGGCGACCTTCGATCTTGCCGGGATAGACGTCGGGCAGAGCGAGCATCGGGGCATCGAAGTGTTCGGTCACGATCGACCCGGAACCGTCCGGCTCGATGGTGTATCCCCAGGTCGTCGCATGTTCAAAGTTCGGCGGAACCTCGTAGGCGAACTGGCGGTTCGGCTCGAGGACCGTGACCTCACAGTCGGCATGCCACTCGTAGTTCATCGCCTTGGCCTCGTTGTAACCCCGGAACCTCACGCCAACCGCCAGCTCGGTGGCCTCGCCGAGGTATTCACAGCGCACGTTCTCCGGGCTCAGCCCCGGCAGCAGTTCAAGATTCGTCAGGTATGCGAACACGGCTTCTGGTGAGGCTTCGACGCGGACCGTGGCCGAACCTCGGGTGGCGGATTCTTCAGACAAGTTGACTCCTGGAGTTGATAAACGAACGACTGGGTAAACGACTGAGCTATGGAGCGAACGAAGGCCTAGGTCTGCTCGTAGACGGGCGTAATGATGGCCCGAGCCAGAACCTTGCCGAGCATATTGAATCCAGCGATGGCGTTGCTGACCGAACCGTCGATTCCCAGGGTCTCACAGTCCATGGCGTGTACCGCAAACACGTAGCGGTGAGGGCCGTGTCCAGCGGGCGGGGCCGAGCCGAGGTAACCGGGGAGCCCGGCATCGTTATTAACGGTGAACGCACCGGCGGGAAGTCCCGAGCCGTCTTGGGCTCCGGCGTTGCTCGCTAGCTCGGTCACCGACGCTGGGATATCGATCACGTTCCAGTGCCAGAAGCCGCTGCCGGTCGGGGCATCGGGATCGAAGCAGGTCACAACGAAGCTCTTGGTTTCAGCCGGGAAGCCAGACCAGGAAAGCTGGGGTGAAATGTCCTCACCGCCAGCGCCGAAAATGCCGCTGACCTGGGGCATCGGGAGCATCTCGCCATCGGCCACATCGGAACTGGTTACCTCGAATGAGGGGACCTCGGGGAGCGATTCGTAAGGTAGCTGAGCCTGTGTCATACCCGAAACACTAGTTCCGGTTGCGCTCAGCTGTCAGCTGCGGAACAGGTCCCGAATTCGATCCAGCCAGGCGTCGACGTTTTGGCCAAGCGCGGTCGAGGTCTTTCCGAGGCGAACCAATATGAGGTCGGCCGCTGGGTCGACGATGATGCGTTGAGTTTCGTAGCCCGAGGCGTAGAACACCGCCTCATCGCCGGAGTTGATCCACCAGTGGGCGCTATAGCGGCCGCCCTCTTCATCGACCGCCCGCATGGTTCTGGCGTAGTCGACCCAACCCGGCGGCAGAAGCCGTTCGCCTTCCCACATGCCATCGCGAAGGTAGAGCAAGCCGAACTTGGCAAAGTCGCGCGCCGAAGCGTGGAGGAACGACGACCCGACCCAGGTGCCGACCTCGTCGAAGGTGAGGTCGGCGTCGATCCCTAGCGGTTGCAGCAGCGTCTGGTTCATCCACGCTTCGAACGCCTGACCGGAGCCAACGATGTCGGCCAGAATCCGGCACAGCAAAACCGTGGTGCCGCTCGAGTAGTTGAACTGTGTGTTTGGCTCGGTGATCGAGTCCAGTGCTGCGGTGTAGGCCGCCATGTCGGGTTTGCCGTCGCCGAACAGCATTTGAATGCAGTGACTGGTCTTGTCGTCGACGTAGTCCTCATTGAACAATGTGCCGGGCACCATACGCAGCAGATGGTCGATGGTGATGGCCGACCGCGTGTCGGATGGGTCCGACCAGGCGGGGATCGCAGCCGGGGCATCGATATCCAGCCGACTTTCACCGGCCAGCACCCCGATAAGAGCGTGGGTGAAGCTCTTGGCCATCGACCAGGAGATCAGTTTTTCATCCGGCCCGGCGGTCGGGCCGTAGCGCTCGGCGACCAGCTGTCCCCGGTGGATGGCAACGAAGGCCAGCGAACTCCCGAACGGTTCAGTATCCAACGCAGTGGCCGCTACCCCGTTGGCGTCGTCGGCTGCGCCCGGCGAGAATGCCTCATCGAGCAGCTCGTCGAGCCGTTGCGCTACTGCCGGGTCGGGATCAGCGGTGGGCCAACCGGTAGTCGGCCAGGGCACACCCTCCGGTTGGGGTGGTAGCGGGACCGACGGTGGGTTGGAAGGAGGTAGGACAGCCATGCACCACCCAGTATGACCGTGCGATGGTTGTGATGTAGGTTCCGGCGATGGACATGACCCTTCGCAGCGCTACAGACCAGGCGGCAGCTATCGCCTCCGGCGAGATCTCGGCCGTCGAACTGCTCGATGCGGTGCTGGACCGCTACGAGCGTTTCAACCCCACCATCAACGCGGTGATCTTCACCCAGATCGAACAGGCTCGGGTGCAAGCCAAGGCGGCCGACGAGATGACAGCCAACCACCAATCGGCCGGGCCGCTGCACGGTGTGCCCATGACCATCAAGGAAGCCTGGGACTGGGTCGGCTCGCCGTCGACGTCTGGTCATCCAGAATTGGCTGATTGGCGGCCCGACAGCAACTGCGAAGCAGTCGGACGTCTCGTCAACGCCGGAGCGGTCATCTATGGCAAGACAAACATCCCGGTGTCGATGGCCGATTGGCAGACCTTCAACCCGGTCTACGGGACAACGTCGAATCCATGGAACCCGGACATGATCCCCGGTGGCTCCTCGGGTGGCGCCGCGGCCGCGGTGGCTGCGGGCCTTGCGGGCGTTGAACTGGGCAGCGACATCGGGGCCTCCATCCGCAATCCCGCCCACTATTGCGGCATCTTCGGTCACAAGCCGACCTATGGTTTGGTGCCGATCGCCGGTCATGGCAACCCCGAAAGCCCGGTTGCGCTCGACATCGGAGTTGGCGGTCCACTGAGTCGTTACGCCGATGACTTGGAGCTGACCCTCTCGGTGGTCGCTGGTGCCGGGGGACTGGATGCCCGCGGCTGGCGGTTAGAGCTCCCGGCCCCTCGCAAAACCAACCCCGCCGACCTGAAGGTAGCGGTCATGCTTGAAAGCCCATGCGTGGTGCAGGATTCCGAACTGACCGATCAGCTTGCCGCCACCGTCGAGTCGCTTACCGAGCTTGGGATCCAGGTCGACTACACCGCGCGACCGGAGATCGATGTCGAACGCAGCTACGAGGTATACCTGATGTTGCTCAGGGGGGCCACCGGTACCGAGTACACCGCCGAAGCGTTCGCCGACCAGCAGGTTCACGGCAAGCGCTACGACGATGATGGTGCTCGCGACTATCGGGCCGTCGCGGGCAAAGCCATCACCATGTCTCACTGGGAATGGGCCGCCTATCACAACGAACGGGAACACCACCGGTTGGCCTGGGACCGTTTCTTCGATGACTACGACCTGATGCTGTGCCCTACGGCAGCCTCTGCGGCCTACCCCCATGATCAGGCGGGGGAGCGTGCCGACCGAACGATCCCTGTCAACGGCGGCCAGGAGTCGACGATGGACCAACTGTTCTGGGCCGGTTGGTCGTGCGGTGTGCTGCTACCGGGAACAGTTGCTCCCGCGGGGCTGACCGCATCTGGTCTGCCGTGCGGTCTGCAGATCGTGGCCGGTCACCTCCGCGATCGAGAGTCCATCGCTTTCGCCAGGTTCATGGAACGCGAACTGGGCGGGTATCAGATACCTCCCGGTTACGAGAGCTGATACCCACCCCGTCCCCGACTAGATGGCTGGTGACGGCACCCGCTAGTCGGTGATCAGTCAGCGATGATGGTTATGTCGTCCCAGTGCCAGGTGAAGGTGATCGGACCCTCAACCTGTCCTTCCGATATGGCCTTTAGCGGTGTGTAGTTGTGGTCGGCAAAGACCACCCGCACATCGCCTTCGGGGAATGAGCCGGGGCCGCTTAGCTCGCTGAACGTGCCATCCTGGCGTTCGATGCCAAAGGTGAGGGTGCCGTCACCATTGTCTCGGAAGAAGTGAGTCCGCCGAGTTCTGATCGAATCACGAGCCGGGTCGGCTGCTGGCCAACTACCGGTCTTCGGCTTTTGACTGTGATCGATCCCGGAGCCGGGGTCGATCAGCATCTCATGGTTGAAGAATGATGTGCCGACCGACCCAAGAGTCGAGTGGGTGTCGGTATTGCATGGCAGCCACTCGACAGTGCACGGCAGGTTTTGAAAGTCGAACTTGTCGATTGGGATCAGTTTGACCTCGGGAAACTGTCGGTAGCCGAGGTTGGTGATGTTCACGTCCCAGCGCACTTCTGTCACACCGCTGAAGGCCTGTTTCGGAGCGAAGGCACCGATCGAGTAGCCCGACGTGTCGCCGACCGATGTCATCAGGTGGGCCAGATCGCGGTTGCCCATCGGGCTGCAGCGATAGATCCAGTCGCTATTGAAGCCGGTGGCCCGGTCGCCCCGTTCGATCACCCGCTTGTAGTCGAGCTCCTGAGGGTTCTGGGTGTCAGGGTTCGGGTCGGGAAGGCCACAGGGGTCACTCGGATCCGACCCGGTCGAAGCGTGGTCGCCGAGCCATGAGGTAGCCGCTATGAGCACATCGTCGCGGTGATAGATACCTGAATCGAACCGGCCGAACGAACCATCATCGGAGAAGTCCTCACTGAACGCCACCCCTGGCTCAGGCGGGGGAGGAGGTGGAGGTGGAGGTGGCGGGGGAGGAGGTGGCGGCGCGTCCTCGGAAGGTTGGATCCGGATGTCGTCGAAGAACACGGTTGGCCTGGTGCGGTTGCTGGCGTTCATCCACCAGATTCCAGTGAATTGCTCCAGGTCACCGAAGTCGGCCAGTGGGCGCTCGATGAGAGTCCAGCGATTACGTCGAGGACGGATCGTGATGGTCTGGCTGGGGTTGCGATCCTCATCGACCAGAGCCACCCGGATCGGCAGATTCGAGCCGGTCCCGCCGTAGACCCAGAACTCCAACGTGCCATCGGTCGGTAGGTCCTGCGGTTGGGCGCTGGCGAGGTATAGCCCGTGCCACGGGCCGTAGTCGACGGCGATCGAGGTTGAGCCGCCATGTACCTGCTCGGTCGAAGCGAGATTTGTGCTGGCCCAGGACCAGTTCTCAAAGTCGGTCTGATCGGAGTAGATCTCGACCGGTTCGTTTGCTCCAGCCACTGTGGGAATGGCCAACAGCCCGGCGAGGGCAACGATGGTGGCAACAACGGTTGCCGAGAGTTTCCGTCTCCTTGTGCTCGTGCTGGTATTGGTGGTGGTCTTGCTCATAGGGTCCTTCGGTTCTGTGGTCCTGTTCACAGTACGAATCCCCGACGATGTCAGCTGGGCGTCAACCGGGCGCAAACCGGGCGTTTCGCGCCGATAGTCGGCCGAAGCCGTTAGCGTGGTAGAGCGACGAAGAGTTTACCTCTCACACAAGTGCTGCCCGGCAGCTCCTCAAACCGCCGAAGCGTGCAGGCTACATCCGCCACAGCATGACAAGGCAAGAGTAGCCACGCCGACGAGTCCAATAGATGTGCGCTCCACTGTCGATCGACTAGCCGATTCCGCCCAACACGCCTGCGAAGGCGTCTGGTACCGGTCCGGCTCACCGCAACATCACTTTGGAGTGACACAACATGACCACATTTGCAGATCTCGGCTTGAACGCCGAGCTAGTACAGGCTGTCGAGAAGCTCGGTTACGACGAGCCGACCCCAATTCAAGAGGGCGTTATCCCGCTGCTCTGCGCCGGGCGCGACGTAATCGGCCAGGCCCAGACCGGCACCGGCAAGACCGCAGCCTTCGCCCTGCCAATTCTCAACAAGATGACCGGAGCCACCGGCAAGGTGCAGGCTCTGGTGGTTTGCCCCACTCGGGAACTGGCCAATCAGGTCAGCCGCTCGTTTAAAGAGTTCGCCCACTTCAGCGACATTCGAGTGTTCGCTGTCTACGGCGGCCAGGCCTACGGGCCACAGCGTCACGCCCTCCGCAAGGGCGTCGACATCGTGGTTGGAACCCCCGGTCGTCTGCTCGACCTGATCCGTCGTGGCGACCTCGACCTTTCCCACGCTCAGACCATCGCCCTCGATGAGGCCGACGAGATGCTCAGCATGGGCTTCGTTGAAGACATCGAGATCATCCTCAAATCGTTCCCCAACGAGCATCAGACGCTGCTGTTCTCGGCCACCATGCCGAGCGCTATTCGCCGCCTGGCCGACAACTACATGGTCAACGCCGAATCGGTCACCATCAAGCGCAAGGAACTGACCGCTGACAACGTCAATCAGCGCCACTACCTGGTGAACGACCGTGACCGCACTGCGGTCACCGTTCGGTTGCTTGAAAGCGAAGAGATGACCAGGGTCATCATCTTCGGCCAAACCAGGGTCCGGACCACCGAGCTGGCGTCGGCACTGAACAACCACGGCTTCGCCGCTGAGGTACTCAACGGCGACCTTTCGCAGGAAGCCCGTGAGCGGGTCATGAGCCGCTTCCGCAACGATCAAACCAAGATCCTGGTTGCCACCGACGTGGCAGCCCGTGGCCTCGACGTCGACAACGTCTCCCACGTCATCAACTACAATTTGCCGACCGAGATCGAAAGCTACGTGCACCGCATCGGTCGCACGGCTAGGGCCGGTAAGACCGGCACGGCGATTTCTCTGGTAAGCCCGAGCGAGCGTGGCCGCCTGTCGAGGATCGAGAAGCTGGTTCGGGCCACTATTCCCCGGACGGCGATCCCTTCGACCGAAGATATTCAGCTGCTTCGCGACAAGCGGTTGGAAGAGAAGATGGACACCAAGCTCCGTCGGGGTCGTTTCAGCGCCGAGCGTACGATCGTCGATCAGTTGGTGGCCGACGGCCACGACCCACTCGACATCGCCTCAGCGGCGCTTCGCCTCAACCGGGCGCTCGACCAGGAACGCGATATTCCTCATGTGAGCGATGTCGACGACCGTCCGCAGAAGTCTCGCCCCTCGGGTCGCGGCGGCTACAAGGGCAAGGGTGGCCCACGTAGCGGCGGCTATAAAGGCAAAGGCGGCCACAAGTCCGGCGGCTACAAGGGTAAGAGCGGCGGCAAGCCCGGCCAGCAGACGCGCAAACGGAACAAGAACGCCTCCAGCTGATCTGATCGGCCGACATGGCTTCGTGCCGTGTCGGTCGAGTAGCAGATCACGAGCAGCTCATTGGTTGGGTGGGGGACCGGTCCCCATTCTCTCATCAGAGATGATGAGAGATTATTGTCGACGTGGCCGACGAGGTGCGAGCGAATACCGATGATCTAGCTTGGTTCGTTGACAACGGTCAGCGATATCTGGCCAACCTGAGCGAAATTTCAGAGACTCTGCGATCTCGTCGAGCCGCAGTGGCTGCCGAGTTGGACTTCGACACCGGCTGGAGCGCGGTTCGACCATTTGACGAGTTGCTGGCTGAAGTCTCGGTAAACAACCGTTTTGTCGACACCATTCGTGTCGCCCTAAACGTGCACCAATTTGAAGGCTCAGCCAAGACCGCTCCAGCAGGGCGGATCACCGCGGCGCTTGAAACTGCCGGGTTGAATCTCGGCGGTGAAGACTTGAGCCTGGCGGAGGATCAGCTGCTGGCAAACGCCGCGCCAGTCGGGCCGGTTGGCGACGATGCTCTGATCCTGGTTGCAGGATGGATGAGGTCACAACGCATCTCGTTTCTGTCGAACGATGAGCTGCTTGGGCTACGGCTGCGGGGAACCTACAACGGCGACGACGGACGGGTCGACGTACCTCGAGAGGTGCTGCAAGCGGTCAGCTACCTGCACCGCAACCCCGAACTTGCGGCCGAAGTAAGCAGAATGACTGGACCGCAGGGGGCGTTTACCACCGGGTTCTCAGTGGACGATCTGCGGAAGACAGTTGCCGTGAATCGTGGTGTCCGAGCACTGGCCGATAGGGAGACGTTCCGGGCGGTCGACAGCGATGGCGATGGTCGGATCAGCTTCGGCGAGATCAGCCAAGCTCAAGGCGCTGTCGCCCCTGAGGTGTTCGCCGCGCTGCAGGCCCTTGCCGACCTGGGGCCCAACCCGCTACGAACGCTTAACACCAACAATGTGCCGTTCATCCAGCTGGCCGGTGAGGCCGAGCGGCGGCGGGTAAGTGACGATGATCTCAATCACACCTTCGAGGATCGGCTGTCCTACACCGACATCGTCGGGGCGGCGATCAATCGCCATGCGTTCGCCAACGATCCGGACGCTGCGTTTCGCTTTGTCACCCAGCTCCCAACGGCGTTCGATGATCTTTCCGGCAAGGAATCAGGCTTCGATATTCGGCTGGTCAACGATCGCGCGCTGCGAGCGTTGGCCAACGCATCGCTAGCCGGCGCCGACGGTCTGTTGGAGCAGACCATGGTCGTCGCTCACCTGCCGGAGTCCGAGGGGGCGGTGCGGAATCTGCTGATCACCGCCTACTACGCCGAAGTCGGTCAACGAATGAACGCCCGACTCAACAGCGGGCTCGCAGATCCACTTGATCCGTCGCTGGCCGGTCACACCGGAGCCAACTGGCTCATCTTTGCGCCGAACGCATCAAACGGAGTTCGCCCAGTCATCACCGCCGATCTCACCGCATTCGGCTTCGCCCCAAGCCAGGGCGACCGCCAAGCCGCAGCCGACGGCAACCAATACATTTTCGGCACCTTGACCGTGCCAGCGGCAGCGTTCCTCGAAGCGTTTCCTGAGGGCGCATC
>JBOEHD010000187.1:0-52334 GCA_050633745.1 Acidimicrobiales bacterium
GGAGAACCACGACCCGACCCAGTACATGGGCCAGGGCAACGACATCGGCAGCCAGTACCGCTCGGCTATCTACACCAACTCGGCCGAGCAACTCCAGGTGGCGAAGACCAGCAGCGATGCTTACCAGCAGAAGCTGACTGAAGGAGGTTTCGGCTCAATCACCACCGAGATCGCTCCCGCTGGGGAGTTCTACTACGCCGAGGAATACCACCAGCAGTACCTCTCCGACAACCCACGGGGTTACTGCAACCACGGCTTCTGTCAGGTCGCCTACGCCTAGCGGGAGCCCTTCCAGATACTCGAGAACGGAGAACCCACATCATGAATAACGTCTACGGCATCGCGGGCCAGGCGGCCCCCGAGTTCCGCTTTGACAACTGGCTAGCCAATGTCGACTCGGAAGACGGGTTACACCTGGCCGATATCGAAGAGCCGATCATCTACCTCTACAACTTCCAATCGTGGTGCCCGGGATGTCACAGCTATGGATTCCCAAACATGAAGATGGTCAAGGACCACTTCGAGGCTTCCGGCCGAAGCGACCCTGGTCAAATTCGTAGCTGTGCAAACCGTGTTTGAGGGCCACGAAAGCAACACAGCCGATGCCGCCATCGATTCGGCGGCTCGGCACGACCTGTCCGACATTGCCCTTGGTCATGACACGGACCAGCCTCCCACCGTCATGGTCGGTTACCAGTCCGGGGGCACCCCGTGGACCGTCATCATCGGCCCCGGCCCGGCCAGGGTCGTGCTCGATAACGGCTTCAAATCTCGAACCGGCAGACATCATCAACCTGATCGAACAACACATACCAGACACTAACCAGGCCGGGGCCACACGCTCGGCCCCAACAGCGAACGAGGAAACCATGACTGACGCAATGACTGACCCAGTGAATAACCCCGTGAATACACCTGCGACCACATCGACTAACCCTCCAACCGACGAAGAGCTACGAGGGCGTCTCACCTCCGAGCAGTACGAGGTCACCCAGAACGGAGGCACCGAACGGGCATTCACCGGCGAGTACTGGGACACAAAGGACGACGGCGTCTACCACTGCGTCGTGTGTGACGAGGCCCTGTTCGAGAGTGACACCAAGTATGACTCTGGAACCGGGTGGCCCTCATTCTCCGACCAGATCAACGACGGCCAGGTCGCCAGAATCGAGGACCGCAGCCACGGGATGACTCGTATCGAGGCCCGTTGCGCCAATTGCGCCGCTCACCTCGGACACGTCTTCCCCGACGGACCACATCCAACCGGGGACAGGTACTGCATGAACTCGGCATCGTTGTCCCTCAAGCCAATGGCTGGCTGACAGCCACTTGGTCGGTGGGGTCGGGCTACAAAGCCCGATCCCACCGCCAGGCTTCAGCCAGGCCGAAGATCGGCTTGATCACCGCCGCTTCGCTAGCTCCATTGCACCGGTACGGCTCCTGGCAGTTCGAGTTCGTCGTGCTGCCAGCACCGGACCCAGCGGTCGCGACCTGACACCAGCAACTCCTGCGGCTGCTCACAATCGGGGCTGAAGTGCTCACATCGGGGACCGAAACGACAGCCGTGCGGGAAGTCGACCGGTGGTGGAACCCGCCCGGGGATTGACCGGAGATCTTCGGCCGCTACGCCAGGTCGGGGTATGGCCGACAGCAAGCCCGAGGTGTAGGGGTGCTTTGGCCTTTCAAGTGCTTCGTCGACGCTGCACTGCTCAACGACCTGCCCGGCATACATCGTGAGTACCCGATCGCAGGTTTCGGCGACCACGCCGAGGTCGTGGGTGATCAGCAGCAGGGCGGTGCCGTGTTCCTCGGTGAGTTTGAGGATGAGGTCGAGCACCTGGGCCTGAATGGTCACGTCGAGGGCCGTGGTTGGCTCGTCGGCGATCAACAGTTGTGGCTCGCAGACCAGGGCCATAGCGATCATCGCCCGCTGCCGCATCCCACCGGAAAGCTGGTGGGGATACTCGCTAAAACGACGCTTTGGTTCGGGAATGCCAACCTCTGACAGCAGGTCGATCGATCGCTGCTTTGCCTCGGCCTTGCTCACCTTCTGATGATTGCGGAAGGTGGCTGAGATCTGTTGGCCGACGGTGAAGACCGGGTCGAGTGCGGTCATCGGCTCTTGAAAGATCATCGACACCTCCTGCCCTCGCGCCCGTTGCAGTTCTTTCTTCGTCATGTCGAGCAGGTTGCGGCCGTTGAGTATGACCGAGCCTCCAACCTGGGCCGCTGGTGGGGTTAGGCCGAGCAGTGCCAAACCGGTGAGTGACTTTCCACTCCCACTTTCGCCGACCATGCCGACTCGCTCTCCGGGAGCGATGGTGAAGTTCGATCCGCTGACCGCCTGGGCCGGCCCCCGCACCGTGTCAAACGTGATGGTCAGGTCTTGAACTTCGAGAAGCGCGGCGTTGCTCGAGGGCCCTGAGTTTGCCGAGTGCTCGGCTTGCGAGTTGGTCATTGTCCGACCTGCCCCATTGATGCCCGCTTTCGATTGGCCTTGGAGATTGCTCGACGGAGACGCCGTTCGGTGCCCGCCACCGGATCGAGGCCGTCTCGTAGCGAATCGCCGAGAGCGTTGATTGCCATCACCGTAAGGGCGATGGCAAAGCCGGGCGCATAGAGTTGTACCGCTGGCGACACCTGCAGATACTGCGATGAGCGGCTGAGCATGCCGCCCCAACTCGCCGTCGGTGGCTGTGCTCCGAGACCGAGGAACGACAGTGCGGCCTCAGCCAGAAACGCCACCGCTAGCAACAGCGCCGCCTGCACGATTATGGGTTGCACCGCGTTCGGCAGAATATGGCGAACGATGGTCCGTAACGAAGGACTACCGTATTGTTCGGCGGCATCTATATAGAGGTGGTTCTTGGTAGCCAGGACCTGGCCCCGCATCAGCCGGGCCACGCTCGGAGAGAACACCACCCCGATCGCCACCATGGCGTTCGTCAGCCCCGGCCCGAGCGCTGCGACCAGGCCAATGGCCAACACGATGGCCGGGAAGCCGAGGATCGAGTCGACGAGCCGCATCAGCACGTTTTCGACCAAGCCGCCCAGGTAACCAGCCAGCAAGCCGACGGGGATGCCGAGGATCATGCTCACCGCCACCGCCAGAAAGGCCCCGAACATCGACACCCGAGCGCCATAGAGCAAGCGGCTGAAAAAATCGCGGCCGATGTCGTCTGTCCCGAGAAAGTTCTCGGCTGACGGCTCGGCCAGGATGCTGCGGAGGTTCTGCTCGATCGGGTCGGCCGGTGCGATCCACGGAGCGAATATCGCCACGAAGAGCACCAGCAAGACCCAGCTCGATGCCACCTTGGCCCGTGTGTCGGCCCACATCCAGTCAAACTTCTGCAGGCGTGAAGGTCGTTCGGCCGCTGCCAAAGGCGTCAGTGTCTCGGATAGTGCCGTCTCGGATAGTGCTGTCTCGGGCGCCGACATCGGGCTTGCTTCGTCGCTCATTACTGGATCCTCGGGTCGATTATTCGATAGGCGATATCGATTAGCAGGTTGATGGCCAGCACGATCAGTACGTAGGTGAGTACCACGCCCTGAATAACTGGAAAATCTCGGCCGTTGGCAGCGTTGATTACTCGGAAGCCCATGCCAGGGATAGCGAACACCGCCTCGACAACGACGGTGGCCCCCAACGTGGTGTTGACCAGCAGGCCGATCACCGTCACGATCGTGACCGCCGAGTTACGTAGGGCATGTTTCCAAATGATCGTCCGCGTTGGCAGGCCTTTTGCTTCGTGGGTCCGAACCGAGTCGGCGCTCAAGGCTTCGAGCATGGCGCCGCGGACCTGACGGGTCACGATGGCAATGCCGGACGTCGAAACGACAAAGGCCGGCAGGATGGTAAAACGGAATGCCTCACCAATGCCGTCGTTGGGCGTGGCGAAGCCGCGGGCAGGGAAGATCTTCCAGTTGATGGCGAACGCGGTGATCATCACCAAACCCAGCCAGAAGCTGGGGATCGACACACCGATTGCCGAACCGCTGGTGACGATGACATCGGTTGGTTTGTTGGCCCTGGTTGCAGCCAGAACGCCAAGCGGTATTCCGAGCAGCACCGAAATGGCAACACCGGTTAGAACGAGTTGCAACGTGATGGGCAGGCTGGTCCCGATCGTGGTTGCCACCCGCTCCTCGCGGATGATCGACCCGCCGAGATCCCCGGTGGCCACCTTGCCCAACCACTTCCCGTACTGGATCACGATCGGATCGTTCAGCCCCAGTTGTTCTCGGACCTCGGCGATCCGTTCCACTGTGGCGTTCTCGCCCAAGATGACCGTCGCCGGATCGGCCCCTCCGATGTGCTGCAAACCGAAGATGGTGAAGGTTGCGAACAGCAGCGTTGGGATGGTGGCAGCTAGCCGAGTGGCGAGCAGTCGAAGCATGAGTGTGGTCTCTCCGTCGAATTGGGAGTTCGGGTCGGCAACAGCGATAACGCTGTTGCCGACCCCGAACCGTTAACTGCTGTTGGTTAGTTATCCAGCCAGGCGAACTGGATCTGACCCTTGCCGAGCAGGTTCAGCTGATAGCCGTTGACCTTGTCGGTAGTGAAGCTGACACTCACGTTGTGCCACAGCGGAGTCCACAGCGCCTCGTCGGCGATGGACGTCTTCCACAGGTCCTCATAGGCCGCAGTACGATCGGCGATGTCCGGGCTTGCTACCGCAGCAGCAATAAGGGCATCGACGCCGGCCCGATCGGTATCACGGATCGAGTAGTAGGCGCCGGAGTCCAGCAGTGAAGTGGCGGTCTGGCTTGGGTCCGGACGTCCGGTCCAAGGAGCACAGAACATGGTGTATGCCCGGTCGGTGAAGAACGCCGGTACCGCTGCAGCCAGCTCAAGTACCTCGATCTCCACGTTGAACCCGGACTCCGCTGCGACGCCCTGAATCAGTTCGCCCTTTCGGATCTGCACCGGATCCTGGTAGGCCAGGATCGTCACGTCAAGCGAGTCGAGCCCGGCTTCGGCCAGCAATTCCTTTGCCCTCGCGACGTCGTAGGCATTGGAACCGATAAGGCTTGGGGCGCTCGACCAGTGCTGTGGTGGCACCGGCAGGTAGGCCGGTTCGGCCAACCCGAAGGTAAACACATCAGCAAGCGTCTCGCGGTCCATGGCATGGCTCCATGCCTGACGAACCCGAACATCATTCCATGGCTCTACCTCGTCGTTGATGTAGCAGCCATCGGTGTGGAGCGACGGGCTCCGGATGGTCTTGATTCCCGACTCGGTCTCCATTGCTGAGACCTGAGAAAAGTCACGGATGGTGAGGGCAACGTCGACGTCTCCGGCTCGCAGACCGTTCACCGCTGCCTGCTCGCCACCGCTGAACAGCCACTCGATATTGTCGAGGTACGGCAAGCCCTCTTGCCAGTAGTCGGGGTTCCGCTCGACCAGTAGCCGGTCACCTTCGGAGTACTCGGCGAGCATGAACGGGCCGGTGCCGACCGGAGTGTTGTTTAGCTGTACTTCGTTTGCCGCTTCAGCTGCGGTCGGCGAAACCATCATGCCAGCCCGATCGGCCAGGATGCCGACGACGCCGGAGTCCGGTCGGTTGAGGTTGAACTGCACGGTGTAATCGTCGATCACATCGACCGAGTCGACCGCTGCCAAGTCGGCAGGGACCTTGGTGTTCGGGTGATTCTGAACCCGGTCGACGTTGTAAGCCACAGCGTCAGCGTTGAACGGCGTTCCATCATGGAACATCACGCCTTCACGGAGGGTGAATACCAAGGTTTGTTCGTCGGTGAACTCCCACGAAGTGGCGAGGCCCGGTGTGAATTCCAGAGAGTCGAACTTGAAGTGCACCAGACGGTCGTAGATCGAGTAGAGCGTCTGGTGGTCGGCGCCGGAGCTACCGGTATGAGGGTCGAGCGAAATCGGTGGGAACTGGTGGGCTACCCGCAGGGTGCCGCCATAGGTTCCGCCCTGTTGCGCAGCACCCTCGGCCAGAGCAGGCAGGTCATCGGCCAGGCTGGCGCCACCAGCCGCTGGTTCATCTGAGTCGTCGCCGGAGCTGTCGTCACCCGAGCTGTCGTCGCCGGAGCTGTCGTCGCTGGAGCTGTCGTCGCTCGAGCTGTCATCCCCCGAGTCCTGGTCGGTTCCGGCATCTGTCGAGTCGCCGTCTGCTTCGTCGTCTCCGCTACTTCCACAGGCGGCGGCGACCATAGCCAACGCCAGTAATAAGGCGAGGAACCGAGCGAGCTTGGTTCCCGATCGCGGCCGTAGCCGCGATCTCCGTGGTGCCTTTGCAATGGTGGTCTGATGCATTGGTTCTCCCCTTAGTTGTTGAGAATGTGGCCCCTGGCGCACGCTTGGCTAGCCAGCGGCGCCCGTGACATGTCCGACGAGTTCAAGCTCGTCGGCGAAGTGGCAGGCGACATGGTGTCCCCCGGAGCGAATAGTGAGCGGCGGTACTTCCTGGGCGCAAAGCTCCTGGGCGTACCGGCATCGTGTTCTGAGGCCGCAACCTGACGGTGGGTTGATCGGGCTCGGCACGTCGCCCTCGAGCACGATGCGATCTCGTCTTCGGAACCTGGCCGGTAGTGCCTCAGGCTCGGCTGACAGCAGCGCCTCGGTATAGGGGTGCTGCGGGTTGTTCACCACCTGTTTCGTGGTGCCGACTTCAACGATACGGCCCAGGTACATCACGCCGATTCGGTCGCTGATGCTGGCTACGACGCCGAGGTCGTGAGAGATGAAGAGATAGGCGATGTTCCGCTCTCGTTGGAGGCGAGCTAGCAGGTTTAGGATGTCGGCCTGGATGGATACGTCGAGCGCCGAGACCACTTCATCGCAGAGCATCAGTTGAGGATCGACCGATAGTGCCCTGGCGATGTTTACCCGCTGCCGCTGGCCACCGGATAGTTCGTGGGGGCGGCGGTCGGCCATGGCCGGGGGAAGTCCAACGACGTCCAGTGCCGAGTCGACTGTTTGCACCAGGTCGAGGCCTTCCGCCTTGCGCAGAATTCGTACTGGCTGCTCGATGCTCTGGCGGACCGTCATCCGGGGGTCGAGCGCATCGTTTGGATCCTGGAAGATCATCTGCATCCGGCCCCGGTGGGCTCGCAGCTGTTTGCGAGAAAGACCATCGAGGCGGTCTCCGCCCAGTGAAATCGAGCCGGTGACCTTGACCCGCTCCCCTCGGAGGAGATGGGACACCGCTCGAGCGACGGTCGATTTGCCCGAACCCGATTCGCCGATGAGGCCGAGTGTTTCACCGGGCGCGATTTGAAAGCTGACGTCGGTGACGGCATGGACGACAGCGCGGCTTGGGCCGCGCGTGCGGAACTGAACGGTCAGATTGTCGACGTCGAGAATCGACTCGGATGATCCGTTAGAAGTCATCTCGGAGCTTCATCTCGCACTGGCCTTTGGTGGTTATACCTGCCAGCTCAGATCCGATGTGTTGCATTGGGACCCCCCCGGTTCCGCCGACAACAATGTTGACTCAGCATTCCCGCTACGGGACCGCTAGTCAAACTGCCGCCTATGTCTGACCACCGATCGAAGCTTTGGCACGAGCATCGGAGAGATCGTCGACTCGTTCGCTGGGAGTCCAGGGTGCGCGCTAGCGTCTGTGCATATGGCCTTTGCAGGAGAAGTTACCGACGCCAGCCGCGTCCGCACCGAAACCGTTCAACTGGGAGAGGTCGACGTCTATGTCGCCTCGCCGACCGCTGCCGGTCCACATCCCTCCATCGTCGTGTTGGAGGAGGCGTTCGGGCGGGTCCCCCATATCGAAGACCTGTGCCGACGTTTTGCCAATGCAGGCTATGTGGCCGCGGCGCCGGAGTTGTATGCCCGCACCGGGGCCCCCGGCCACGACTTCGCCGTCGTGCTGCCGGCCATGTTCGGCCTCCCGGACAGCCAGATCGTCGCCGATGTGGAGTCCGTCGCCGACTACTTGCGGGCGCTCGACTCGACCACGGACAAGGTGGCACTAACCGGGTACTGCATGGGTGGCCGGGCCACCACGCTGGTGGCCTTTTCGAGTGAGAAGTTCGACGCCGCCATCTCGTGCTGGGGCGGATTCATCAACCGAGCTACGTTCGATGACGAGACAACCGAGTCTCGACCAACCCCACCGGCTCAGCTAAGCGGAAACCTGTCATGCCCGCTCCTCCTCGTGGCAGGCGGGGACGACGAGAACCCATCGCCTGCGGAACTGCAGGCCCTTCATGACGATCTGCAGGCGGCGGGCAAGAATGTGCAGCTAAACATCTATGAGGGCGCAGGCCATGCGTTCCTGGCCGACTATCGAGAGTCGTACAACGAAGAGAAGGCTCATGAGCTGTGGGCTGACGTAATGGCGTACCTGCAGGCGGAGCTATAACGATGACATCTCCACTCGATGGTATTCGCGTTGTAGAAATCGCCAGCTTCGCCGCAGCCCCGACCGCGGCTGCGATCATGGCCGACCTCGGAGCCGAGGTCATCAAGGTCGAGGCGCTCGGCGGAGACCCGATCAGAGGCTTGATGAAACAGGCCAAGCTTCCGGAAGGGTCGGTTAATCCCGATCATCCGTTTCAGTTCATCAACCGAGGCAAACAGTCGATCGAGCTCAATCTCGATGACCCATCGGGAGTGGCGGTCGCCCACCGGTTGGTCGCGGTTGCCGATGTCGTGATCCTCAACCTGCTGCCCGAGCGGCGTCGTCGCTTCCAGCTCGACGTCGACCAGCTCCATGCCATAAAACCCGATCTGGTGATCGGTCTGCTGACTGGCTATGGCGAACAGGGCGACGAGATCGATCGCCCCGGTTACGACGTGACGGCCTTTTTTGCTCGCTCCGGGCTTATGGGAGGCATGATCCCACCGGGCGGCACACCCGCTCACCCTCGAACCGGCCAGGGAGATCACACAACGTCGATCTCGCTGTTCGGCGGATTGATGGCAGGTCTGCGGGGACGGGATCAGACGGGGGAGGGGCAGGTCATCGAAACCTCGCTCGTGCGGACCGCGGCGTTCACTATCGGTATCGATCTGTCGACGTCGGTTATCGATGGCAAGCCAACCCCCGAACGTCCACGGGACAAGTCGATCTCGGCAATGCTCGAAGCGTTCCAATGCTCTGATGAGCGATGGATCCAATTCGCTATGCCAGATCGGGCAGACGCCTGGACCCGGTTCTGCAACGCACTGCATCGCGAAGACCTGATCGAGCACGAGAATTACGCCACCGGTCGGCTTCGCTATCGAAACATGCCACCTCTTGTCGCCACCATTGCAGAGACGATCGGCGAACGATCCTTCGAGTACTGGGCGCCTCGGCTCGACGAGCACGCCTGCATTTGGGCTCCGATCAATGATGCGGCGACGGCCGCTGTCGACCCTCAGGTTCGGGCCGCCGGTGTGTTCGAAGCGATCGATCACCCGACGGCCGGCCGCTTCGAGACCATCGGCGCACCGTTCCGCATGCCGGGCAACGATGAGGTCGGAGCCCGAGGTCCAGCTCCGGAATCAGGCCAGCACTCCAAAGAGATTCTCACCGAGCTTCTCGGGTACAGCGAAGCTGAGGTGGCAGAACTGGCCCACGGCGGGGTCGTGCCGCATTACACCCCGGAGTCCGAGGAGTAATCCCTATGCTGTGGCGCTGTCGCTGCTCGACTCAGCTGGGGTCGGTGTCAATGCAGGCGCCAAAGCTCGTCACCGCTCCGGCCTGAATGGTGACGTTGTAGTCCTCCAGCCCTGAAAATACGAAGGTGCCGCTGCTCATCTCGAAAACGGTTGCGTTCCAAAGTGTGGCGATCGTGCCGTCTAGGTCGAGGCCGACTTCCCAGGAGTCCCGGTCGACGGTTTCGTTGATGACTTCGATCTGCATGCAGTAGCCGTCTTCCCACTGCGAAGTGATCGTTGTACTGGTGCGGATACCGGGCGTGGTCAGCGGATGGTCTTCGGCCCCACCGTCGGACAGCGAAGTCGACGACTCGGTTGATGTCGTCGACTCGGTGTCGTCGGTGCCACCACCGACTGAGTCGGCGTCGGTATCTGCGCTGTCTGCGGTAGTAGTTGTGGTGTCGGGAGTGGTAGTGGTCGCGGTGGTAGTTGTCGTGTCGGTATTGATGGTGCTGGCAATGGTGGTGGGAAGCGCTGTTGTTTGGTCAGTGGTTTCATCGGAGCTCTCATCGGCCACCGTTACCGTTTCGGCCGACGACCTTGGCAGACTGCTAATGGCTATGGCCGCGATGCTCAACGTGGCGGCAGCGACGCCAGCAGTCGAGATTATCCGCCGTCGTTTGCGTCGTTTGCCTCTCGCTGCGATCTCGCTAACCGGAAGCGGTGGCGCCGCCCCCGACGGGCGGAGGGAGTCGTGAAGATCAACCATCGTTTGCCGCCGTTTCGACCGTGTCATGCCGGAGGCTTAGCATTGTGGCCTCGTTTGTTCGGCCGATTCGGCCGGGAAATCTGTCGTCGTCATCGGTAATCTCTTCTCCCAGCGTTTCCTGCAGGTTTCTTCTGGCGGACGTGAGGCTGGCCGAGGCGGCACCACGGCTGATCCCCATCGTCGTCGCCACTTCCTTTTCGGTGAGGTCCAACACATAGCGGAGGGCGATGGCCGACCGCTGTCGACGAGGGAGCGAGCGGACGGCGTCCCACACTCTCGGATCAGCGACGGGCGGGGTTTCTCGGTCAACCGACTCATGGTGCTGACGCCGCAGCAGTTCGCGCTCGAGGGTTTGTCGCCGGAAGCGGCGCCGAAGTTCGTTGAGCGCTACTCGATAGAGCCAACCTCCTGGCGATTCCATCATCCGTACCTTGGCCCAGCGTTCGTAGGCCCGGACAAAGGCTTCGTCGGTCGCTTCGCGTGCGATCTCAACATCTCCGCCGGCAACGGCGAGAGCCGTGAGTACCAGAGGATGCTCGCGCAGGTACCACCGTTCGAAATCAAGATCGGAGGGTTTGTTGCCGTTGGACATCGGTCGACGTTGGTCCGCCGTTTACATCCTGACTCGCTGTGGTTTCCGGACGATTGCCATATCAGGGTTGTCCGCTTGCATCCGGAACATCGTAGTAGCGGGCGGTTCGTAGATCGGCCAAGGGGCTGGGGCCGCTGGCGGTGGTGGCGGTGCGAAGGGCGGGACGCTTGGCGACTGAACCGACGACCCGATCGAGCTTGTCGGTCCACCGCAAGCGGATTCCCAATACGGCAAGACCAATCGAACCGAGAGCGACAACGGCCAAGACCAGCGGCCAGCGGCTGGGACCAGGAGTTCCGGCAACGGTTGCTGATGACGGCTGGATATCTGGGCTGGAATCGTCGACTGAAATCAAGCTGGCTAACTCAGCGCCGGCTGTATCTGCGCCGTCCTCCTCATCAGACCGGTCCGCCGAAGAGGCCACTCCTGTGCTTGGCGGTGTGGTAGATAGGGCCGCAGCGGCTGTGGTCGACACCGATGTTGCCGTTGTCGGTGTGGATGCTGTCGACGGTGTCGTCGTCGAGGATGGCACTGTTGTTGACAGCGCTGTTGTTGATAGCGCCGTCGATGAGGGTTCCGCCGTTGACGATGCGCTACCCGGTGCAGGAGTCGTTCGTGGTGTCGATGTTGGCGGCGGCGTCGTTGACGAGGGAGCAGGTGTCGTCGTTGACTCGCCGGTCGTCGGGTTTAGGGGCGGGGTCGTTGGCGTCGTGGCCGAGGTCGAACTGCTGGGCGCAGAGGTACCTGGATTTGAGGTAACCGGCGTCGAAGTACTTGTCGGTGAAGTGGTACTCGGCGGTGATGTGGTACTCGGTGAAGTGGTACTCGTTGGCGGGGAGGGCGACCCTCCATCGACGGTGACGTCACTGCAGGCGTAGAACGCTTCGGGACTGTCGCTACGTTGCCAGACGATGTAGAGAACGGCTGGCACATCCCGGCTTGGGAGTGGGGCCCGCATGGTTTGTTGAGCGGCACGATCCAACCGGCCAGAGTCGTAGACAAGCTCAAGATCGGCCCAGGCCAACGAGTCGGTGCGGGCATCGAAACCGTTGTGTGTGATGTACACCCGGTAGTACTCGGTCGAGTGGGGAGCGGTGTTCTCATAAACCAGGTCGACAAGACCGGACGCATCGGAACTCAGAGCGGTCACCGGCCAGTCGCCCGGCCGATCGAACGCTGCGTACTTCTGGCGGCCGGCGCTACACAGCTGACCATCGGGGATCAATTGCTGGTGACGTCCTGCGGCATCACCGATGTTCACCTCCATCCAGTCATAGAGGGCCTGGGAATTCGATGACCAGGCCGCAGCACACATCGGGTTGTTCGGATTCTCGAACCGGCAGGTGTAAACCCGGGACGCTGGAGTCTGGGTCGAGCCATGTGCATCGGCTGGCCTAGCTGTGATCGAGGTGGCGACGGTGGCAGCGACGAGTGCGGCGCCAAGTAGAAACAGCCCCGCCAGAAGGGTCACGATGGGGGGCCGGAAGGCGCGATTCATAGGACATCAAGTCACACAGCTCACAAAGTGCTTAGTCACGCTCAAGAAAAAATTCGAACGGGGCCTTGAAGTACGCTGGCGCCGTATGAACGAACTCGAGTCGGAGGCCGGCCTGCCAGCCACGGTCAACTATCGATACGCAGATCAGGTTGGTGATGAGCTGTTCATCGCAGGCCAAGTGCCACACGATCACAATCGGGTGATCGTCGGAGATGGCGACGCGGCGGTGCAGGCCACCCAGTGCCTCGATAATCTGCGTCGACTGGTAGAGCTTCACCGTTTCGAGCTTGGCGACATTAGACGCCTGACGGTCTATGTCGTCGGCGAACAGGCGAACCTGGGCACGGCCTGGGGAGCGGTGACCGAATGGTTCGGCGGCGAGGTTCCACCCGCCACCCTCCTCGGGGTAAATTTGCTTGGCCACGCTGGTCAGCTCGTCGAGATCGACGCAACCATTCGACGGTCCGCTGCCGGCGCCGACAGGGTCTGACCAGCGAAGGTTATGAGCTATTGGGCTATCGGCTGTGGGTTACCGAGTTATTGGCTACTGGCTCATGTGGTAGCCGCCGTTTGGCGAGAGCACCTGACCGGTCATGAACTTGGCCTCGTCCGAGGCTAGATAGACCGCGGCCCAGGCGATGTCGTCTGGCTCCCCGAAGCGCCTCATAGGAGTGACCGCTTCGATGAGCGCTTTGCGATCGCCGATTGGCTCGGTCATCGGCGTGTCGATAAAGCCGGGGGCGATGGCGTTGACCGTGATGTTGCGGGCCACAACTTCGCGGGCCAACGATCGGGTGAATCCCATGATCCCCGCTTTGGCCGCGCTGTAGTGCGGCGACCCGGCCCCACCGGCGGTGCCCATAATCGAGCCCATCGAAATGATCGAGCCGGACAGTTGCGGCGCCATGATCTTAAGCGCTTCTCTGGTGCAGTAGAAGGTGCCGTCGAGGTGAATGGCCAGCATGCGCCGCCAGCGTTCGTCCGGCATGTGCATGGTGATGTCGACAAACGTTTCGATCGGTCCGCCTGCCTGCACCTCGGCTATCTGTTGGAAGGTCAGGCGTTCACGCTCGATGCGCTCTTCTTCGGGCGTGTCGAGGCCGATCCCCGCATTGTTGATCAGAACGTCAAGCCGGCCGAAACGTTCGGCCACCGTCTTGAACCCGGCCTCAACTGCGGTGGAGTCGGCGACGTCGAAGCCAACCCCCATCGAGTTGCCACCCAACTCGGCGGCCATGGCTTCGGCATCGGAGGTTCGTAGGTCGTTGATGATGACCGTTGCCCCTTCCTCGGTGAAGCGGCGGCCGATCTGAGCGCCAAGCCCTGAAGCTCCGCCGGTAATCAGTGCGATCTTTCCCTGTAGGCGGTTCATGATTATCGCAGGGGAGAGAAGTCGGTGGGGTTCAGTATGCGGTTCTCCAGGTGATGCACGATCGGCCCGTTGGCTTCTGTCTCGGCCCGCACCTTCTTCCAATCCGGGTCGGCCACGAATGCGGCCCAGGCCTGCTCCCTTTGGGCCAGGCTCTCAAAGCCCACGATGTACCACAGTTCGTCGTTGCGGCCGCCGATCGAGTTCAGCCAGTAGCCGACGTTTGTGATGCCGTGCTTCTCGAAGAGCTCCATGGTGTGGTCTCGGAAGCGGGCCAACAGGTCCGGCATGCGACCTGATTCAGCGGTATAGATGCGCAGTTCGTGGATCATCACCCCTTCTTAGTCGAGGCCGATGCAACAGTGATAATGAACCCCGGCAGCGCAGAGCGCTGGACACTTAGCGCTGAATGCCGGTGCACGATCTCGGGCCACCTGATTCAGGACCAAGGACCCTGAGAAGGAACGATCGGCCCGCATACGGTGTCACTGAGTCTTGCCGGAAGGAGCACCTTGTCACGGGGACGAGAAACGAAGGTTCTCGAGGTCTCAAACCTCGAAAAGAGCTTCGGCGATCTTCGGGCCGTCGACGGGGTGTCTTTCACCATCGAGCCCGGCGAGACCTATGGCCTGCTTGGACCGAACGGTGCTGGCAAGACGACAGCGATTTCCATGATCGCCGGTCTGCTCCGCTCCGACGGGGGCGAAGTCCAAGTGCTCGGTCAGGTCATGACCCCTACCAGCCGGCAACCGAAAGCCTCGGTTGGTCTAGTCCCACAGGACCTGGCCATTTACCCTGATCTGACCGCTCGGGAGAACCTGGCCTTCTTCGGTCGGCTGTACTCGATGCAGGGCGACCAACTCCGGGAACGGGTCGATGAGGTCTTAGAAGTCATCGGGCTGGAGGATCGAGCCAACGATCGCTCCGAGGAGTTCTCAGGAGGCATGAAGCGACGGCTTAACATCGGCATCGGCCTGCTCCACCGGCCTCAGCTACTCATCCTCGACGAGCCGACAGTCGGCGTCGACCCACAGTCTCGAAACTCGATTCTGGAGAGCGTCGAGTCGTTGTCAGCTGATGGCCTCGCCGTGCTCTATACCACGCACTACATGGAAGAGGCGGAACGGCTTTGCGATCGAGTGGCCATCGTAGACAAGGGTCGGGTCCAAGCCGAAGGAACCCGTCGCGAGCTGGTGACGCTTGTCGGTGAAAACGATCGGATCAGGATCCAAGCAGCGGGGGCGACGTCGGTTGCTACCGAACATCTGGAGCGGCTCCCGGGAGTCGTCACCGCGTTAGCGAGTGGGAGCGTCATAGAACTGATCGTTGAGGATGCATCGTCGATCCTGGCCGAGACTCTGCGGGTGATTACCGATGCCGGTACCTCGGTGTCGTCGGTCTCGGTTGAGGAGCCAGACCTAGAGGCGGTCTTCCTGCATCTGACCGGTAAGGCGCTGCGGGACTAGCGATGAGATCTGTACTCACCATCGCTGCCAAGGATTTGGCCCAACGCGCTCGGGACCGCTCGATCTTCATCATCGGGATCGTTGCGCCGTTGGCATTGGCCGCGGTGTTCAACCTGGTCTTCGGTGGTGGCATCAACGACGTTGGTCAAAACATCACCTTCGCGATGGGAGTGGTCGACGATGACCCAGGGCCACTGTCGGATGTCTTTACCGAGATTCTCATATCCATTGAGTCCGACGGTTTGATCGAGTTGACCGCGTACCCCGACGAGCCCACCGCCCGGGCCGTGGTCGAGGCCGGCGACGTTGGCGCGGTGTTCCTGCTCGGCCCGTCGCTATCGGCCGACATCACCTCCGGTGCCGATGCCACAATCGGGATCATTGGAAACGTCGATGCCTCGACGGCCACCCAGGTCGCCTCCTCGATCGCAGAACAGTTCGCTAGCGACGTTCGCCGAGGCAACGTCGGGGCAGTGTCTTCGTTGGTAGCAGGCTCGATCTCACCAGACCAGGTCGAGGTGGCAGCAGCCGAGGCAGCGGCAGCCTCAGCTGCGCTCACGGTGGGAGACATTCCCGCCGCCACCCGCCAGCTCGACGCATCGACATACTTCGTTGCCGGGCTCTCCATATTCTTCCTGTTCTTCATCGCAGGCATGGCGGTCACGTCACTGCTCGATGAGCGCCGAAACGGCACCCTGTCTCGGCTGCTCGCCGCCCCCATCACTCCGGCGTCTATCGCTGCTGGCAAGTCGTTGGCCAGCGTCGTTGTTGGTCTCGTTGCGATGACCATCCTGGTCATCGCCTCGACGGTCTTGATGGGCGCCGATTGGGGCCCGGTACCCGGTGTCGCCATGCTGGTAGTCGCCGCTGTGCTGGCGGTGATCGCCATCATGAGCGCTGTTGGCTCGCTAGCCAAGACCGCAGAACAAGCAGGCAACCTGCAGTCGATCGTCGCTGTCACGCTTGGAATGCTCGGCGGTACCTTCGTTCAGATTGCTAGCGATGGTTTCCTTGGTCGACTCTCGTTGACTACGCCGAACGCCTGGTTTATCCGCGGCCTTGGCGACATGGTCGATGGAAGCTCCGCCGACGCCCTCCCCGCGACAGCGGTACTTCTGGGTATGGCCTTCGTGGCAGGTCTGGCGGCGCTGGCGATGGTCCGACGGGCGGTGCGGTTGTGAAGGTTCTGACCATCGCCGGAACCAACTTGCGTCGCTTCCTTCGTGATCGTTCAAACGCGTTCTTCGTCTTCGTGCTGCCGCTCGGAATTGTGCTGTTGATCGGCGCCCAGTTCGGGGCAGGTTTCGAACCCCGGGTCGGCGTCGTATCGGCCGAGGGTGAGGTATCCGAATCAATCATGCGGTCGCTGAAATCGAGCGACGAGATCATCGTCATCGACTACGGCACCGAGGAAGAGCTACTCCGGGCGGTAGAGCGAGGCAAGATCTCAGCCGGGGTCGTTATCCCGTCGGGCGGCGACGAACTTGGCGTGATCGGCCCGCCGCTCAAGGTTGGTTTCGTGGCCCGCTCCGATGGACTCGGCCCACAGCTCCGAGCGGTTGTTGCAGCGGCAGTCGCTGTAGCCTCCGAGCCGATCGACGCCACCCGCTTCGTGATCGCTCAGGGTGCCACTGAAGATGAGGCCCGGTCGGCGGTATCGGCGGTGCAGGGGCAGGTCCCGGAGATCGATGTCGATGTCCGCACCGCTGGCGATTCACTGTTCCCGACCGACGGTGGGCAGTTCGATATCGGTGCCTCGTCGCAGCTTGTGCTCTTTATGTTCCTGACCGGCCTCGCAGGATCGGCGGCGGTGATCCAAACCAGAAACCTGGGCGTAGCCGGTCGAATGGCTGGAACCCCAACTTCGATCGGATCGATCGTCGCCGGTGAGGCGCTAGGGCGCTTCGTCATCGTTCTTATCCAGGGGCTGTACATCATGGCCGCCACCACACTTGCCTTCGGAGTCAACTGGGGCGACCCGCTGGGGGCGGCCGCGATACTCGTGGTGTTCGCTATGGTCGGCGCCGGTGCTGCGCTGCTGTTCGGCTCGTTGTTCTCGAATGATCAGCAGGCAGGCAGCGTCGGTGTCCTGGCTGGTATCGGCTTAGCTGCGCTCGGCGGTTCGATGCTGCCACTCGAATTCTATGGTGATGGCCTGCGGATGATCTCGCGGCTCACCCCGCATGCCTGGGCAAACGATGCATTCGCCGTATTGGTCCGCCGGGGTGGCACGATTGTCGATGTGTTGCCGCAGCTCGGTGCTCTGGCGTGCTTCGCCGTCGCCTTCCTTGTGCTCGCCAGCTGGCGCATGCGCCAGGTGCTGACCGACGGTTAGTGATGTTCCTGGCGATCGTCTTGTTGTCATGCATGCTTTCGGCCGTTGCTCTTCTTTGGTCAAGGCGATCCAGGCACGAACATCAATACCCAGTCCGAAGCCAGCTGACTCCGCCCTGAAGGATGGACGGGCAACACGATCTCAGCGAGAATCTCAGCGCAGTGCTTTGGCTGCTCAGCGCAGTGCCCCGGCGTCTCGGTAGCTGGCGACCTCCGCCTCGCTCAAGCACAGCAGATCTCGCAGAACGTGTTCGGTGTGTTGGCCAAGACAGGGCGCCGCAGATCGCTGTCTCGCCGGGGTCTTCGACATGATCGACCCGGTTCCGTCGTACAGGACCGGACCGACCTCGGCGTGATCCAACACGGTGTAGTACTCACGATGTTGAAGCTGAGGGTCGTCCAGCAGGTCGGTCGACCACTCGACCACCGCCGAGGGAACGCCGTTTGTGGCCAGACGTTCGGCCAGGGCGAACGGTTCCTGCGAAGCGGCCCACTGGCCGATGGCCTCTTCGATGGGGCCTTTGTAGTCTGCCCGGTGGGCGACCTCGGCCCAGCTGTCACCGCACCACAAATCGAGCGACGGTGCGGTGATGGCGACCAGTGACCGCCACTGTTCCGCCGTCTCACAGGAGACGGTGACAAAGCGACCGTCGGTTGCCGTCGGCAGCACGGTGTGCGGACAGGCGTGGGCTCGGACGTCGCCCTGGGGCACGGTCTCGCGGTTGTTGATCTGTCGGTCGAGAAGTAGCGGTTCGGCGAAATGCATGGCCGCCTCGACCTGAGAAAGGTCGATGTATTGTCCAACCCCGGTTCGGCGCCTATGTAGCAGCGCTGCCGCTAAGGCGGAGATGCCGAAGCGGGGGGCACAGAAATCGGTGTAGGCCCCCCACGGCCCGGCCGGTGGACGGTCGGGCCAACCGGTTGCCGAGTAGAGCGGGGTTACAGCAACCCCCTGGCTGCCAAAGCCGCCGTACCGTTGTTCAGGCCCGTCCTGACCCCGCAGGCAGGTCGAGAGCATGACCAGATCTGGGTGGTTCTGGCTGACGGATGCGTAGTCGAGTCCGAACTTGGCCATGTTGCCAGGGGTGAACGATTCGACCACGACGTCGGCCCAGTCGATCACCCGCCTGGCCAGCTCGCGCCCGGCATCGTTGGAAAGGTCACAAGCGAGGCTGACCTTTGATGTGTTCACAAAGGCAAAGAACTGGGAGCGGTTAAGGCCGGGAACACCATCGTGGAACGGACCGATCTGGCGCAGCATGTCCGGCTTGGCTTCGGACTCCATATGCACCGTGGTTGCGCCCTGATCGGCCAACGCTCGGGCGATCAGCGGCCCCACTCCGACCCAGGCGAAGTCCGCGACTTTCAGGCCATCGAAGACACCACCGCGTTCCTTCGCTGCGACCGGCGGCGTCTCCGTCTTTCGGGGCCGCGCTGGCCAGGGGTGTTCGCGCAACGCGGCATCGGCGTCGAGTTTGGGAGCGGCGGGAAGATCGACAAGCGGCGTGGCGCTCAGCTTGGCGAACGCACCGGCCCGGCGCAGGCCATCGACATCCTGGAAGTAGTTTCGGAACTCGAGTTGGCGGTCATCGAGCACGTCTTGAGCGGTGTAGATCGGAGCGCACAGCGTGCGGTTCTCCAAGCCGTGATCGAAGACCTCACGTTTGGTGCGGGTGGCAACGAAGTTAGCGATTGTGTCGAACATCCGCTGCACCTCCTCAACGGCGATCGTGCCCTCGTTGAGTTCCCTCTTCCAGTGGTGCCAGTCGCGGCCAATCTGGTCGGCGGGAACCATGCCTTCGCGTTCCGCCCACACCATCAGTTCGTGGCTGGTGCGTTCACCCATCTCTGGAAGTAGGAACGCGATCTGAGCCCAGCCGTCGGCGGTCTGCCACAGCAGCTTCACCGGAAGCCCAGGCCAATACTGGCGCGGCTTGGCCCTGCTGTCGCAGGTGCCGGGAACGTTCTCGCCGAACACCGTGGCCCAGGGAGAAGCGTGCATGGTCGACAGAACCACAGCGGCCTGGGCTGAGGTATCGATGCGCTGGCCACGGCCGCTCACCTCATGCTCGAACAGGGCGATACAGATGTCGGCTGCCGCCTGGCCCCCGCCGTGACACGACGCCTGGGGGTACCCGACGGCGACGTGGGGCCTATCCGGTTCACCCTGCAGTGCCAACAGTCCACCTGCCGCCTCAATGCTGAGCTCATCGGCAGCCCAGCCGGCCTTAGGGCCATCGAGTCCGTAGGGGGTCACCGAGGCCCAAATCAGTCCTGCGGAAATATCCGGTGCAAGGCCCCAGGTGTCGGCTGCGTCGCCGTTGTCGATGAGCACGTCGGCCCCGGCGACCAGGGCGACCAGCGCCGCACGATCGGCGGCGTTGTTGCTGTCGATGACGACCGACTTCTTGCCTCGCCCCATCGCCATCCACGTCAGCGACGACTCGGTGTCGTCGCACTGGTCAGCTACGAACGGACCGATCCGACGAGCCGTCGCCCCCTCGGGCGGCTCGACCTTGACCACCTCGGCACCGAGGTCGGCGAGAATCCGACCCGCGAGGTCACCCCACCGTGAGGTGAGGTCAACCACCCGAGTTCCGATCAACGCAGACAAGCGAGTCTCCCTATGGTTGCTCGACGCCGGCTGCGTCGTCTGTAAGGAGAACGCCGTCCTGATGCAGGGTGTCGATCTCGGTGGCGGTGATTTCGAGCCAGTCTTGCAGCGCGTCGTAGTTGTGCTCGCCCCGGTGGGCCGCGGCGCCTCGAATCCCAGCCTCAGCGTTGGAGAATCGATACGGGGTGTTGGTGACCTTGCGCTGCCCTCCGTCGCGATCGTCGACCTCGGTCAGGATCTGTCGGGCCTCCACCGACGCCTGCTTGTCCAACACCTCACGATGGCTGAACACCTCACCCCAGGCCAAGTTGACCTCGTTTAGCTTGGCGATCAGCGAGGCACGGTCGGGGAACGACTTGAGGTAACCCTGGATCGCTTCGCGGCGCAGCTGAATCTTGGTCGGCAGATCGGCGCCCTCGGGCGTCGGGTCGGCCAGGCCGGCACGGGTGTGGAATACATGCCAGTACCACTTTTCTTCGCCCGCCAACATGATCGGTCCGCCGGTGGCGTCGAACACCATGCCACCGCCGTTTGGGATACCGACCTTGTCGACTGCCGCGTGCACGTAGTCGTCGGTAAACAGCATGGCGTTGATCATGGCCATGTCGATGTGTTGACCGTCGCCGGTTCGTTGGGAATGATGCAGCGCCGCCAGCAGCCCGATCAGGCCGTGCATGCCGGTGGAGGTGTCGGCGACCGACAGCGCTAAGTCGACTGGCTGCTCGGCTCCGGAAACGTACTGCTGACGCTCTAGGAGCCCCATCTCTCCGTGGATTATCGGCGCGTAGCTGGCCCGTTCTCGCTCCGGTCCGTCCTGGCCGAACCCGGAGATCGAGAGCATGACCAGCTTCGGGTTCACCGCCTTTAGGTCTTCCCATCCGACGTTGAAGCTGGCCATAACCCCTGGCCGAAAGTTCTCGGTCACCACATCGGCTTCGGCCGCGAGGCGCCTCACCAACGCCTGGCCATCTGGCTGGGCGAGGTCGATACAGATCGACCGTTTACCTACGTTCTGCTGGGTGAAGTAACCGGAGATCCCAGCGATTTTGCGGCCCATGCCTCGCGTCATGTCGCCTTCCGGTGGTTCGACTTTGAGTACGTCGGCACCGAGATCGGACATGATGCGGGTGGCGAACGGACCGGCGAGCACGCGGGTGAAATCGAGTACCTTGACACCTTCGAGTGGAAAGGCCATCGCTACTTGCCCTCGGCCTGAGGGGGAGCGGGCCAGCCGGGCACGCCCTCATCGAGTTCTACTCCGCAGGAGTTCAACACGCCGCTGACAACTCGATAGCAACCGGCGGCCATCACGAGGTGGAGCATTTCCGCCTCGCTGAAGATCGCTGCCGCTGCCTTCCAGGTGACATCGCCGACGCAATCATCGGCGTAGAGCTCGTCGACTACTTGGAGCACGATGCGTTCTTCGTCGGTCCAGTCATGCTGATTGAGCGGACGGGTGACGCCGTAGATCTCAGCATCGGTGAGCCCGGCGTCGCGTCCGAACAGCGTGTGCTGACCGAACTCGTAGACCGCCTGGCAGTTCCAGCCCATACGCAGCACCGCGAGTTCGACGTTGCGTCGGGTTAACCCACCGTGGAAGAGCACGGCCTGGGCGAATGGACCGAAGGCGCTGTTGAGCGGCTTGTTCTTTGCCAATGTGGCCGAGACGTTGACCGCGTTTACCGGCGAGTTTCGCTGGCTCTCGCGGATCTTGTCTAGCAGATCCTCCCGCGGCTGGATACGTGCTGCGGTCGGTCGGGCGAAGTGCATTCTGGTCCCCCAGGTTTGTTTGTGATTTCAGTGCAGGTCATTGCAGTAGAGGTCATCGCAGTACAGGTCATTGCAGTACAGAGTTTGGCAGTACTGGTCATTGCTGGCGGCATTTACCGGGTCAGCCAACCGTGGGCTTGCGGTTTACGACCGGCCTTCGGATCGAGTCGCACGTGCACGATCGCTGGCCCGTTGAGAGCGGCGGCGTCGTCGAGGGCCTGGCGAAGGTCGGCCGGGTCTTCGACGTAGAAGCTGCCAGCTCCGAAGGCCTCGCCGATCTTTTCGTACTGTGCGGTCGGCAGATACATGTTCGGAGGTGGCGGACCATCTTCGGGGAGTTCCGCCTCGCCACCGCCGATGCCGTTGTTGTTGAGTATGACGACGACGATCGGTAGTTGGTAGCGGCAGATCGTCTCCATCTCCATGCCGCTGAATCCGAACGCTGAGTCTCCCTGGATGGTCACCACCCGTTGCCCCGGGTTGGATACCGCGGCTCCGATGGCGAATCCGAGGCCGATTCCCATCGTGCCGTAGCTGCCAGCGTCGAGCCGGTGGCGAGGATTGACGTTTGGCATCTGGGTGCGCCCGATGTCCATCGTGTTGGCTCCCTCACCGACGATGATGTCGTCCGGCTGGAGCCACTCGGCGATGTCGCGGAATGCCCGGTAGTAGTTCATCGGAGCCGATTCGTCGGCCTTCATGCCAGCGACTGCTTCCTCGTTTCCGGCGATCTTCTCGGCGATCGACTGACGCCAGGGCGTGTCGGCCTCGTAGCTCCACGGGTCGTCGGCCAGCTCGGCATTGAATTGGCCCATGATGGCGCGGCCATCGCCGACCAGAGCCACTTCGGCTGGCACGTTGTGGCCGATCTGTTCGGGGTGTGAGTCGAGCTGCAGGATCTTCACGTTCGGGTTGAACCGTGGCTTGTGGCCAAAGTGCATGATCCAGTTGAGCCGTGCTCCGGCTAACAGAATGACGTCGGCCTCCTGCAGGGCATGAGAGCGGGCGGCTCCGACCGAAAGAGGGTGGTCGTCGGGGACGACACCCTTGCCCATCGGCGAGGCAAGGAACGGAACATTGGTGCGGTCGACAAACTGACGAACCTCGTCCTCGGCCCGAGCCCAGGCCATGCCCTTGCCAACGATGAGTAGCGGATTCTCCGCTTCCTTGAGCACCCCGATAGCCCGCCGGACCGACTCCGGCTCGGCGTGGGTGCGGGGCGCTTCGCCAACCGTGAGCGCGGTGCCGATGGTCGCTTCGTCGACCCGCCCATCGATCACATCGGCTGGCATATCGAGGTAGACCGGGCCCGGTCGGCCGAACAACGAAGTGCGAATGGCCTGCTCGACGTAGTAGGGGATGCGATCGTGAGACTCGACCCGGTGGGCGTACTTGCACCACGGTTTGGCCGCTGCGACCTGGTCTTCCTCCTGGAACGCTCCCATGCCGTTCTGGTCGGTGGGAGATGCTCCGCCGATCAAGATCATCGGCCACAGGTTTTCTTTGGCATTGGCCAAACCGGCCAGGGCGTGGATCACGCCGGGACCGGAAACCACAAGGCAGCCCTGGGTCCGGCCGGTCATATAGCCAGCGGCCTGAGCGGCGTACGAAGCGGACTGCTCATTGCGCATGCCGATGAAGGTGATGCCTTCCTTCTGCATCGCCATGGCGATCGGCACGACGGGAAAGCCGACGATGCCGAATACGTAGTGGACGCCCTGCTGTTTGAGGTTGCGGGCCAGAATCCTGGCCCCTGAGATGTCGCTCATCGTTTACTACTTCCTGCCTTTGTTGGTCGTGCTTCTGGGTCCTAGTCTTTGTGATCCGGGTCTAGCTCAGCCGCCGCGGATGACCGAGCGGTTGTGCAGGTCGGCGAGAGCCTCGGAGCTCAAACCGAGGTCGGCCGAGAGCACCTGGTCAGTGTGTTGGCCGAGGTTGGGAGCGACTTCGAGCTCGACTTCGCTGGCCGAAAGACGGGGCGCCCAACCAAGCATGGGGACCTCGCCATGTTCGGGGTGTTCAATCGTTTTAACAAAGCCGCGCTCGACGAGATGGGGGTCGTGCAGCAGTTCGGCTGTGTCGAGCACCGGGCCACCGGGAACGCCAGCGGCCTCGAGTCGTTCGGCGATCTCATACTTCGAGTACTGCACAGTCCAAGCCGCGATCTCGATCTTCAGTTCGGCCGCGTTGTCGGCCCGCGCCTTGGCCGTGGCGAACCGTGGATCCTCGACTAGCTCGCTGCGGCCCATGGCGGCGCAGAGTGCGACAAACATCTTTGGTGTTACCGCCATGATCATGGCGTAGTCGTTTGGGCCCTCTCCGCTGGTCGGGTACAGATTGGTGACGGCGTACGCGCCGTTGCCGTTCCGGGGCGCCGGCTGTTCGCCCCACCCGGGGACCATGGCAACGCGGGTCCGCATGTAGTAGGTCATCGCCTCCTGCATCGAGACTTCGATCCGCTGACCTTCGCCGGTCCGCAGTTTCTGGACATAGGCCGCGGTTATAGATAGGGCCAGCTGGACCCCGGTGCCGGAGTCTCCGGTGGTCGGACCGGGTAACAGCGGCTCACCGTCTGCATAGCCGGTGGTCGATAGGGCGCCGGCGGCGGCTTGGGCCACGCCGTCGAAACACTTCCGGTTGGCGTAGGGGCCCGAAAGACCAAAGCCTTTGACCGAGGCGTAGATCACTCCGGGATTGACCTCGCGTATTACGTCGTAACCGATGTCGAGCTTCTCGACGACGCCAGGACCGTAGTTCTCAACGAAGACGTCGAAGTTTGGTGCCAGCTGTAGCAGCAGGTCACGTCCATCGGCGGTTGCCAGATCGATTGCCACGCTGCGCTTGTTGCTGTTCCAGTAGAGGAAATAGTCCCGGGGAAGATTGTCGATGCCGCGGGCTGGGTCACCGGTACCCGGCGGTTCGACCTTGACGACGTCCGCGCCGAACCAGGCCAGCGCCTGCGTGGCGGACGGACCCGCCTCATACTGAGTCAGGTCCAGAATGCGTAGTCCATCCAGTGCAGGCATCGATAGATCCCCCTTGTTCTAATCGACCCTAGTCGTGCGGGTTGATCGAACGCCAAGGCCGACGGTGGCATCACGGTTTGCGCCGACCGCGGGAATAGTGCCCAAGTTGCCTTGAGATCGCAGCGCGGTACTGGGTGACTCTTCCCAAAACTCAATCGGAGGGGCTGAAGCGCAGCCCATCGCCATTGATGAGCAATGGTCTGCCTGTCGAGACCGTATGGCCGCCAACCAGCTCACTGGTCTTAGACTGTGGCAAAGCGTGGAGATGGTTGAACGGAACGGGCGCCGTCCCGGCCAGGTGATGTCGTTCTTACCTGGCGAACAGTGCGAGGGATGAAATGAATCAGAGTTCCGGTGAGGCCCGTAGGGGTCGATGGCTACTGCATACCGTTTTGCTCGGTGTGTGTCTGAGCGCGTTCGTCATCTACGGCAGTTCCCAGGGCAGCCAGGTAACGGCCGAACCACAGGAGGAGTCGGCGGAAACCACGACCACGTCGACTGAGCCTACGACCACGTCGACCGAGTCCACGACGACGACCACGTCGACCGAGTCGACCACGACGACGACTGAGCCCACGACGACGACTGAGCCGACCACCACGTCGACCGAGTCCACGACGACGACTGAGCCGACCACGACGACTACTCAGCCGACGACAACGACGACCGAGTCCACGACGACGACCACGTCGACCGGGTCGACCACAACGACTACTCAGCTGACGACAACGTCGACTGAGCCCACGACTACCACGACCGAGCCGACCACCACGTCGACCGAGTCGACCACCACGTCGACTGAGCCGACCACCACGTCGACCGAGTCGACCACCACGACGACTGAGCCCACGACAACGACGACTGAGCCCACGACTACCACGACCGAGCCGACTACGACGACGACCGCCCCACCGCCTCCACGGAATCCGGAAGATGATCCGGCGGACTATGCCGACAACGTCGTCGTGGATGCAAGCTGCCTGCCAGCGCCAGCCGATTGTGCCGAGACGATCAATCAGGCCATCGCCGCTAACAGCGATCGTCCGCTGAAGATCACCTTTGGCACCGGCTACCCGGCAGCTACCGAGTTCGCCTTCAGCAGCCAGGTCGATGTCATCGATGGCGTTTCCATCGAGGGTGTGAACGCCCCGGTGATCCTGTCCAACTCCAACCTGGCCTTCCGGATCATCGACGGCGCTTCCAACCTGTCGCTCCGTAACTTCGATGTGGCGATGGGCAATTGTGAGACGACGACGATCCTCATCTACAACGGCACCGAGCAGAGCTTTACCAACTTCCACCTTTCGAACATCAATGTGACGGGTGGTAACTCTCACGAACTCGATCCTTCCCTGTGCGCGGTGTTCAGTGTGGAAGGCGTCGCCGATCAGGTCCGGATCGACAACCTGACCGCCGACCAGATGCAGCGGTTCGCCTGGTTCAAGCGGGGTTCTGTCGCTCGCAACATCTTCGTGACCAACAATGTGGTGACCGAAATCGAGCACTCGGTGGTCAACTTCGACGGCTACGCCCAGCACGTCCTGTTCGAAGGCAATCAGTTCCTGCAAAACTCACCGAACGCCGAATCTGGGCACATGATCGCCTTCCAGCCGTCGCGAGGGGGCATTGCCTCGGCCCATGACGTCACTATCCGCAACAACCGGCTCGAAGGTCGGCCGGACACCTCACACGTAAAGATCGGCGGGATCACCCAGCCGGTTGGTGGCTCCGGTGACCTCGTCGCCATCCGCGGCATCGACGGATTCATGATGGAAGACAACATCTTGCTTCACAGCGGTGAGGTTGGACTGACCGCAACCGCGGGGCTCAAGAACGGAACGATCCGTAACAACATCGTCGGCTATACCGACACCGCAGGCATCGTGATCGGCAACACCTCGGCCGAGAACGAGCAGGTGCAAAACATCTCGGTCTACAACAACGAGATCTTCCACAACGGCCTCGACCGCCAGTTCGAACTGCGTTCTCGCGGTTGGACCATGCCGGCCTTCAGCGTCTGGAACGCATCCAACATTTGTGTCGCCAACAACGACATTAGGAATAACGAAATCGCCCTCGGCCTGTGGGTGTTCAACGGTGATGACGAGCGCTGGCCACCTTCGGTGTTCGACCTGTTCGTAAAGGGCAACGAGTTCTTTGGCAATGGACGAGACTTCGTCGAGTCCGATCATCCCGTCGAGAGCTCTGCAACCGGTGGCTACGTCGATGCCAGCCCGCTGGGTGGCACCTACTGGACATCCTCCTACCCGGGAACCGACCTCGACGGTGATGGGCTCGCCGATCACTGCCGATCAGAGGTTGACGACAACGACCCCTGCGACCCAGACCCGACCTCGCCGGCCTGCCCCCAGGACGCGATCGACAGCGATGGCGATCTGGTCGTCAACGGCTTCGACGCCTGCCCGCTTTCGCAGCCCGGCGCCATCGTCGACTGGCGAGGCTGCACCGACCTCGACCTAGACGGTCGCTTCTCCGATGCCGATCCGCAGGGCCCCATCCACGACGTCGACGACAACAACGCCTGCCTGCCGGACACATCCGGTCGAGCCAACGGCGACTGCGACGGTGACGGCGTAATAAACCAACTCGACGTCTGCGAAGGCACCCCGGACGGCACCGCCGTCGGCAACAATGGCTGTGATGCCAGCGAATCCGTCGATGCCGACGGTGATGGCTTTGTCGAGTCCCTCGACCCGGATGACAACGACCCCTGTCTGCCCGATACCAACGCCATCGCCAGCGGCGACTGCGACAACGACGGTACGCCAAACGGAAACGACAGCAACGACACCGACCCCTGCATCCCCAACATCGAGAGCCCGGCCTGCGACCCAGACGGTGACGGACATCCCAATGTCGACGACAACTGCCCGGCCATCGCCAACCCAGACCAAGCCGACCTCGACGGTGACGGCATCGGCGATGCCTGCGACGACACGCTAAACGGTCTAGACCTTGATGGCGACGGCTTTCGCGACTCTGGGCCTTCGCCCGATCCCGATGATCTCGATAGCTGCGTGCCGGTTGCCGATCACGCCGACTGTCAGCCGGGCACCTCGGCCACACCCCAGGTCAGGATTCGAGCCCGAGGTGCAACCGGGATTGAACGTATGCGACTGGCCCTCGATCGTAGCTATGTGGCCACCTACAGTGCGGTCCCCGAGACCATGACTACCTTCGTCTTCGACGCTCCGAGAGCTCGAACCCTCGGCGAAGTGCGGATCAACTTCACCAACCGCGGCACCTTTCAAGGCGAATACAGAAAGCTGACTGTCGATTGGATCGAAGTCGACGGTGTTCGGTACGAGAGCGAAGCGATCGAAACCTACATGAGCGGCTCGGTAAGCGCTGACAGCGACGCCTGCGCCCCGCTCGGCTTCCAGCAAAACGACACGCTGCGCTGCGCAGGCTGGTTCAAGTACTACATGCCCGAGGGCTTTGTGCTCGATGGGATCGAAGGTCCACCTGTCGATACCGACGGTGACGGGGTCTTCGACGACGATGACAATTGCCCGGCCATCCCGAATGCCGACCAGACCGACACCGATGATGACGATCAGGGCGACGTCTGCGATGCCTCACCGGTAGGCCCCGACGCCGACGATGACGGGCTCACGACCCATGGCCCAAACCCCGACCCCGACGATGGTGATGCCTGTAACCCCGACCCCGAGCACCCCAACTGCAGTCCGGATGAAGGCAACGCCACGGTTTCGATTAGGGCCAGGGGAGCAACCGGAATCGAGCGGATGCGGCTGGCACTCAACCGTAGGACAGCGGCCAACTACAACAATGTGTCGACCGAGATGGCTACATACACATACGAGGTACCTGGTCCTATCACGGTTGAAGAGGTTCGGGTCAGTTTCTTGAACCGAGGCAAGTACCGCGGTGAGACCAAGTTCCTCGAGGTCGACTGGATAGAGATCAACGGGATTCGCTACGAGTCGGAGGCCCCCGAAACCTTGGCCGCTGGATCGGCTGCCCCCGGTTCTACGACATGCGAACGGGTCGGCTTCGTCGAGAACGACATCCTCCTGTGTGGCGGCTGGTTCAGGTACTACCCCCCGGAGGGCACGACGGTCGGCGGCTGACAGCAATGAGAAATGGCATAAGCTCGAGCTTCAGGCAACCAAGCTGAGCATATGTAGAGCCTGTTGACTGAACTTCTTCTGCAGAGCTTGAGGCGGGACTTGCATGATCCAAGCGGCCATCAGGCGGACTCAATATCGAATATGCTTGTCCGAGGGGGCGCTGAGTCGATGTCGGATGAGCCTTCAACTCGAAACTTTTTCTTGCGGGTGGGAACTCGACAGCGTCGCCTGTCGTTGATCATTCTTAACGACGTAGTGCTGCGGCAAACTGATTGCCAATCGAATCATCTCTCCGCTAGCACTCAGCGATCATACAGCTAGTACAATTTCTTGATTCGGTAAATTCTGAAAGACTTTTTACCTTAAGTCTGCCAGGCTTCACTCGAACCGTTAACAAGGAGGCCCGCCAAAGATGGACATCGACGACCTCGATTTGCTGTCCGTGCCGGAGAAACCTGCCCGCATCTCAGAGCCGGTGAGCGGGCCCATAGTTCTGCCCTGGGTCGCTGTTGCCACAGTTGGCATTGCTGCTCTTCTTCTGCTTTTCGGCGGCGCGGCTTTAGGCTCGGTGGTTGGCTACATCCTAGCCATTGTCGTGGCCACCGTTATCGTCGGAATCTACCGAGCTAGCCGCGCACGAATCCGGGCCACCGACCGGAACTTCGCCCCTAGTCGGTCGGCGGATTTCCTGGCCACGGCCACCCTCGTCCTCGGTTTCGCGGTGGGTCTCGCTCACGGCTGGAACATGGCGTTCGATATCAGCGCTTGGCTTGCGACCCGATGACCGGCCGCCTAGCGACGTTTCTCGGCCTCACATTCGCCACAGCGGCTGTAGCGGTTGGTTTTTCCGGCCCCACAGCCGCCCAGACCGAGCCGCTTCCGCCAGCACCAACGGTTCAATTCCGTCAGTGTGTGGAAGAGAACGGGAGCGGCCTTGTTTTGTTCCTGGTCGACGAATCGCAGTCGCTCCGCACGACTGACTTGGACAACGACCGGGTCGTGTCCCTCGTCGAGCGGGTTCAGGAAGTCGGCGACTACCAACGGCAACGACAGCAGCCGATCGAGGTGATGATCGGTGGCTTCGGCACCGGCTATCAGGCTCATACGCCCTGGCTCAATATGGGTGACGAGTCCGACATCCGCCTAGCAATCAGCGAGGCGATTACATTCCTCAGCAGAACCGAACAGATTGACACCGACTACTTCCTAGCATTCGAAGGCGCAGCCCAGGCACTGGAGGAAAAGAGCATTGAGGTTCAGGGTGCGACCGGGTCGCAGCCGTGTACTGCGCTCTACTGGATTACTGATGGCGAATACGACATAGAACCTCGGCTCACGGACCAGCAGAGAGAATTCGGGACAACCAAGAGCTACGCCAACCGACCAGCGATCGATATCACCGATGAGCAGGGGGCGCTCAGAGCCGAGAGACTGGGCGAAGAGTTGCTGTGTGCAGCTGATGGACCGGTGGCCCGGCTAAACGATGGCGAAACTAGCTCGCTGGCAATCATCCTGACCAGCGGCAGCGACAGTGTCGATATCAGCGTGGCCGAGAAGGTGATGCGCGGTGTTCCCGGGGGCAAGGGCTGCGAAAGCCGTCTCGGGGCCCTAGAAACAACAGACGACTTCGGCGAGATCCCACCGGTGATCGGCAAAGGGCTGCCCGGCATTCGGGACCAAAGCGGTCTCGAAGGAAAGTTCACCTTTGGCGTCAGCCCGTTGATGTCATCGATAAACGCTGTGCTGACCGGTGACGGGGAGGCGGTGATCGCGGCCAGCCCCCGACTCAGGGCTCCCGACGGTTCCGAACTCGAGCTCGACATTCCGGCGGTCATTGACTACCACAACCAGCAGGGGAGTCTGGACGGGCAGGCCGTCTCGTGGCGATGGACCGAGCGAAGCGTGTACATCGCAATCGATCTAAACGAGGCCCTCGATACGGCCAGCGAGGAATGGGCCATCGTCTGGCGGTCAAACGATCCCAGCATCACGGCTCGCATCTCGGCCACCACTATCTACCAGATTGAGATCGTAACCGCCGACGGGCGACCGCTGATCGCTGGCGAGGACAACGAGATCTTTGTGAAGGTGTTGGGTCCCGACGGACAGCGGTTGCCACCGGGCACGCTCGATGACGTCGAGGCCGTGGCCACTATTGACTTCGGTGACGGAGCGCTCGATTTGCCGCTCGACCGATCGGTCGACGGCTATACGGCGACAGCTAGGGTCCCGGAAGAAGCTGACGAGGCCAGGGTCACGGTTGAGATCGATGGTATTGAAGAATCCGATGGGCTCAACGAGTCTCGTGAGACCGAGGACCTCGCCGTTGCCCTCCCCGGTTTCCCGGCGGTCGAACTCAGTGTTGCGGACTTTCAGGGCACTGGCGTGCTCATCGGCAACGTGACGGCCATCGGTGATGAGGACCAGGACAGCTGTGTCTGGTTGGACAGTCTCGGCTATGACCCGATCACCCAGGTACGGATGGACGATGGCAAGCTGACCACGCCTGAGCTTGGTAGCCAGGAGACGTGCCAACCGGTACCAGCCGGCGACGTTGTGACCTTTAACGTGCCACTGCTCGAGGTGAACGAGCAGGAGTTCCGAAAGGTGGAGATTTCGCCGGTCTTCGGTCGTCGCAATGAGGTCAGCGGCGGGCTAGATCCCGCTGAGCTGGCCCCAGTTCAGTCGCAGTTGGCCCCCGAAGTTACGGGAACGGAGCAGACACTAGTTCTCGTGATCATCCTCCTGCTGACACTGCTAGCAGCGCTGACCTTCAACCGCCTGTTCGCATACCTGTTCCAGGGCTACCAAGTATCTGATTCGCTCCGCCGAGTCGAGGCGCCCGTCGTTGTGACCAGCGATGGGGTTCGCCTTGAAAGTGGCGAGCCGCTGACCTCGCTGTTTGTGATGGAAGCCCCACGGGTCGACAGCAGGCCGCCGACGTCGACTTGGTGTCTCTTCGGCAGGCAACTCAACTGGATGCCTTGGATGGAACCACATGGAACGGCCAACGCCACCGAATTCGATTATCTGATCGGATCCAGCGGATCCGATCGTGACTACACCACCGGAAAAGTCGCGCTCGGTCTTCGCGGCGAGTGGGTGCTTGGTATCAAGGACCCGAACACGCCGTCGGGTCCGGGGGCACCACCTCGCCAGGCCACCGGTAGCCTCGTCACCTTCGTCGAGGACCCCGACGAATTGGGCAGAGTCGCCGAGAGCCTCCAGGCTGGGGTTGCCACACACTTCGAGAGACTGCCCTGGGGCACGACTATCGACCTCCGCAAGCGCCCCGCCGGCTCCGACCTAAACGAGTCGACCAGTGAAATGGCTCTGTCGGGGAGCGCCGCTGGACTCTCGTTCGCTACCGGGGGCGGTGATGCCACCACTGCGTTGGAGTCATATCAGGGAGACCCCACCGCTGAGTTGGAGGGCTTCGCTGATCAGCAGGATCCCGCCCTCGCGAGCGAGACCCATGTTGACGATGATGATCTCCTCCTTCCGGAGGAGCCATGACCAGATTTGGAGCAATAGTCCTATGACAACTCGTGTCCTCTTCGTTGGCCTTGGAGGCAGCGGCGGCGTGGTGTGCTCCCTAGTACGGGCGCGCCTACAGCGGATTCTGCACGAACGCGGGTGGGGCGATCGGCCTTTCCCGAAGAACGTCTGGCAGTTCGTGCACTTCGACGTTCCTGGCCGCCAGGACATCGTCGAACGACTGGGGAAGGCGGACGTCAGCGGCGCCCTGTCGATCGGTGCCAGCCTTGACGAGATCGATTACGTAAACCTGGTCGACAGCAGTATGACCTACACCGCCATCGACGGCCTCATCCAGAACGCCTATGGCCGGCATGAACTCGATCGGCAGGCATTGCTCGGTTGGCGAGAGCAGGATCCTCGCCAAGTTCGCGTCCCGGTGGCCGACGGGGCCGGTCAGCTCCGCGGTGTCGGAGCCATGGCCGCCCTCCACGCACGAGACAAGATCTCATCGACCATCGCCAGGCTCCACGACATCGCTGTCGATGATCAAGCCATGGAACAGGCCGCCGAGTTGGCGGCATTCTTGTCCCCCGACTCGCCTGAAGAAGGCAGTGCGACCGATCGACCCTACGTGGTGCTTTGTTCATCTATGGTCGGCGGGGCAGGCGCTGGCATGTTCGGCGAGATTACCGGTGTATGCCGGGCCTACTTTGGCGAGCGGGTTATCGCTTTTCTTGAAACGGTTGAGGGCTTCGACAACATCGGCACCTTCGCGGTTGCGAACCAGTGGGCGATGATGGGGGAGCTGCAAGCTGCGGCCGCTTCCCGTTCCAGCGCTGAAGGCGGCGACGGGGTGGCTGTCCGCCGGTACCCAACGGCCGAGCAGAAAAACTCCGATGTTTCGGCTCACCACGGCGCCGACGCCGTCTTTGTGTTCGGCAGTCGAAACGCCAACGGAGTGGCGCTGAGCGCCGACGGTGCGGTTGAGCGGGTAATGGCCGAGAGCGCTGCCTCCATCGCTTGGAACACCCGTGTTCGCACCGACCTCATTCACTACGCCATCACAAACAAGGTCCACACCGATGAGCTCGGTACATTGGGCGGCCATAGCGTGTTCCGCTCAATGGGTTTCGCTAGTCTCGAATTGGGCCGTGAACGATTCCGTCAGTATGCCGTCGACCGCCTAATTGGCCTGGTCGGCAGAAAGATCAGGAGCGAGCACGTCCGGCGCGACGAGGATCAGCAGTTGTCGGCCCGCCACAATGAGATCGCCGGGTCAGTCCGGTACGAGCTGGCCGAGCACTGTCGACTGCGCAACTACCAGGCCGGTGGTCAGGTGATCAAGACAATACGCCCGGAGCTGTCGTCGATAAAGGGCGTTAACGCTGACGAACTCCTCGCCGCAATCGGAGATAAGAAGATGACCTCCGGCCAGCTCAGCAACGCGATCAAGAACGATGTTCGTCTGGTGAGCCGGGAGCGATACCCAGAGTGGCTCGAGCTGTTGACCGCCAACGTCGATCGTTGGGAGCACACGGTAGAGGCGTCGGTGACGGAGGCAGTCGTTGACTTCGTAGCCGAGTATGGGCTGCCCATCACCGCCCGAAGCTTCGAGTATCTGAACGCCGACCTCGAGGCCGCGGCCCGCGAACTCGATGCCAACGCCCAGCACTACACCGATCGACAAAAAGTCAGCTACCTGAGCGATCAGCTCGATGAGGCCATTGTTCCGGGCATGCGGCAAGTGACCGATGAGATGAAGCGGCAGGCAGCGGTCGTCGGCGCTGCGAGCATCGAGGCGGCTTTCGAGAGACAGCTCCACAATGTCGCCGCCGACCTCTGTCGCAATGCGAGTCAGCGATTAATCAAACCGGTCGTCGATCGCCTACAGGCTCTCGAGATTGAGATTACCGGCCCAGGAGCCGAGTGGAGTGAGATCCTAAACCAAGCCCCGTTGGGTGATTCAGTCGATGCGTATCGACCGCTGCCATTTGAGGTGATGATCGACAAACTGGCCGACTTCCCCAAGATCTTCGACCGTCTTCTCACCGAAACGGTTGGCATCAGCCGAATCAACGATGCTGTCGACACCGTTACTGACGAAATCATCGGCTCCGACAGAGCTTGGCTCGATCTTCGAGCTAGTTGGGCTGCTGGTGACGTCCGCTATCTGGACAAAGGTCGGACGTCAGATCAGATCGCGATAGCTGCGGATCTGTCGAGCCAACAAATCCGCAGGCAGATCGAGACCTGGATTGACCGGTCAGGTCGGGCCTTCCACGAATACGTGCGGTACGGCATCTCCGACTTCATTGTCGAGAACCCCGACAATCGTCGACGCTTCCTATCGGCGTTCGAACAGGTCGCTGCACTTGCCGCCCCGCTAAGCGATATCAGTAGGTCGCTGGTCGAGGTCGTTCACCAGGGGAGCGACACTCAACCCACCTACACACTGACAGCACTGCCTATTGGTGGGCTCGATGAGAGCACTGCAGCTGAAATTTCCGACTCCGTGCTCACGATTTTGAACAAGGTCGGCAAAGAATTCCAGGCCAACACGCTGCCAATCGCCTTCGATACCGAGCTGGAATCGATTGTCATCATGTCGAGCAACGGTCCGCTACAGGCAATGTGTTTCGAGAACATAATGGCGCCGATTCGCACAGCATGGAAGCGGGGTAAGGGCACCGTCGGTGACCGTCAGCGACGAGGCCCTGCGGCCAATCCCCAGGATGCCTACAACGTTCTCGGTTGGCAGCGGCACACCGTTCCCCTTTCGATGTCCTTGCCTCTGTCGCCCGATGCCCAGTCAGCCTTCATCGCTGGCATGCTGGTGGCCAAGGCCCGAGGTTTTGTCGGGACCGACCATGGGCAAACCAACCGCTGGGTCGAAATTGACGGGCACGAAGGCCGGAAGCACTACTTTCCCAAAGTCAGCTATCCGATCTGGAAGCGGGAGACGGCGCTCTCCCGATCGCTAGAGGAACTGGTCGACATCAAGGTGGCTTACCTCGAGGCCTCAGCTGAGGCGACGGACTGGCGCCGTCACATGGGCGCCTACCTGGCCGTCATCGAGATTGGATCCAGCGAGTTCACGATGGACCAAGAACTCAAACAGCTGACCGACTCCGAGCTGGGAGAGCTTGCTTCGTCGGTGGCAGACCTTGCCGGCCACATGGATAGTCTCATCGTGCCAAGATTGGACGACTATGGTCACACTTCGAGCCTGTTCCTCGAGTTCCGAATCCCGGTCAGTCGGGCACTTGAGCAGGTCGCTGCCGGGATTATGCGTGCCCGCCGGACCCGAACGACCAGCACCAAAATCGACCTGTAGGCCCCAAAGGCCAGCCTCCGGAGAACATCATGCCCGCTCTTACCATTGTCCAGACAACGCTTCTACCGGCCGCCCACCGAGAGTTCATGGCGTTTCTTGTGGGTATGCAAGACCTCGGCTATCTCGGGCCGGTGGCGATCCGACAGGCCGATGACAGCTTCCTCTCGCTCGCCGGTAACAACCGGTCGCAGACTTTTCAGTCCATCAGCCACCTCCTAGACGAGCGGCGAATCACATCGTTTAACCTTTACACCGTCGGCACGTGTCACGGCCCACAGGTTGATGGCTGGCGACCATTGTTTCCTGAGTTGCACAAGCGGATGACCGTGTCAGACGTCGGTCATTCATCGTCGCTGCTTCTGTTCCCGACGGTTACCGATGGCAAGACACCGATTATCACCGCTGAGTTAATCGATCGGTTTCAAGATCTAGGTGAAGAGATCTCAGGCGTGTTCGTTGTGTCGCCGGAAGAGGCTTCGGCGCCCTACCTGCCCGGTGTGCCAGTGCTCGACGCGACCTTAATACCACACGCAGCAGCGTCCACAGCGGTACTGGCTGGCCTGCTGGATCCGATTGTTGCGGTGGCTGGTGAGACTGCTCCCTCACCGGTAATCGGTCAATACCGGGTCGTCCGTCCCTACGTCAGGCTCGTCAACATGGACAAGATGATGGACAACCTCATCTCGGCCATCCTCGACGTCGACGGTATCGTCGGATTCGAACCCGATTTCGACGCTGCACTCCGGGTGTACCCACACCCTGAGACACTGGTCAAGGATGCCACCAAGGCGCTGGTCGACGGTCACAAACTTGTCTACCAGCGCTCACGGGGTTTCACGTCGCGGCAAGAGCGCTCGGTAGCCGAAGCGTTGCAGGAGCTCATGCGGTATATCGGCCGGTTGCTTCGTCGCGCTCCCCGCAGTGAGGTCGGCGACGTTCAACGAGGAATCGCTGAACAGCCCACCGAGATCCTGGTACAACGGATTGTCACCCGCGGATTCACCGACTCGGATCTCTCAAACATCCGGTTCCCGGAGTCGACACATGACAAGCATCCCGATGTGCTTGAACAGAACATCTTCGAAGCCAGGCAGGCGCTGATCGATGAGGGAGGCAGCGAGAACTTCCTCTCCGAAGATCCCGAGGTTCTACCCGACCGAGTCTTGTTCACCAAGCTCACCGATCGAGGGCTGAAACTGCTCGATGGATGGGTCAACGACGACAAAGCGATTAAGCCCGTAGGTGACGCCGAGTACATCATTCCAGCCATGTCCCTCGACCGGAACGGCCATCTCGAGACCTCGACCGTTAGAGACGACGCCATCAACGTCGGCTATGGGCTGCCGCTGGCCTGGGATCCCGGCGAGTTGGCCAGACGGGTGCTTGACCTTAAGCATGATTTCACCCCGCCAAAACCTAAGAGCCCCGATCCCGGCATCACGGAAGAGGACGATCCCCCGCAACCGACGACTCCCGATATGCCAGCTCCAGAAAACGGGAGAAAGACCGATCTTGAGAACCTCACCGCAGCGAGCCAGAAGGCCTTCGTGACCCGGGTCGGTCGCCGCATCTTCAATTCCCGCACGCAGGCAAACATCGACTTTATGAGTCTGCTGCAGGAGATGGCCGACGATACCGCTGTCGGCGATGGTGTCGGAATGCCGGAGACGAAGACCAACCTCCGACTGTCTGTGCTTGGCACGGTTACGCTCTTCGCTGCTGGCACTGTTGGCTGGGCAACTGCTACCGGTCGCCTCAACGTCGTACAGACGACCAGCGTTTCTGCTGCGATCTTTCTGCTCGTAGGCCTCGCACTGACACTAATCGCCATTGGCTATGAAGCAGCCTGCCTTCGGCGGGAGAAGCTTTGGGGTCCGCGAGGGGCTCGTCGTCGGCAATTGCGTGATACCTGGACCGCGATTCACCGTTACGGGGCGCTCTATCGCGAATACCTCGATTGGGCCACCATCATTGGTGGCTACCTGCTCCATCCTGTCGGACGGGCCGGAAACCTGATCGAGTACGGCTCGCAGGCATCGAGGCCCCGTTGGCTGGTCACCGCTCAAAACGTCCAGTTCTCCGACGGCTGCGAGGCCAGGCTTCGCCGGTCCATCTTCGCCCGGGGTTGGCGAGGCGCATGTTTCGACCGGTTGATCGGTGACCTGTCCGAAGAGTATCGAGTGGCGAAGGACTATGACACGGTCGACCCCTACGATGACCTTTATGACACAAGAGGAGCCAGACGAGAACTCGTAGGCTCAGCGATTCCCACGGCGGCCCTGGGGGCCGATAACCCGAACCGTCGACTCGAGGTACGCAAGCGTCAATATTTCGTGGCCGCGGCTAGCGATCGCATCCTGTCATTGTCGCGACAGAGCCTGGCCGAACCGGAGAACATCGAACGGGTCACAGCGGGCCGCGAGAGCCACGACGGGCTTGACGACTTCTTTGGAGTGCTGGCCGCTGATCGGCAACGGCAGATCTTCGCCGGGTTCCTCTTCCCACCCGATGGCACCAACGTGCCGATCGAAGTCAAGAACATAGAGGACAGCATTGTCTCGGCGCCGAGGACCCAGATGGGTGAGAAGGATCCGCTGCAGCGAATCCCATCGGAGCGAACCTGGCCGCTGCTCTGCAGCGCTCGGATCGACTTCTCACCTCTCGCCGACCCGGTGCGCTTTACCGACGACAGCGTGATCGACCTCACACACGAGTCGGCGGCCGACATCCCTAGTGGGCTCGACTGATGCTACCCAATGGAGCCCACAGTGAACGTTGATCTTCGAAGCCCCACCACTGACTATCGGGGAACGGCCGCTATTCTCTACGGCTCGTTGCAGCCCGCAATCACCGACGAGGCCGAGGAGGCCCGGCTGCACAGGCTTGAACACTTGGTCACCTTCCTGCGAGGTGTGGGAATTGGGGTCTTAATCGGTCGAGACGCGTCGGCTGAAGACTTCTTCGACGTATTGGCTGGGGAGTCGAGCGACCTTACTCACCAGACTCTGCTCGCATTGCTGTGGGCATCGGATGGGGCGGATGACGAGGGGATCGTGGCGGCCGATGGGCGGATACTGCGTCCGAGCGACCTCCCGCAGCGGATCTGTCCGACACTCCGGCTTGCGCTGTTTAGCCGTTGCGAGACCCCTCGGTGGGCGGAGCGGTGGTATTCGGCGATAGCCCAACGCTTGATCGAGCAGAGCGATAACGAGCGGGTCTCACCGCCTACGGTTCTAGGTTGGGGTGGCTTGGCCAGCCGGGGGCAGCTCCTCGGACACTACTCTCGGCCCGAGAGTAACGAAGAAGACTTCCAGCGGATCTTCGACTATCTGCAGAACCCCGTCCTGATGCCAACCACTACGATATGACATGCAGGACTAGTTATCATCAAATACTTCCTTGACTTCATCCACATTTTCGCGGTCGTTCATTCGTTTAAGACGAGCGATTAGCACCTGAGCGCTGGCATAGAAGCGGTTGTCAGGTTTGGCTAGCTTTTCGAAGGCGAGCAAATCATCGTATGCGCTCTCGCCATCGCCAAGCCGACCGAGGGTAACCGCCCGCTGATAGTAGCTATCGACGAAGTATGCGTTGAGGCGCAGTGCTTCGGTGAAGTCTCGAACTGCCTTGTCATGCTTACCATGCCGCTTCTCGACGACACCTCGGAAGTAGTACGCCTCGAAACACTTGTCGTCCAGTTTGATAGCACCGTCGAAGTCGTCGTATGCCCTGTCGGTTTTCTCACCCATTAGATAGGCATAGCCACGCGCCACGAGCGCCTCGGGAGTGCGGCCGTTCTCCCTCATTTCTTGGTTCACCTGGTCCACCGCTTCCTCATGACGGCCCTCTTCGAGAAGTAGACGACTCGGCTCAAACTCGGGGCTAGCCGGGGGCGGTGGCAAAGGATCTGAATGGTCATCGTCTGGGGCCAGAAGTGCACCAATGCCCACGGCCCCAATTAGGACGAAGACGAACCAGGTCAGCGCCGATCCGAGAACCGAGCCTATGCCGTTGATCAGTCCCTCATAAAAGATGGCTCGTGTGAGACGCTTATTGCCTGAGGGGCCATCTTCATTATCACGCCTTCGCGGGGGATCACCCACCTCGTTATCAGACATTCGAGAGCCCCCACGGCCGATGCTGCCTGGCTGGAACCTCCAGCCTGAACCAGATTACCCAAGAGGATACCCCCACAGGGGGTGGAGCACCCCAATAAAGTTATCTTCACCGCCAACGCCCCCCATCGCACGGTATTCGGCTCGCCGAACCCTCATTTCGGGCGGGGTGATATGTGGGGAAGGCCGGTTCTGCGAGCACTTGATACCAACCTCGGTTAGTGGTCGATGAGTAGGCGGCCACAACCTTGTTCTTACTCTTACTCCCGTCGACGAGACAACAACAGTGCCGGCAACTAGCGTGAGATCATGGTGGTAACCCGCTCGATCGTGGCCCTTCCAGAACCGCCGGAGGTGGCTGAGGCCAACCCGATTCACGGCGGCGAGGTCGCTGCTCAGGTCGGTTACAACGGCGCTCTGGTCTCAGGAGTGCACACCATCGGTTGGGCAACCGATGCGGTAGTGGATGCCCTGGGGGAGAGCTGGCTCGAGCACGGTTGGGCCGACATTTCGCTGCGGCGGCCGCTCTACGAGGGGGAGCGCATCACCACCTTCGTCGAGGATGACGGCACGTTCCGAACGGCCAAGGACGACGGCACGATTGTGATCGACGGAACGGTTGGCCTAGGCGACGCTGACTTCCGCCAAGATCTCATCCGTCCGACCCGCCTCGAACCCGAACCAGCGCCAGCCGATCTGGACTACCTGCTCTTGGATACAGCCCCGGTAGGCGAAGACTTCCGCCCCATGGCGGTACCGGCCACCGAATCTCCAGCCTGGGCTAAGACCCGCCTTGGCGACCAGCCCGGTTCGCGGTACCTGGGGACTGCCCCTCGTATCCATCCCGGCTGGATCGCCGCTCGGATGACGCCGCTGGTCCGGCACTCGTATCACTACGGGCCGGCCATTCACGCTCGCACCCGGATGCAACACCTGGCCCCTGGTTTCGCCGAGGGTACGATCACCGTCGGAGCCAGGCTCGTACAGGTCTACGAGCGTAAAGGGCACCACTACCACGAAAGTGACTGCTGGGTCTTTAGCGACGACGCAACACCGATCGCCGCCTTCCGCCACACCGGTATCTTCCGTGTCGCCGGTTTCGACTACGGCTATGGGTAGCTGGATCTCCGCAGCCCCGCCGACCTGAGTTAGCTAACTTCCAATAGCGGCGGCTAGACCCTCGGGGTCGGCGACGCTAACCCAAAGAGCAGAGTGCCGTTTGAAGCCGATGACTTTGGGAATCTTCTCGACGAACTCGATGCAGAGACCGGCGTTGTGATTGGTGCCGAAAGTAAGGCCGTCGTCAGCAAAGCTGAGCCGCAATCCGACCGCGGTGTACCAGCGGTGATCTGCGGTGACCAGCGTGTGGTCGATGTTGCTGACCGGCGTTTCAACCCGCACCCGGCCGTAGGTCGCCACTAGCCGCCCATCATCGGTGACTCGAACACCGTCGGCTTCGTTGACCCCCAGGACTTTGAACAGCGCAGCCCACCGGTTGTCTAAGCGATACGGAAAGAAGCCTGGATCGTTGGTCATCGTGACCAAGCGTAGGGGGAGCGGTAGTGTTCGAAAATGGTCGGAACCAACGAACCCGTCAGTGTCGTGCGAAGCGAGGGGGCGCCGGTCGTGCTCGGCGCCGTGGCTTTTGGAAAGCCGAAGGAGACGACTCGGGATCATCCGCTCTCCAGCGATGAGTCCTGCAACGATCTTCTCGAAGCGTTCGTTGAGCTTGGAGGCGAAGAGCTCGACACCTCGCGGGTGTACCATAACGGCAACTGCGAGGCGGTCATCGGTCGGGTCCCGGCTGGCCAGAGCATTCGGGTGGGGACCAAATACCACCCGAGTCTCGAAGGAGGCCCGGTGGCGCAGATGGAAAAAACGCTGACCGCCCTGCAGCGAGACTCGGTGTCGATCTATTACATCCACATGCCTGCTACCGATATCGCCCTCGAAGAGACGTTGGCGGAGATCAACGACTGTCACGTCGCTGGCCAGTTCGAGGAGTTCGGTCTATCGAACTTTCCGGCGTGGCAGGTGGTCGAGATCAGTCAGTACTGCCATCGCCAGGGTTATGTGATGCCGACCGTGTATCAAGGGGTCTACAACGCCCTCAACCGCACCGCGGAGTACGAACTGCTGCCCGTGCTGCGGAACTACGGCATCCGCTATTACACCCACGGGTCGCTTGCCAGCGGTTTCCTCACTGGGAAGTACTCACGAGGGGTTGAACCGGAGAGGGGCGTCGATCGTTTCGCCCAGTCGCGTCGAATCAAGCAGTACCAGGAGCGCTACCTGCATCGGGACGAGATGTTCGACGCCCTCGATGCCATCACCAACGCCGCAGCCGAAGCCGACATCAGCACGCTGGAAGCGGCGATCAGGTGGACCCAATACCATTCGGCCGTCGATGCCGTGCTCGGCGATGCGATGTTGGTTGGCGTGTCACGGATTGCTCAGCTGGAACCGATCATGGCCGCGTCGAAGCAGGGGCCATTGCCCGACTCGGTGGTCGCGGCCTTTGAAGAAGCGCACCAGTTCGTCACCATGAAGTCGGAGTACTACCTGCAATACCCGTACCCCAAAGAGGGCAGCCCCTGGCGGTCACGGCTCTAGACGCTGCGCCGCGTGTCCCGGCGTCAAGCGAGGGTTCCTCATTATCAAGGCGGTGGTCGGAGTGCTGGTCAGGATGGTTGATCGGACAGGGTGAACCCGACCCAGACCAGAGCCCAAGCGAGGATTGACCAGATAAGGAATCCCGGAACGAAGCTGCCGAACAGGTCACGGGAAGCTCCGACGACGATGGGAGCAACGAACATGCCAATCCCGGCGATGGTCATCGACGAGCCCCACACCAACGCCACCTTGTCGGGGGTCATCCACGAGAGTTGCATCGGGATGGTGTGAAACACCGGCTGGTATATCCAGGTTCCAACTCCGAGAACGATCACGGCCACAGAGATGGCGAACGTATCGGTGAGCAGGTACGACGCAAGGCCGCTCACTCCAACGAGCACACCTGAAATCATCAACATCAGGCGCCAGCGGGGAAAACGATACGAGAGCACTCCGCCGACGAGTACTGCGACGATGCCGACCGCTGGCAGAAGTCCGGTGATGAAACCAGCCTGGTCGAGCGACATACCGCGAGATTCGTTGAAGAACGTCGGCAACCAGCTGGTGAGCACGGCGTACTGGATGAACACCAGGGCATCGGCGGTCACCAGCGAGGCGACGGTGCGATCGCCGAGAACCACCCGCAGGTCTGCCAGCTGAAAACCGCTCAAACCCTCGGCGGCAGATTCGCCGGTGCGGCCGAGCACGAGCCAGGCCAGCGCCCCTAGCAACGAGGTGGCGCCGAAGATCGATACGGCGACCCGCCACTCAACGGCACCGGCCAATGGTGAGCCGGTGAGCACACCCACCGAGATGCCGCCGCTCAAAGCGGTGAGAAACAGCGTGTTCATCACTGGAAGTTCGCGTCCATGGAACCATTGCATGATGAGCGGCCCCGTGCCGGTAATAAGCAGCCCGGCCCCGGCGCCGGAAACGAGGCGCAAGATGAGGATGACCGTGAAGCTGGTCACCGCGAACGAGATAGCGAGGCTGCCGACGAGTACCGCGCCGACCAGGACAGTGCGACGCAGCCCGAACCGTCGATGTAGGAGGCTTCCCGGCAGTCCGAAAAACGCTTGCATAAGTACTGGCCCGGCGACGAGTAGACCAGCGGTTGTCCGTGAGATGCCGAAGTCGTCGATGACCAGCGGCAGCATCGGAGATAAGGAGAACAGGTTGAGACCGAGGGCGAACTGGAGGAGCAGGATCACTCCGGCGATCACAAACCGATAGCGGGGCTGGGCCTCGGATGAGCTCAGCTCGCTGGTCGTGTCATGGCGGTTGAGCTCGACGTCGTTGACGCTGGTGCTGCCATCGTCGTCGATGAACGTGCTGATCGGCTCACTATCGATCTCGGCAGTCTCGCACCTGGTCTAGCAAAACCACCGCCTCTGCGATCGTATGTTTGGCCGGTCGAGAAGGTTATGGCAGGTCAAGCTGAGGGCACTACTGTCTCCCGCATGTCATTGAAGATGGGTATCTACCTCAACTCGCAGCACCCCGAGACCGAGGATGCGGGAGCTCATCTTCGGGCTCTGGTCGAACAAACGAAGCGGGCAGGTCAGCTCGGATTCGACTCGATCTGGGCCGGTGAACATCACCTCACGCCGGGCTATCACTTCTTTCCTCAGCTCACTCTGCTGGCCCATCTTGCGGCCCACTCCGGCGAGATGGATCTGGGTACCAACCTTGTGCTGCTTCCTCTGCACCGACCGGTCGACATCGCCGAACAGGTGGCCTTAATCGACCAGGCCTGTGGCGGGCGCTTCATCCTGACGGTTGGCCAGGGGTATCGGCCTGAAGAATTTGCCGCGTTTGGGGTGCCGTTCGAGGAGCGCCTACCCCGGATGGTCGAAGGAATCGAGATGTTGCGTCGGCTGTGGAGCGAGCGCGAAATCGACCACGACGGCGGCTGGTATTCGCTGCAGAACGCCACGGTACGTCCCGGTCCGGCGCAGGACGGTGGCCCTCCGATCTGGGTTGGAGCCACCACCGACCGAGCTATCAAACGAGCCGGTCGCATCGGCGACGCCTTCATGGCCACCCCCAACGCTTCCAACGACGACATCCGACGGCAATTCGATGTTTTCGATGCCGCTCGGGCCGAAGCCGGGATCGCCCCGGCTCCCGACCGTGGCCGGATGCTCGAGGTTTATTGCCATCCTGATGGTGACGAGGCTCGGCGTCGGGCCCGTCCCCACCTGCTGACCAAATACGCGGCCTATGCGGCATGGGGTTTGACCGGCAGCGCAGGCGAAGCGGCCGAAAACGCAGGCGCCTCCGACGACGATGCGGCCTTCGCCACGCTGGCCGAAAACCGTTTCGTGATCGGCGACCCGGACGAGGTCATCGCCGGTCTCGTCGGTCAGTACCGGGAGGTTGGGGTAAACCATGTGGCCATGCGGGTGGCGTGGCCCGGGTCGGACCCGTCCGATGCTCTCGATTGCATCGAACTGCTCGGCAGCACCGTGATGCCCGCGGTCCGGGCGGAGCTGGCCCCGTAATAGAGCTGGTCGAAAGACTCGGCTGCCTCTTGTTCCCAGCCGTATTAGCTCTTGGCCGCTGCTGCCATTTTTGTTAACAGCGCTCTTGTGCGTTCTCGCTCGTCCGGTGAAGGGGTGAATTCCGATGCCGCGAAGTCGGTCACGCCAGCCTCGGCCAGGTTGGCCAACATGTCTTCTACCTCAGCTTCTGAGCCAGCAAGGCCCAGCTCGCCTGGTTCAGTCACGCCTTCTCGTTCGAACATGGCCTGATACGACGGCAGCTTTGCGTACATCCCGGCGCCAGCGGTGATCCGGCTGCGGATTCCGGCCGGGTCGTCGGTGACACAAATCGGCAGCGTGGCCAGCACCCGTGGCTTGTGGCGGCCGGCATCGGCGGCGGCCGCGGCGATGGTTGGCACGATGTGGTCTCGAATCGTCTTCGGGCCGACCCAGGCCAGACTTGTCCCCGAGGTTCGAGCGCCAGCTACCCGCAGCGCCTGGGGTCCGAGGGCGGCGACCAGGATCTGCGGAGGACGCTCCGCTGGCCGAAATATCTTGGCTCGGCACGAGAGTGACTCACCCTGATAGTCGACGGTGCCCTCCTCGATGAGAGGAACGAGGATCGAGAGGTAGTCGCGGAGGTGGCGAATCGGTTTGTCGTCCTGCATTCCTAGCTCGGCCATCATCGGCTGATGCGACAGTCCAACGCCTAACGTCAACGAACCGCGCATCGCTGACTGGGCGGTTACCGCTTGGCCAGCTAGGACCATCGGGTGACGAGGATAGGTTGGAATAACCGCGGTGCCGAGCTCCATGGAATCCACCGTTTGTCCGACGACGGTCAACACCGTAAGGGCATCGAGACCGCCTGTCGGATGTTCCGCTACCCAGTAGCTGTCGAAGCCGTCAGCGGCTGCGGTGCGTGCATGCTCGACGAAGGCTTCCACCGATCCCTTCGCTACCAGGGCCGTCGCATTGAGTCCGATACGCATGGAGCCGACCTTACTGTTGATCGAGCGCAGCGCAGATTCGGTCGACCTCGGCTCGCTCATCGTCGTTCAGAACCCAACCGATGGCGTCGACGTTCGAGGCGATCTGCTCGGGGGTGGTGGCGCCGGCGATCACCGTCGTGACCCGAGGGTTGTGAGCCAGCCAAGACATAGCCAACTCCAGGATGGTGTGACCGTTCCCGGCGGCAAAGGCGCTCAATTCGGCCACAACATCGAGTCGGTCGTCATCGATGAAGGCGGCGGCTCGTTTGCCCCAGTTCTTCAACCGGCTGTTCTCCGGGAGGTCCTCACCCTTGGTGTACTTGCCGGTCAACAGTCCCGATTCGAGTGGAAAGAAGGGTACGAAACCTACGTTGGTCTCGGCGCAGGCATCGAGCACTCCCTCGCTCTCCGGATTGCGTTTCAACAGGCTGTAGTGGTTCTGGCAGGTCACGAACCGGGCCGCTCCGAGCGTGCTCGACGCTTGCGCTGCTTCGTGCAGTTGCGCTGCGGAGAAGTTGGAGCACCCCAACTCCAGCACCTTGCCCTCCTCGACCAGTTGGTCGAGGGTTCCGAGGGTCTCGGCGATCGGCGTGTCAGTGTCTGGCATGTGGAGCTGATAATGATCGATGCGATCGGTCTGCAACGCGGTGAGACTCTCTTCGATCTTCTTGCGGATCCAGGCTGGGCTGCCGCCGGGGGTTCCGTCCGGCAGGCTGGTGGGGTGGCCGAACTTGGTGGCCAGCACGACCTTGTCTCGCCGCCCCTTGAGGGCCTCTCCCAGCATCACCTCGGACTGGCCTGCACCGTAAATGTCAGCGTTGTCGAAGTACGTGATGCCTGCATCGATGGCCGCCGACACGACCTCGGTAGTTTGGGCCTGGTCCAACTTCATGCCGAAGTTGTTGCAGCCCAATCCGACCGCCGACACTTCGAGCGAACCGATCATTCGTGCTTGAGGAATATGCGGTTGAACCATGCCAGAGATTACTCCTCGGGATCTTGTGAACGTGATTTCAGCGGTCGGTTCCGTCTAGGAAGGTACGAAGGCGGTCGTTGACAAAGTCGGGTTTCTCTTCGACGAAGAAGTGCCCGGCACCGGGAACGGGCTCAGCTCGGAGATCGGGGAAGTACGTAGAGAACTGGTCGACGAAGGGATTGCCAACCGGGATCGTGCCGGTTTTCAAAGAGCCTTTCGGGTCGGCGAACATCCACAACGCTGGGTGGGGGTAGCGCTTCAGTCGATCCTCGGGGCCGTAGTCCATGTACTGGGCGTAGAGGGGGTGGTCATCCAGTCCGGCTTCCCACATTTCGGCCACATCCTCCGATGGCAGTGCCCGATACTGTTCGTCAGCCTCGAAGGTGTGATCGGGCTCGACGAGGTGAAAGGCCAGAGCGTCGCGATAGTAGGTGATTGCCGCTCGATGCGAACCGGGGTCGGCGAACGCCGCCCGATAGATTGCGACGTCGGCTTCGGTGGCCCAATGCGACGATGGTCTGGCAACCGACGACGGTCCCGGCCAGGGCGCCTCGGGCCACCCTTGGAGGGCTGGTTCCGACCTGCCGGTGAAGACCTGATCGATGAACTGCTCATGGTGGTTGGCAAAGAACTCCTCGGGTCGCGGCTCGGCCTTGAACCAGTAGCCGTGACGAGCTCCCGGTGGCCAAACCGTGCACAACGTGTCGAGCAGCGCCAGCTTCGTTGTTCGTTCGGGGTAGTCGATGGCCATCTTGAATCCGATGATGCCGCCCCAGTCGTGTCCAACTACCGCGGCGCGCTCGATATCGAACGCGTCCAACACGCCAACCATGTCTGCGGCCAGCATCGCCCGGTCGTAAGGACCGTCTGGTTTGTCGGAATCGCCGAACCCGCGGGTGTCGGGTGCGATGAGGCGGTAGCGATCTTCAAGCGCGGGAATGGTTTTGCGCCACTCGTACCAGGTCTCGGGAAAGCCGTGGATCAACAACACCGGCTCTCCGTCCGGTGGTCCCGCTGTCACCGTGTGGATACCGATTCCGTTCGACTCGACGAACTGATGTTCCATTGGTCAAATCTCCTATCTATCTCAACGGTCCGTTCAGCCCCAACCCAATGCTCGGGTGCCTGCGGTGGCCGCAGCAGCGGCGACGACCACGACCGCCAACGGAGCCCGACGCAGGGAAAGCCCGATCGCCACCGCGATGCCGACCACCCGAGCGTCGAGGACGAGGACTCCCGAGGTAGTGAATACCTGCGTCGCAACGACCGCCGAGACCAGAGCAACCGGCAACAGGTTTAGCAGACGATTCCAGAACTCAGACTCACCGATCAGGCTGCTGAGGCCGAACCCGCCGAACATCCGGAGAGCGAAGAGACCCACCACAAAAAGGACAAGACCGATTGGCGTCATGTTTCAGCTCCCTGCGGGGCCGGGGTCTGGGGTGGAGGGGGTGGAACGGCAACCGCGACGAACGCTGCGAGGGCGGCTACCAGGATCGGTAGCCCGGCCGGAAGAATCGGAGAGAGACCGATCGCCGCCGTTATCCCACCCATGACCGCCACCGCTGAGTCCCGTCGCCGCAGCCCCGTGACGACCGTCCCGATGAACGACGCGGGGAACACAACATCCAGGCCGATCTGACGGGTATCGCCGACGATGTTTCCTAGCAGCAGCCCGAGCACGGTCCCGATGAACCAGCCGCTGGCCATGGGGATGGCTAGCTGCCAGAACACTCGCCGTGCGGCGCCCGGTCCGATGCGATCCCCCTGGTCGATGGCGTTGGCTACCGCAACTTCAGATGCATAGTGATACATCCCGATCCGTTCGATCAGCGAGGCCTGCCAGCGACCCTTGAGGCTCAACGCCAGAAGCGCGAATCGAGAGCTGACCAGCATCGAGGCGATGAATGCGGCCAGGGTGCTTCCGCCACTAGCGATGACCGAGGCATACGCAACCTCCCCGGTACCCGACCAGGCGAACACCGTCGCCGCCACCACCACCCAAGCGGGAGAGTCGACATCCACCATGATGGGGGCGACGGCGATGCCGATGATCGTTGCCGACATGAACATCGCCGCCATGTCGAGCTTCCCGATCCCACCCTGTTCGGCGGTTTCAGGCGCTGACGAACTAGGCAACTGGGTGCTCGCCGAGCAGGAGGCGTGCCAACTCATCTGGGGCGGAGAGCATCGGATAGTGACCGGTATCGATTTCATGCCACGCCGCGCCGAGCTGGGCTGCGGTTCGGCGTTGGTGCGGCTCCGGCGGATTCTCGCTTTGGCGGCAATAGATCACGTCGGCCGACCAGGTCTGGTCCCAGAAGCTGTCGAGCACGACAGGTTGCCGCACAGCGGCCACAGGGTGGAGGGTTATCCGGTCCACCGTCCACTGCCGCAGGTCGGGCTCCAGGTCGGCGAAGAGCCGGGATTCGGCATCCTCGCGGCTTGGCCCGGTGGCGAGATCGGTGGTGATGCCACCGGGTCGGTTGACGATCTGGTCAACGCTTTCACCAGCCACCAGTGCAAGGGCATCGACGAAGACCACCCGGGAGATCCGTTCCCGAGCCAGTTCGGCGGCCCGGCAAACCACCATGCCCCCTGAGCTTGTGCCGACGAGGGTGACGTCGGACAGATCTTCGTAGAACAGGAGCTTGGCCACTTCGTCGCCATGGCTTTCGGTGTTGATACCGGGTCGCAGCGACGGGCTTCGTTCGCCGCAACCGTCGAGGGTCGGCCGGTACACCTTGTGACCGGCCTGCTCAAGCCGCTTGGCGACCGGCTGCCAGATCCAGCCTCCCTGATAGGCACCGTGTATGAGTACGTAGGTAGTCATGGGTTCAGCCGATCACACCGAGGACGAACTAGGCAATTCCCCGGCTGAGCACGGTCGGGGCGGTCAGACCCTTCGCTCAACCACCCCGCCTCGATTGTCCATCTCGAACAGCAACCCTTCGATCGGGGGTCGGGCGTGGTACCAGTGCACACCGTTTCGGCCGACCGCTCCCAGCCGAGGCAGGATCGTTGACTCCATCACCTCGCCGATCCGTTCCACCGAATAGACGACCACCGAGTCGGTGTCGTTCCAGCTCAGGTCGAGGGAGGTCAGCCGGGACTCCATCTCGTCGAGCACCGCCTCGGCCCGGGCTGGCCCGGACTCTGCCCATGGGGCCTGGCCGCCGACGATCGCTTCTGGCCGGAGGTCGGCCTGGTCGAGGAGGTCGCCGGCCCCGGCGATCACGAACGACGGCCGCGGTTGGTCACCGGCAAGACTCTGGGTGTTACGGGCCACGGTGTAGGAGAAGGCGTGAAGTTCGGTCTCAATTCCAGGCTCGCTCCCAGCGGCGACTGCGGGGGCGACGTTGGTACGAGCCACCGGGTTGGTGCCGTCAGCAAGCAGGATTCCTCGTTGGTCGAGCGCCTGTCGATAGTCGTCGTTGAACGATCCGAACCCTCCGAAGGAATGGGGGACGGGGCAGCGCAGTTCAACTGCGCACAGCGCCTGGGCCGGTCGACCCTCGGCGGCCAGCACTCGATCGATCACCGCGAAGCCATCGAGCCACGACGTCGGCTCGTTCAACGTGATACGCACGATTACCTGGTCATCGTCGGCGAGCGCGCCGGCCGAGTAAGGCGGGATTCCCGGTATGTACCGATAGCCGCCGGAAGGGTTCAACACACTGTTCATAGCCCGAGCGTAGACCGACTCTCTAAGGAGAGCGCGAGCTACGCCGCCGGCCATAGGTCGCTACTAGAGGTGCGTCGCCAGTGCGCTCGACACTCTCGGCTTGACCCTGGCCTGCCGGTCGGTGAAGGTTTCAGTCATGCAGGGAATCTCGGTTGTCGAGTTGGCGGGAAGTGTTGCCGGTGCCTGGTGTAGCCGGTTGCTGGGCCAGTTGGGAGCCGACGTCTTTCTGGTCGAGCCGTCGGCCGGATCCACTCTGCGAACGCGACCTCCGCTTCTAAACGGTGAAAGCCCATGGCACCACTGGCTAAACGGGGCGAAAACGTCGATCGTGGCCGAAGGTCATGAGGCTGAGGAGTTGGCGTCCGGGGCGGACTGCGTGATCTATACCGTGCCCGAAGGAGCAGGCGAGGGAGAGGTCGAGGCCCTGGCCGAACGACTCCGGGCTGATCGGCCCGCTCAGGTGTTCGTTGCGCTCTCCAGCTTCGGCCTCACCGGGCCGTGGCGTTCGCTGGCCTCATCGGAGCTGATCGACTGGGCGGCAGGAGGCCACCTCTATCTAACCGGCGATCGTGACCGCGAACCGATGCAGGGTGGAGGGCCCTGGCCTCACTATTTTGCGGCCGCCAACGCGGTCATCGCCATTCAAGCTGCGCTGATGCAGGCTGGTCGCACCGGCCGTGGCCAACTGATCGACATCGCGGTGATGGAGTCGATGGCCTCGGCTCATCAATGGTCGGTCACCACATACACCCATCACGGCTACATCAAACGACGTGACGGAAACCGGCTCGCCGAGTCGTACCATCCGCTCGGTATCTACGAGTGCTCGGACGGTTGGCTGCAGCTGGCCTGCGCATCCGGCGAACAGTGGGAAGCGCTGTGTATTTTGACCGACAGCGTCGAACTGCTGGCCGATGATGAACTGCTAGTTCCGGCCGGGCGCTACGACCGGGCAGACGAGATCGACGTGGCGATCAGTCCATGGTTTACCAAACGCACAGCGGTGGAAGCGGTCGCCGCGCTGCAGGAGGTACGAGTCCCGGCTGGCGTGGTCAACGACGTCAACGCGGTGCTCGCCGATCGGCAGATGGTGGCCCGCGACGCTTGGCAACCGGTGCCGGCTCTTGGCGATCAGGCCCGGGTTCCAGGTCCGGCCATCGTCGTCGGTGCCCGCAAGCCAAGCGAACCTCTGGTGGCTCCGGCGATCGGATCGGGACAGGAGCAGTCTGGGCGGCTGGCCCGGCGGGCACCGGTCAGTCTGCCGGACCTCGATCTCCGAGGGGTGCGAGTGTTGGAGTTTTCCGTGGCCTGGGCTGGGCCGTTGGCCGGTCGCTACCTGGCGGACCTCGGCGCAGACGTGATCAAGGTGGAACACCCAACTGGCCGTGGGCTTGGGGTTGTGCCAGGGGGAGTGGCTGAGGGTTGGTCGTGGGGTGATCTGCCACCGGCGGCGATTCGCAACGGGACATGGCCTGCCACCGATCCCGGCGATCGCTGGTTCAACCGGATGGGAATGTTCAACAAGCTGCAGCGCA
>JBOEHD010000188.1:0-19703 GCA_050633745.1 Acidimicrobiales bacterium
GATCTGCTCCTCAGGCCTGGTTTAGAACCGGCGCTTGAACGGAGCACAGGTATTAGACAACCGAGGGCAGCGGTTGTTACAACAAACCCCGTCCAATTTCCCTGTCTGGTTCCGCTACCTGGTGACGGCCGGCGATCGTCGACCCTTCGGATCGAACCGGATGGTCGACCGCCAGGACCTCGAGCACGCCGCCGATCGCGTTGGTCTCGGCTCGTGCCACAATCTACAGCGGTAGCGTGGCACGGCCGACATTCTCCACAACAACCTCTTCATCCGTCGAGCGCGACGGGTGTTAGGCCTAGCGACCGTCGCAGGTTGTGGCGACCTTCTGGCCGTCGGTCCAGTAACTGACCCGATAGGTCTCGGCCGGTTCGACAGTGAGGCTAGTAGTTGAGAAACCACCGATGTAGGTGTCGACGTCGCCGTTGATGGCAACCACGTAGTAGCGGTCATCGCCGACATCGGTCCAGCTCAACAGTGTGCCGGACACCGAGCAACTGAACCCGCCAACGCCCGCACCTTCGCAGGTGGCGTTGCTACGCTGGCCGTTTCGCCAGTAGCTGATGCGATAGGTGTCGGCCGGTTCGACGGTGAGGCTGTTCACAGTGTGCTCACCGAGATAGGTCTCGACGCTGTTGGTGATGGCAAACACGTAGAAGATGTCATCACCGCCGGTGTCGGTCCAACTCAGGGTGGTACCGGCCACCGCGCAGGAGAAATCCACCAGGCGAGGAACGTAGGGAGCTGGCATCGGCAAGCTCGGGGGAGTGGCGATTGGCCCGATGTCGGGATTGGCGTTCGGAGTGCTAGTCACGTCCCCAAATATCAGGACCTCGGCCAAGGACAGGTAGTTCGTACCGATCAGTTGCACTCGTACGTACCGTCCGGACTGACCGACATTCAGGCCTACGCCTGCAGCTGGGACCGATGCAACGTTCTGGCTCCAGATGGTTGGGTCTGCGACCAACTCGGCGTGGGTCCTGCCGCCAAACGGCTGGGCGGACACAAACACCGTGAAGTTTGAGAGGCGCCCGCCACAGCAGTCGGTGCGGTTCTTGATCTCAACGCTGGTGATGTTGGTCTCAGTGCCCAGGTCGGTCTGCCACCAGGCTTGATTTTCCTGGGTGGTGTGAGTGACCGAATTGGAGGTCCAGCGGCCGTCGGCGTTGCCGTCGACGGCTCGGGCCGCGGCCCCGCCACCTCGGGTGCTCGACTGGGTTGCGGAACTGCCGACGGCAATGTTCTGCTCGCTACTGAAGACTTGCACTTCAGCCAAAGACAGGTACCCGGAGCCAGCCTTCTGAACCCGAATGTACCGGATGTCGGTCCCGACAGCGAAGGAGCCGCAGCAGCCAAGCTGCCCGTCAACCTTGGTGGCCTTCACCGACGGATCGGCCAGCAGCGCGTCCAACGATCGGTTACCGAATGCACTGGCCGACGTAAGAACGTAGAAGTTGGATAGCCGACTACTGCAGCAGGCATCGGTTCGGTTGAATAGCGACACGGCCTCGATGGGTCGACTGCGTCCGAGGTCGAGTTCCCACCAGGCTTGAGAGTCGTTACCGGTGTGAGTAGTCGAATTGGAGGTAAAGCGGCCGTCGCCGTTGCCGTCGATGGCCCTGGCTGCTGCGCCGCCGTAGGCGGTGCTGGACTGGCGAGCGGTGCCTGGTCTGGCGATGGCGGTACCTACCGACCTCTTCGGGGATTCTTCGGAGGTGTTGGATCGTCGATCGATTGCGGTAGCGAACACCAGCCTGCCGGTGCTGAGGTTTTGCGATGCCAGACTGAACTGGCCACTGGCGTCGGCGCGGGCCGAGCCGATGTAAGCGTACGCAGGACCTGGTTGGGTGACATCTACATCTCCTGTAGCGGTGATGGCGCTCGATGCGTGGATCTCCACCCGACAATCGGGACAGGCGGTTCCGAAGACAGCTCCGGCGGTTGCCACGGTGATGCGCGGCGAGTTCAGCAGCGTCTGGGCGCCATCATCACCGTCGCCTGGATCGTTGCCATCCCGCCTGCCTTCGACACCCACCAGGTCGATCACGATGTCGGAAACGCCATAGTAGGTGTTCTGGCTGATTTGGTTTCGTTCTGTTTTCTGATCCGGGAAGTAGACGTGCTGATCCCGGACCGACCGGTTATTCACGTTAAATGCCGGACGAAGATTGGTGTTGGCGATGATGTTGTCGATAAAGATGCTGTCGTGGCCGGTGAGGTAGACCGAGCAGCAGGACATGGTGGATGCCAGCGACTCGCCGTTGCGGCCAACACCGAACCGGTTACCGACGAAGGTGTTCCCGTCGGTGTAGTTGTGGCGGTGGTAGACGTCGTACTTCCGGCTGCCACCGATGACATTGTCTGCCACGTAGTTGTTCTTGGAGTCGTCTTTCACCGCGATGCCGTAATCGTTTTGGGTGTGAGGGAAAACTGCGGTGCCTTCGCCGTTAGTGCCGATGTTGTTTCCAATCACCAGATTGCCCTGCGCCGAGTGCGACAGGTCGATTCCGTTGGTGATGAGCCCGGCGATGTGGTTGCCGTCTCCGGGGTTCGGTCCGCCGATCAAGTTGCCCCACGGGTACCACTGCAGATCGATGCCGATGTTACCGCCGGTGCTCCTGCTGAGATCGGGTGTCAGGCCAATCAGGTTGCCCTGAATCCGATTCTCAGACGTCGACCCATGCTCAATTCGCATGGCAAAGGATGGGGTTTTCATCGACACGACGTTCCGGTCAGCAAGATCTGCCGAGCCAAACTGATTCCGGTCAGGGCCGAGACGGAACATGACGCCCTGCCACGGCCCGGTGGAAGCGTTGCCCCGAGAGTCGACGCCGATCCAGTTGCCGAGGATCTGATTGCCGTCGGCGCCCTCGCCGCGCACCTCAACCAGGATGGTGGCATTGATTATCGACAAACCGCGAACCGTGTTTTCAGCCGAGGTGATGAGCAACCCGTGGGAGGCGTTCTCAACCAGCTGGTTTGGAGTGGAACCAATCGGAGCCGGGCGGTTGGTCCCCGACAGTTCGATTGAGAGCACGGCGTTTGAACCGTATTGTGCTGTGTTAACCGACGAGCCCGGTTGGCTGTACCCGTTGATCGTGGTGCCCCCGCTGGTATCGATCAGTGCAGGTAGCTCGCTCCGCAACTGAATTCGTTTGACGCCACCGCCCGGGATGTTGAAGTTGATCTCATTCGCACCACGGGTGGCGTTGGCCTGCTGAATGGCCGCCCGGAGGGTGCAGCTGCCGGCAGCGGTGCTGCAACTGTTATCGGACAGGTTGGCGTCTGACTCGTCCCCCGTTGTGTTGACGACGAAGTCGGCGGCCGCCTGAGCGCTTGCCGCATTGGTGCCGAGAAGCACGACGCCAACGATTGCGAAGAGTGACAGAGCGGCAAACCCAGCTTTCGAAAACCGTCTTGTTGGATCAGCTATCGTCCGCACCGTTGCTCCTTAATCATTCCGCCGATGGATAACCGAGGCATGCAACGAGGCTTGCCAGATGCCGCGGTAGATCCCGCGACGCTTGGTCGATCGCGGATCAAACTAGTCGGACGTACTCCCGGTCTGCTCGCCGTTAGGTAGCTCTGCTTTAGACGATTTCGCATCCGGCTCAACGGGACATATCGAAATCGTTACAAGTTGCACCGGCCCTCAACACTGAGGCCGTCCTGGACGTTTATAGATATCCAGATTCTTTCGCCGAGTCCGAAAACACGCCAAATTCAGCCGGTTTTGCGGCTAGCGCCCAAGGCCGCGCCGACCTCGGCGGGAGGTGCTGGGACGACTTGAATTCGAAAGAATCGAATTGGGTGAATCCACTTGCAACAGAAGTGGACCCAATTTCGTTACTGCTAGCGCGTGCGATCTGCAGTATTACAAGCCACCCGACTAACGCGCTTTTTAGGCGGTGGTTTCGCCGGTGATTATCTGGTTGGCGCCGCCGGTGCAGGGGGCCTGGACCAGCCCGCCCCCGGCCAACGTCCAACTTGCGTACACGGCAAGACATTGCCCGGAGTGGCGGAACACGAGAGCGTCGCCGACCCGGTCCATCACCAGGCTCGGCGCTGGAGTACACGTCCACTGATTGACATTCGCGTTCGCTGTTTGGAAGGCACCCTCGACGGCCATACACATGCCGGTTCGCACATTTCGCATCATCAAACCGGTGTCGACCGGCACCGTCTCCCATAACTGGTTTGTGTTGTTGTCAACGCACGGGTTCTGAATCAGGCGCGCATTCGGCGCGTTGGACACCAGGTGGACCTCAAAACACATTCCAGTGTGGGCAACCCGTAGCTGGAACTGCGTTGCCGGGATCGGTGCCACTCCACCGCCGGTGACGTTCTGGCTTGGGCGGGCGGCGCACGGGTTCTGCACCAGGCCAGTACCGATTACATGCGAGTCGCCTGACACCGTTAGACACTGCCTCGAGTGTTTGAACAGCAGCCGGTTCCCGTCGCGGTACAGGATCGAGTTGCCGCCGTTCTCACAAGTCCATTGCACGACGATCTCTCCGGAAACCTGATTCCCACCGCGTAGGGCCATGCAAAGGTTGCTGTTGACGTTCTTCAGGTTAAAACCGTCGCCGTTGGGGATGGCTTGCCAGTACTGACTTTGGCTGCCGCCGCAAACGCTTTGCACCAGCTGCACCCCGTTGCCGGTCGACTGCCCGGCAACGTCAACGCAATGCCCGCTGTGGCCGATCGTCAATTGGAAGGGCCCATTGGCCAGGGGGGTCGTGGTTGTCGTGCTCGCGGTCGTGGTCGGGCTCGGCACAGGGACGGTTGTGGCTGGCGGCGGTTGCACTTCTGCCGGATCGGACGGAATGTCGACCTGGCCGGTGTCGGCCGTGGCTGCTCCAGAAGCAGCCGCCGGGGCGGTCACAACTGAAGGCCCAGGTTCGGGTTCGGGCCCAAGTCCGGGTTCGGGTGAAGCCTGTTCTGGGTCGAACTCATTCACTGACCCGGTGGTGTTGCTATCGCTGTCGGAGGATTCGCTGAACAGCGACTGGCCAACATCTGACCGCTCATCATCGGACCGGTCGACCCCGACCCCATTACTATCGTCAACTTCGATGCCCTCGTCGGTGATGGTTGGGTCGGATGTGATCGGCTGCACCGATACCGGTCGTCTTCCAAGGATCCCAAGGGCGATAGCAACCAGCGCCAGTAGAACCAGAGACGCCAAGGCGACGATCCGGAGTTTCTTGATTGCTCGATGCTGCAACGATTTAACCGTGCCAACGGGCTTACCGGTCTGCTCAGCCGTCTCTTCAAGGGTCAGGTCACCGTAAAATCGTTTCTCGATGACGTCGCGCTCATCGACGCTCAGAGTCGACAGCATGCCTCGAACCCAATCTTGCTCAGCCAGATCGTTCTCATAGTCAAGCGCCGGGACCATCTCAGCCTCGGCCAAAGGCTCAATCGACGGCCGTTTCAATCGTCGGCGATGTTCATCGATCAGTTGATTACGAACCGCCTGGTAGAGGTAGGCCTCGAATTGAGGTTCTCCCAGAAAGCTGAGCTTCTCCCACCGTAGAAATACCTTCAGAAATACATCGCCGACAAGAGCCTCCGGGTCCGAACATCCTCGGGCGTCGGCAAACCTCACGAGCGCCGGGCCGAATTCGGCTACTACCTGGTCGACGGCGAACACCATGCCGTCGGCTGATGGTGACAACGATTCCAGAGTGGGCTCAAGCTGCTCTGAGATCTTCACGGCGCCCGGCCACCCTTCTCATCCGATCAAGCCTGGCCTAAATGGCTGCCGGTGCAAACCCCATTGTAGCCGACCGTCACCTGAGCATTCAGCGCATCCGGCCAGCCGAGCTCGACACGGTGGCCGACTACCGACACTGACCTGACCTCGCCATGGCCGACGGTAGCTGGGACTACGTCGGCGACTTCGAGACCGCAGAGGACTGTTGGCAAAGGGATATGCCTTAGAGTAGAGAGCTGGACCGTGGAACCAACGGGCGCAGACGGGCCCAATCCCCTTTTAGTACTTTCGGCCAACGTGCTCCAGACTCTCGGCCGGTCACTCCACCCGTCCCGTGGGCGAGATTGCTCTGCGTCCGTTCTGCACCCGTCGTTAGCTTCTGTCAGATGAATCGCCGCATGGCCTTGCGTCAACAATTGACTGGTGTAGTGGCGGCAATGGTGGTCGCCGCCTTGGTGTCGACCACCGTCGCCGTGAATCCGTCGTCGGCTGCGCCTTCTTCTCAGCCGGCGTTTACTCTTACCGCGACCGGGAACCACAACAACCTGTCGTCAAGCTATGTGGTCGGCTACGAATTCACCGTCAACTCCGAAATCGTCCTGACCGATCTCGGTCTCTTCGATCAGGATCAGGACGGAAGGCTCAACGAACCGACCGCACCCCCGGTCGGCGTCTGGAACGCGGCTGGGGCTTTGTTGGCCTCAACCACCATTCCGCTCGGCACCACAGCCGAGGCCAACGTCTTCTATCGCTCCATCAACCACGTAACCCTTCAGCCCGGCGTCTACACCATCGGGGTCCTCAACTACGCGGGCGGCGAACGGTTCACCTACGACACCACCGTCACCAGCCCGCCCGAGATCTCGTTCGGACAGGGCCGATTCATCAAGTCGACCAACCTCGTCTTCCCGACCCAAAAGCGAACCACCCTTGCGGCCTATTTCGGACCCAACTTCAAATTCAGCACCGCCCCCGCCAACGAGAACCTCTCCCTCAGCACCCCTACGAGCCCGTCGATCTATCAGCAACAAGATGGTCGCGGTCAGATCCCAATCGCCGGTACAGCTGTGGGTGCAGACGAAGTGCAGGCTCGGGCCCTGGCGGTTGACGGCGGAGTAACGACCGATTGGAGAACCGTAGACTCGTCCATCGGGGCCGGCGGCGCCTTCGCCGGTTCCCTTGAGGCCTCGGTCGGCTGGTATCGGATCGAAGTCCGCTCGTCCACCGGCGAGAACATCTCGGTTGACAGGATCGGTGTTGGCGACAACTACCTGATGGCGGGCCAGTCCAACTCGGCCAACTACGGCCAAAGCCGGCAAGCCCCCTCCGATGGGCGGGTGTTGGCCTTGCGAGCCGACGGGAGATGGGCTCCCGCCGTCGACCCTCAGCCCCGTGCCTCCGGGACCAAGGGATCGCCCTGGCCTGCGATGGGTGACGCCCTGGCTGCATACAGCGATGGCCCCGTGGGCGTGGTCTCGACCGGGCAGGGATCGACCACGGTTGGCGGCTGGGTCAACTCGTTGTTCAGCAGCCGTCTGGCCCCGGCCATCGCCGCGGCCGAACCATACGGTTTCAAAGCAATCCTCTGGCACCAGGGCGAGTCCGACTCGCTCAGCAACACCTCGGCCCAGGTCTACGCCCAGCAGCTGGCGAGCGTGATAGCAAGCTCCCGGCGCTCCGCCGGCTTTGACGTCCCGTGGTACGTGGCCACGGCCTCCTACCACCCCAGCAGTTCCGAAGCAGCGGAGGCTCCCATCCGCCAAGGTCAGGGTTTGGCGGTGGCCTCCGACCCACTAGTGTTCGCCGGTCCAGACACCGACAGCTTCGTGGCGACCGGCCTCACCTATGACGGCGTGCATTTCTCAAATGAGGGCTTGAGAAGACACGGTCAGCTGTGGGCCGACATCCTGGAACGAGACCGGAACCTGCGCGGGGGTCCGGGCCAGATCGCCGGCGTCGTGAGTTTCGCCGAGGGTGGGGCGACTGGTGAGGTGCAGGTCGATCTGTTCCGCTCGGTCGATGGGCAGCGGAGCGACTACCTGCGCTCCGCCATCACCGACTCAGCAGGACGCTACAGCTTCACCACTGACGCGGGCCCCCACATCGTGACCTTCATCGCCCCCGACGGTGAGGCGTTTGTCGCCACCGGGCGCTATTTTCAAACCGAGCTTCAAGTTGTGGCAGACGAAACCCTAAGTGGGATCAACGCTCAGCTTCTCGGCGGTGGCGTCGAAGACAGTGCAACCATCGGCGGGACGATTTTCGGTATCTCCAACAGGCCTGAAGCCGGGGTGGCAGTCGATCTCTTTGCTGCTCAGGCCGACGGTTCCCGAGGTCAGTTCCTGTCGGCGACGACGACAGACAACTCGGGGGAGTATCGGTTCTCCGGTCCAGCCGCCTGCTACGTCGTAACCATGATCGCTCCGGACAATCTCGTGTTTAGTAACGGGAGACGCTGGAACCAACCCAGTATCTGCGTCGATCCGGGAGGCTCGGTCACCAACCTCGATGGTCGGCTCACCGCGCCATAGCAAAGGTGGCTTTCAGCGTCGCTCGAGCATCGCCCCTTAAGACAGATTCTCCGGAATTTGATAGTGAGGAGGGCGTCGATAGGGTCCAAACGGTACCGTCAAAAGTACTCGTATGTCATCGGCATGGTCTTTGTCCATATAGGTGTCAACACCGTAGATGAGTTTGTGATTGTCGACGATTGAGTAGGTTCCCATCAGCCGGTCATAAAACGAAAACAGGTTACCGAAATTCGTGTCGGAGTAAGGTTGGCGATAGTGATGATGGGACCGGTGCATATTCGGCGTGCAGATGACAAGCCGCAGCGCTCGATCGAGTTTGTCCGGCATTTCAACATTCGAATGGTTGAACTGACTGATCATTGCCGAGAGCGATTGATGCACAACGGCGACCCAGAGTGGAGCACCCACGACTGCAACCCCTACGACAGCGAATGCAAACCGGATGACGCTTTCTCCAGGATGGTGGCGATTGGCACTCGTCGTATCGAGATTCTGATCGATGTGATGAATGAGGTGGAATCGCCAGATTGTCGCGTACCGGTGAAAGCAATAGTGGGCGAGCCATGCTGCGAAGAAGTCCAGGATCACAAGACCCACGATCAAATCGACTAGGTGCCCACCGTCGATCCACTGCACTATCCCGAAGTTCTCTTTTGCGGTCCAGTCGCTTACGGCCAACAACACGATGGTGAGCGGCAGGTAGATAATCCCGGTCGTCGCCGTGAAGAAGAGGTTCGTCGCTGCATGGCTACCCCTCTTGTAGGAGTCAGACTTCATCGGGCGCAGACCTTCAACGATGAACCACAGAGTGATGCCGCAAACAAGAAGTGCTGCTCTGTGAAGAGCGGGCATATCAGAGAAGTACTCAATCAAGGTGTCCATCATTATTCCTAAGCTAAAATCTGCCGGCTCATGGCTCATTATCAGTACGGGTTAATCACAGAATGATTCGCGAACATCGGATTGCCGACAGCAAATACGCCGATATGATGCAGGTAGTGAGCGTCGCGAATCGAGAATTGCTTGCTAGAAGAGGAATACCGATGAGCACACGTACCTCGAAACTGGCTACCGCGGCCTACCTCGCACTTTTCGTTTTCAGTCTTGTGGTAGGCCGCATGGCGGGCGGGGCACTCGCGTACATTTTCGCGTTTCTGCTCACCTTGCCGTGGGGTGCTATCGGTGTTTCCGTGGTGGACTCGGTGAGTGAGAGCGGCCTAGACAATCTCTGGGTAGGAGGGGCGATCCTCGCCGTCGGAGCGCTGCTCAACGCAGCGATCGTCTATTACGTGGCCGGTAGACTTCACAGGATCTTCGCCAGCATCGGCACCTCCCTAACCTAGCGAGGGCGCTGACGCCCGAATCGTTTCGCTGACAATGCTCGAGGCTCAGCATCCGACATTCTCGTCATTCACCGGAATGGAAGTCATGCCGGCCAAGCGGTCTTCGATCACTGCAATGCCAAGGCCGTGACGGCCGAGCGACTCGTGATCAGCAATCGCCAGTTTGCCACCACGTCCAAACATGATTGGATCATCGCAGACATCTTGGGCCAGCAGGACTGTGCCGAACGCGCCCTCTTGGGCGATGAGACGTTTGCCTGCTGCTGAAGCTGCAGCTAACCCGGCACGGGTCAGGATGCTTGACTCTCCGACGTGCGCGCCGACGATGACGCCGAGGCCTTGGTCGACGGACCTTTTGATGAGATCGATCGACCGAAGCAGGCCTCCAGACTTCGAGACTCGACAGTTCAGGATCCAGCGGCTCGGGGCGCCCGGAAGCTCGGCGAGTTGCCCAGCGCGCAGAAGGCTCTCATCCAGGATGATGCGGGTGTCGAGGGCCTCAGCGATCGTGAGGAAGTTGGCTAGATCATCCGCCTGGAGAGGCTCTTCAACTCCGAGAAACGGATAGTCGAGCGCACGCAAATGCGAAATAGCCTCGGCGGGGTCGGACCAGAGATTGTTGGCATCAACCCGCACGCTTGCGGCGATCAGCGCACCGAAACGGCCTCGGAACCATCGGAACTTGGCGCGATCTCGATCGAGGTCGCCGGAGAGTTTCAGCTTGAAGTCCCGTAACCCGTGTGCTCGGTAACGAATAACCTGTGCGCCAAAGACCGCCGCCTTGCTGTCGCTCAGCACGGCGCTGTAAGAGAACGATCTCGCCATTGGCAAAATTCGGACGAAGTGTTCGATGGTCCGGCCAGCCTGTTTGCTCTGGAGGTCGAGCACCGCTAGCTCGAGCGCGCAGAACGCCGCGGGATTCTTGTCGATAACTGCGCTGTGCTTGTCGATTTGGTGCCGCAGTGCAGCTAGATCCTCGGAGTGCGCCACGATTTCTGGGCCGTACTCAGCGACGAACCTCAGAGCTGAAGCTTCGGACTCGCCCGTGACGTACGAGCGGGGACAACCCTCGCCGAAGCCAACAATGCCATCGGCATCTGTCACTTTGACGATGATGTTCTCTGTCGCAGCGCGTGCGGCAGAGGTGTGCTTGAAGACCACGTTGAACGGGACGGGGAACGTACCGACTGCAAGCTTGCGTCCGGTCACTTGGCTGCACCTCTCAGATGCTGATGGAAGTCGAAATCGCACTCTCGCAAGTACTGGAGGTGTAGGAACTTGAACTGGGCGTCGCGCTGACCGCTTTGGACCCGATCGTCGCGGTACGCAGCACCAGTCCCGTCGGCAACGTCATAACCCTGAATCGCTCCGAGCCGCTGGCTTGCTCTTTTGGAGCGATATTCGATGTTGGTCTCCTGAACAAGCGCCTCGACCATATTGGCGAGCTCTGCGGCGGGAGAGAGGCCGTTGCCATCGGATGGCAGGTCGTGCTCAACATAGAGCCGATAGTGAGCAGCCTCCTCGTCCGCCAAGGCAATGAAGAACGACACGGTCATCTGCATCTCTGCTTGTGCGGTCTTGATCGCGTTGAGCACCTGACTCTCGCTGAGCTTCTCGCCGGTGATGTTGGTGACACCACGACCCTTTTGTACGAAGCCGATGCATGGCGTGTTCTCAAACCAGCCGTTGACCGCTACGACATCGTTCATGTCGTAGCGGTACAACCCATCAAATGTCGTGACGTAGACGTAGTAGTGTCTGCCTTCAGTCAGCTCGTGAAGGCCGAGAAAGTCCGTCGGCTTCAACGGTCCAACCGCATTGTCGCGGACATCGCGATCCACGAACTCGAACCAGTTGTCGGCAAGCAGCGGTGCGCTCCGTTTGGTACTGGTGTCGATCCCGATGGCTCCGCGGACCTCGCTCGCCGAATATCCGAGCTCTACCACCTTGGTGTCTGGCGAGAGCAGAGGCTGGAGCGCGTTTAGCGCAAACCCACAGCTTCCACCGGTCCAGGTCGAGATCGCAGCCAACCGCGGCCAGATATGTTGATAGCTCAGCTTTGCTCCGTGCTCCGCTTTCAGAGACCGCAGAACAGCGGCACGTTCGCCTCCTTGTCGCAATGACCAGGAGACTTCCGCCTGCTGTTCGGGCGTCATCTGGTTGGCGCCCGGGAGAACGCCAGTTTCGATGGCATCAACAAGCAGATCGAACTGGTCGAGAAAGATCGAGTGCAGCCGAATCAAGGTCGATGGGTTTGCAGTCGCTGCTCCGGTGACATCGTCTTCGGCGAGGCCAATCGCGGCGATCGCGAGATATCGAAGATCGTGGTCTTTGATAGCAACGACGTTGGGACCGATCACATACTTGCGCTGTACCAGCTTCGGCATCCCCTCATAGACCATGCCACTGGCCGACCCGAAAGGGTTTCCACCTGGCAAGTATCCTTCAACCGCAGGGCTGGTAATGCCAAAGATCTTCCCGGAGAACATTTCGGTTTCAGCGGCCACCATTGAAGAGAAGATGCGCTGCGCTCGAGAGCCTCGCTCGATTCCCGACGCAGTAACGGGCAGATACTTAGGCGCACCCAACGTGCCACTCGTCTGCGCGTAGAGCACCGGAGGTTCCATCGTCAGGCACGCCTCACCGGTGAGTTCCTGTTTGTCGATGTGCGGTCTCAGGCTTTCGTAGTCCTGAACGGGAACCGCAGTTCGGAACTCTTCCGCCCGAGAGATCTGACCAAACCCGTGTTGGCGACCGAACGTCGTGTCGGCGTTCCGGGCGAGAATCTCCCGCAGCACCTGATCCTGGGATTGTTTTGGATCACGGGAGGCCTCGGTGAAAGCTGGCCACAGCTCGGCGTGAAGCCGACTCATCTTCCAGGAGAAGGCTTTGGTCACCAGTCGGTCTATGAAGCTCATCCGTCTACTTCCTGGCCGGCTTTTTCAAGGCCAAACTGGAACGGGGTGACGAGCTGTTCGCCGAACGCCTGCGGATAGTCGCGGTTGAGTAGTCCGAGCTCGCCGACTTCACGCTCTGCTGGCTGGAAGCGCGTACCGAACATCGTGTCCCAGATGATCAGATTGTTGCCGAAGTTGTTGTCGGATTCAGAGATGATCCGAGAGTGATGCCATCGATGCAACTCGGGTCCGGCAACCACGTGATTGAGTAGGCCCAGTCGAACACGGCAATTACTGTGCTGGAAGAAGCCATTCACCGCGTAGAAGACCAGATATCCAGCGAGAACGGACTTGCTGACTCCCAGCAGGGCAAACGGGAGGGAATCGACCAGCATTTGGGTTGCCTTTTCCAGTGGATGAAATCGGCCGACGTTGAGCCAATACAACTGCTTTGGTGAGTGGTGAACGGCGTGGAACTGCCACAGACGATTCCAGCGGTGAGCGGCGCGATGCATCCAGTACCTGAAGAAGTCGCCAACCACGAGCATCAGCGTCACCTGGGCCAGTACCGGCCATTCGTTCGGCCAAACGCTTGGAAGGTTGTTGGCGTTCACCCAGTCGCTGAACAAGCCGGTCACCAAAAGGGTGACGAGCACAGGAAGAAGCATCTGCACGATCGCCAGAAAGATGGCGTCGTTGACGACCGTATCTCGACCGGGATGCCAGCTCGACCGGTACGGCCAGGCGCGTTCGAGCGCGAGAATTACAAGCCCAGCGAATGCAACGGCTAGATAGCCCGCCAGTGTGGGCGAGACAACGTTGTTCAGCCCTACATAGATCCCAATCGTCGCCAGAAGTACGCCCGGATACGTTGCCCACTCGTTCAGCAGTTTCATGTCGGCCGTTCTTCCTGGGTTGCTCCCGCGAGCGAGACTACGAGAATGAAGGAGGCGAGAACAAGATGAAATACCGTCGGAAGCGGGGCGTCCCACCAGGAGTGGCCATCTTCAAAGGTTAAACCGGCGACTAAGCGCAGGAGCATCAGAGCGAGATACCCGAAGCCGATCGCCCTCACGATGACGACCGTGAGCGGACGCAGGCGCAGCTCTTTGCGATAGAGCTTCGTAAGTACAACCACCATCGTGGCAATGATCAACAACTGCGCCACGAGCAGCCCCGGATACGGGACGGCCCCGGACTGCCAGCGGTCGAAGTGGGGAAGAAAGCCCACGGGTTCGATCCACTGGACCAGCTGGATCGCGACACGCCCAGCAAAGAGAACCATGAGGATCGTGAGCGCGAACACCCACCGGTCGGCTGCCTTCGGTCCAGGTTCCGACCGATCTTGAAGTCTCGGACTTGGCCGTAGGTCTTCCATGACATCCTCTCGTTCACATCGTTCCACCACGCCTTGCGAGGAGCGTAGTTCAATCAGGTGCAAGCGCCGGCTGACACACCTCGAGCACAGATAGCTGTACCGGTCGCCTCGTCCAGTCCCCATCCGAGGGAATCGTCGGGGTCCAGGGTGAGGGTTAGGATCTCGCCGCTGATCGAGTCGTCAGCGAGCTCGCTTGAAGCGATGATAACTGTAGACGGCTCACCATCAAGGACCAGCAGAGTTTCGGCTTTGATGTTGTCAGTTGCGAGTGCGTCGATCACCGCCGTCGCCACCTCGGCAGGTGTGTTGAAGGTCGATCCTTTGACAGTTTCGCCAATCCTGGAGGTCCGGTCGATGGGCTCGGCCAATACGTCGCCGGTGTTGGTCAGCCCGAAGTGCTCGCGTTCGGCGGCGGTCATGTCCTCGGTCTTGTCGAACGGCGAGGCTTGAAGTGTAAAGAAGTAGAACGCAGGGCCCAGTGCGGCTCCTAACATTTCGGTGAAGTAGGCCAGTTGGTCATCATGGGCAGGGTCTGTTTGGGACAACTCATCGGCCGCTTCACCCGAATCTGCACAGCACCAGGAGTGGACGCCGACGACCGAGCCTTCTTCGGCGGCTCGTTGGGCGCCGGAGGCGAACAGGTCGACTCCCCCGGAGTAGATCTCCCCGTCGGCGGGCACGTGGGTGGTGTAGCCCGCCTTACGGACGAGGCGCCCAGTGTTGACGTTGACTTCGTCGTTGAGCGAGCCCGGAATGTCAGCGAGGATGAGCGTGTCGACCTCGGGGTGTTCAGCAACGAGGTACTCCACCTGTTGAAACGCCCGGATACCGAGGCTGCCTCGCACGGTTGCTTCGTTGCCGTTGACCTCGAAGGTGCTTGAGCCCACTCCGAGAGGGAGCGTGAGGGCGAACGTCGTTGGCGTGCCATCAATTTCAAGGGTGCCAGAGGCTTCGATGCCACTTTCGCCGAATCCTTCGATTTCGATCGTGCTGATCGTGACGTCTGTTGCCTCGGTTTTGTCTTCGCTCCCACCGGCCGTGAGGAGGATCTGACCCGTCGGGGCTTCGCCGGTGTCATCGATCGGGATCACAATGACTTGCTCTCCGTTGAACACACCGAGCGCTGCCGGGATGTCGGAATCGATGCCAACTTCTTCGAATGGGTAGGATTCGCCGCCTTCAAAGGCGATCCCTCCGGTTGCTGCCTCGGTCAAGATGGCATCGCCAACTGGCGTGTCCAGGCTCGGGGCGATCGGAGCGGAACTGGCTGGGGCCGTCGATGACGTAGTTGCTTCGGCTTGTTGTTCTGCCGTGGCGGTAGTGGACTCAGCGGCTTCATCGGTTGTAACTTCTGAATCAACCGAGCAAGCTGCCGCCAGAAGCGAGAACGTAGCGACAAAGATTGACACGACGGTCAAGGTTGGGCGTTTTGGTGAGGGATTCATGTTGATCACTTTCGGTCTGCGAGGTCAGGCTGGCGGGAAATGGTCGGTGGGTTCCGTAGCAAGAAGACGGCAGGGATGCCGACGATGACGAGGACGACGCCGAGCGTGACGATCACGTCGGCGGCGGTCAATGTGGAGTCGCTGGAGTACGTGTCGCCCCATGCGTTTCGGCTGCTGTGGAGGAACGTCGAGGTCGATGACGCCATATCGATGAGAGCGTGGACGATGACGCCAGGCCAGATAGAGCCGGTCTTGATGATGACGGCGCCGAAGAAGATGCCGACGATGGCGGCGTATGTCACTTGAGTGAGGACTTCGCTGACGGTACCGCTGCCAAGGAGGTTGACAAGGTGGGCGAGCCCAAACAGCACGCCGGCGACGACGATGGCCTTCCGTGCTCCCGCCATGGTGTGCCCCCACACCCGATACAGGATGTAGAGCATCAACGAACGGGTCAAGAATTCTTCCCACAGTCCCGTGAACAGGTTGTCGATGACCCACTCGAATACCCGGCCCGCGGAGAACGTCAGCTCGTCGAGCTTCAAACCGGTCAGGTTGAGCCCGATGACCACCAAGCCCGGAACCAGGTAGAGCGGCCACTTACGATCCCACTCTCGCACCGGCGTGGTCACCCATGCGCTCCGCAACCAGCCGAGACCGAACAGCACCGCGACGATCACGGCGACGCTGAGCCCTTTCGCTAGGAGATTGAAGGCTGTGGGGCTGTTCCAGTCGACGTTTCTTCCAATCAGCACAAACCCCCCAACGTTGAGGACTGCGGCCGCAAGAGCGGCCAGGACCGAATACTGGGTGCACCACCGCTTCAGCGGTAGCAACGCTGTCCGAGCTGGGGATTCAAGTGCTTGTTGCATTGCTCTCTCGATCGTTCAGATCTCGGCCCACCGGGGCGCCAACCTTTACCAGCCGTCAAGTATGACGACGCTCAATGGCGCATCTACCCGACGTTGGACTGATATTTATCGCCCATTAGACGATTTCGAGGTAGACCCTGGTACTACAAACCGATAGCTACCCACACGCAGGCCGGATAAACGAGGCTACATATCTACGGGATGACGTAGAGTGTCGGCTCGCAGGATGCGTGTGCGCCCGGATCGGCCTCAGACACACGGCGAATCTCGTCGAAGATGACGTCTCGATCGGCCGCGGCCGGTTCCACACCGAAGTCGACACCTTCGCCATCGAGGCAGCTGGCATACGCCTGTGCGGCATCCTGGATGACTTCGAGCGTGGCGACCTCGTTGCTGTCGTCAGCCGTGCCGGCGTCCGCTTGGTCGGATGCCGGGCCGGCACCGTTCGGAGCGGTTGACGAAAGCCCGACCGCACCAAGCGCCTTGCTTAACACGTCTGACGGGACGTCATGGCCGCCTTCGTAGGTGATCAGGCTTGCGCCCTTCTGTTCGAGGAACGCGACCTCGGCGGTGGTCAGCCGTCCGACCTGCTCGTCAAGGTTTCCCGAGACGTACACGACCTTCGACAGATCGGTGTCGACAAGCTCCTCGGTGTATCGCTTGTGGCCCAAGCCAGCGGCTAGTCGAGACATGTTCCGATCACCTATCGCCGAGTCGCCTCCCATACCAGCGTCTTCGATCGGAACCTCGATGACGTCGACACCGTTGACGAACCCTACAGTCCGGCCTTCGGCGAACTCGCTCCACACAGCCTCTGGCATGTCCAAACGACCGACAGCCAACAGGTACGCGTCCGCAATCGGGCCCTGCGTGACGAGCAAGTCAGCTCCCATAAATGCCCCAAAGGAAACGCCAGTGACGATGACCTTGCGATCGTCGTTCACGAAGTACTCCACAACCTGGGCGAGGTCCGCCACACTCTGGGCATCGGCCTCGACAGCCTCGTCAAACGTGAGATCGGCATCGTTGAATCGATCCCGGTCGATCGTCTGCTGTTGATGCACCGTCACGATGAGCACGTCTTCGGTGACCGCCAGTCCGAGGTGCTCGGCCACTGCAGCCGCAGGGAACAACTCTGGAGCTGGACCGCCTTGGGAGTTGACGATGACAGTGTCGGCATCAGGGTTTCCAGCGGTCAGTACGAGGGCGGCAATCGCCGGGTCAAGGCCACCAGCAGCGTCACCGTCTTGCCCTCCAACAGCTTCCGCATCGGAGTCGGTGTCGGAATGCACAGTCGTGTGGCTGGTCGCCGTCAACGTGGCCGCATCATCAGCTTCGGTGGCCGAGTTGCTGCCGCACGCACCGAGGAGAAGCGAGACAACCACGAGTAGCGTCATCGGAAAGTATCGTGGGTTTGGGGAAGTCAAAGACATATCGCGACCTTCTAGCGAGGGTGGGGGGCGTCAACGTTTACCAGCCATCCAGTGTGGCGACCCCCAGGGGCGCATCTCTTCGGCGATGGGCTAATCTGTATCGTCCATTGGGCGATTTCTACGTAGACCCTGGGACTACGACCGAGTGCTAGGGTGCGATGGTTTTGCCGTGGGCGTAGAGCACCGCATGCACCCTGTCCCGCAGTTCCAGTTTTGCCAGCACCCGGCTCACGTGCGTCTTGACCGTTGAAGTCGAGACAGTCAGCTGCTCCGCAATCTCGGCGTTGTTGTAACCCTGGGCGACCAGATCAAGAATCTCTCGTTCGCGGGACGTCAGCGAGTCCAAACCGGGCCGGTCGAGTGGGTCCGGTATGACGGTTCGACGGTCCGAAACCGCAACCAGAGCAGAGAGCGCTGCCGGCGCAAAGAGTGCCGTTCCAGCGGAGATCATCATGATCGCGTCGCGAAGGCCCGTCGGTGAGGTGTCTTTCAAGATAAACCCGCTGGCACCGGCCCCTAGCGCTTCGAGCACAAGGTCATCATCCTCGAACATCGTCAAAATACAGATTCGAGGTGGGGGCATGGCCTCGGCGATGATGCGTTCAATTGCGGCGATGCCACCAATATGTGGCATCCGCAAGTCCATGAGCATCACGTCGAGTGGCACTGACTTTGCAAGCTCAATGGCTTCTATTCCGTCAGACGCCTCGCCGACGACACTGATCTCCTCATAAGGCTTCAACATGGCAGCAAGCCCTGACCGCACGAGGTGTTGATCGTCAACGATGCCGACGCGAATCCCTCCCATTAGACCGCGGCTTGCCGAGCAGAGTCGACTTCGGGCGTCAACCGCATCCGCACGGTAAATCCGTCACCCGGGTGGGTTTCGCAATCAACAGTCCCGGAGTATAGGGCAGCGCAAGCGCCGGACGAGAGCCCTTGCGTAGCTCCGTCATCCCACAGGCCGAAGCACAACCCAATGGCAAACAACCCGGCGCCAATGCCGTCCCGCCACACAACAGGAAGTGATCGAAACCGGTCGACTATCCGAATCGCCAGCGCGTCCGCTTCGCCAGATGTCACCGCTCCTCTAAATTCAAGATGCGATGACATTGTTCGACCCAGCTGTCTCTTTCGGTACCCGCCGCGTGACCCCACTACCTTACTCAGATCAGGCGAACGTCACCGACCCGTCCTAAGTAGGCTTCGTTAGGTGATGAGACTGTTGAGTGCGGGTACATAACCGTCCCAGCAGACTGGGCCAACCCAGAGGGCGACACGATGGAGCTCGCCGTCTAGCGCGTGCCCGCCAACGCTCCGGACGCGGACACCAGAACCGACGACGAAATAGCTGCGATCATGGACGAGATGGTGGGCGGGGACAACGGTGAAGGTGGAATCGTCGGTGAAAACAGCGAAGTGAACCCCGAACCGCTACCCCTTTGAAACCGGCGCTGTCGGGATGGGCAACAGCGTCGTGTGCGCAGAAGAGGGCCCGTTTTTGGAGATCACGGCCGGGCCAGTCCTCGGCGATGACTTCCGACAGAAGACGCGAGAAGTCATCGACGGCATCTCCGGCTCCGTCGTTTCGTCGCTGACGGTCGAACCGTCCGCGTGACCGGGGCCGTCGTCGACCCCTGCCGAGTTCCTGCCCGGTCGCAGGTTCTGCTTATCCGGTAGGCAGATTAGCCTATCTTCCAGCCAGCTTGCCAAGACATAAATTGTGGCCATGGTTGCTTATCGAGTACTGGCCGTTTTTGTGCTGTGCATATCCGGGATTGCGGCAGCCTCGGGTGCGGAGGCTCAGATCGCCGGCGGCTCGGTTTCCGGCCATGTCAGGACCGCCGCTGGTGGTGTGGTGGGTTCGGTCGCTGTTGATTTGTTTGGTGCTACAGCCGACGGTTCTCGTGGTCAGTTTTTGGGTTCGACGGTGACCGGTGATGATGGCTCGTACGAGTTTGGTGATCTATCGGCCGGGGTCTACGTGTTGACGTTTATTGCAAACGGGGATGACGAGTTCACCAATAACAGACGCTGGCTTAACGTTGCGGTTCAGGTCGAGGCCGGTGAGGTCGTTGAGGGGGT
>JBOEHD010000189.1:0-10836 GCA_050633745.1 Acidimicrobiales bacterium
GGAACCGATCAGGACCAGCCAGAGATCGACGGCTTTGGTCGGATCAATCGACACCCAACCCACCGTGGTGTTGGTGACCTGCCCTCCAGCTTCGACTGGCGTGGCCCGGTTCTCGCCGTAACCGTCACCAACAACGGCTGATCCTCATCAACACCGGTTGTTGAATGCCTGCCTGGACTGGCGGATCCCGCGAGGCGAGGATCTGCCAGTCCATCGGGGTGCCGGTCGACGAACCGATGGACGCCCTAGATGAGCGACATCGGACGGGCGGATACTAGGTCAAATCACCTCTATCAAGAGCCTGCGCAGCGAATAGCCGGAGAGACAGGAATAGCCTTGCGTAGGAATAGGTTCGACCTGGCTGGGCGGAGATGATAGTGCGAATTACATTCATACGATTTTTGGCTGTGGTTGCCGCCGTTGGGCTGCTTGGCTTGACCCCAACGTCGCCTGTGTCGGCGGCGGGCGAACCGTCATCGGAGGCCGATGGCTTCTCCCTATCGGCCGACGCTTCGATCAGCGGCGATCTGTCGCTCACCGGCCCAGATCAAGCGGCGCCCGGCGACATCGTTGAGCTGGTCGTCACCGCTCCCTCCGGGGCAGCTGCCTTTGAAGGCGCTCTGCAGTTCGATCAGGCCGCTCTTGAATTCGGTGGCATCTACCCTTCTGACGACCAGACCTCGGTTCGCATGGCCACCGACCAGAGTGGGGGAGTCTCCCTGCTTGCATTCCGTTGTCTCGACGACTCCTGTGACTCTGGCCTCGCCACCGACCTGGGGAGCCTCACCGCCCGCTTCGTCGTAGTCGAGCCCGGAGTACATAGCGTTCGTTTGGCCCGCTCCCTCTTCGTCACCAGCGATGGCACCACATTCGTGTCCCCGTCCACCGAAATGACCATCACGGTTGCCGGGTCGGACACACAAACCAGCGGATCAGACGTCGCCCCGCTGTCGACAAGCCGCCAGCTGATAATCCCGGGTGCCGTCTCCGGCGATGTCAGCGGCGAAGGTCGAGTCTCGGGAATGGACGTCGCCGAGACCACCCTGACCTGGGCCGATCTTCGACGTCAAGGTCAACCGTGTGCTCTGGATACCGAGCGTCTGCAGCGGGCCGATCTCGATGGCAGTGGTTGCATCGATGCCGCCGACCTCGTTGCGGTCGCCGCAGCGGTCGCCGCTAGCCCAGTGGAATCCATCCTTGTCGACCCCGAGGTCGCAGTCACAGCCGATCGGGCTGCTACAGGCGACCGGGCTCTCGATGCCGCCGCTGATGCCGATGTCACTGTCGCCGCCGATGTGGCTGCTCAGGCAGATCCCACACCGATGGTGGTGAATTCAACGTCAGACGAGTTCGACGCCAACCTTAATAACGGCGTGTGTGACACACCCTCAGGCGTCTGCTCCTTGCGGGCCGCCATCCTGCAGGCCAACGCCAACTTCGGACCGGACATCATCCATTTCAACATCCCGGGAAGCGGCCCTCACCTGATCAACCTCGGTGACTCACTGCCAACGATCAACGACACCACCGGTCCGGTATACATCGACGGCTACACCCAGCCCGGTGCGAGCGTGAACACTTCGGACCGGCTGTCGAACGCCGATATCCGGATCGAGATCGTCGGGCCGGGAGACATCACCGGCGTTTCGATGCAGATCACTTCGGCCGATAACACCATCCGCGGTTTGTCCATGTACCGGTCGTTCTGGAACATCCACCTCACGGGAAGCGCTTCGATCGGGAACCGGATCGTCGGCAACTTCATCGGGACCAACGCCGCGGCTACCGTCGACCCCAACTCGGGCGCAACCGACCAGGCCGGTATCGAAATCGGGAGCAGGGCATCGGAAAACCGGATCGGCACCGTTGCCCTCGCCGACCGCAACGTGATCAGCGGCAACTACTACAGCGGCGTCCGGGTCAACCACGCAGGTACCAAAGGCAATCGCATACAGAACAACCTGATTGGACTCCGGCCGAACGGCTCGGACTCGCTCTTCACCAGAATTGCCGGTGTTGATGTGCAGTGGGGGGCTGAGGAGACTTTGATCGGTGGCTACCAGCAGCACGCAGGCAACGTGATCACCGGCGTCGACCGATACGGCATCGATCTTTCGCACAGCTCGAAGAACAACATTGTCGTCGGCAACTTCCTCGGCACCGACGCCTCCGGCAACCAAGCTCCAACCCACGCGGCAAACGATGTCGGGATCGCCATCAAGGACAACACGGTCGGCAATACGATCGAACAGAACGTGATCGGCGGCAATCGTCTCTTCGGCGTGTGGCATCGTCACAACTTCACCGGCGTCAACTACTTCCGGTACAACCGGCTTGGCGTCGGTCTCAATGGCGGTGATGTCGGCGGCCGCGGTGTCGGCGTGCACCTCACCGGCCACGACACCACCTACGACAGCAACATCGTTGCCAACCATGCCGATGACGGGATTCAGATCACCAACTTCAACGGCGGCAACGGGTTCTCGTCGCCGGAGTACACCCAACGAAACACGCTGACCAAGAACAGCTTCTTCGACAACGCCGATGACGTTGACCTCAGAGACGGTTCGAACAACAACATCGGTCGGCCTTCGATCTCCAACTCGGGCAACGGCTTCGCCTCCGGTTCGGCCTGTGGCAACTGCCGGGTTGAGCTGTACGTCGCCGACGGCAATGAAGGCCGTCAGTACCTCGCTTCGACCACAGCGTCTTCCAACGGCAGCTGGTCGATCAGCGACTCACGGATCAGCAACGTGCGGCTACGGGCCCAGGCCACCAGCAATAACAAAGACTCATCAGAGTTCAGCTCGACCACGACGGTCGGCAACCCATCGGATAGCTCGGCCCCAACCATCGCCGCCATCGCCGACGAGGACGGCCTCCAGTACGGCTTGAAGTCGATCCCGGTCAACGCCAACGATCTAGACGGCAACCCACTTTCCTACTCGGCGATTGGCCTGCCCTCAGGTGTCGACATCGACGCCGTTACCGGTGTGATCAGCGGACGCCCCGGCAGCGTCGGCAATCACGTCGTCAACGTCCGGGTCGACGACGGAACCCGGACCGCCCATCAGACATTCAACTGGACCGTTACCGAAGTGAACATCGCCCCGGTTCTGACCGCTCCGACCGGGTCGACCGTGATCGATGATTTCGAGACCGACCAGGGGTGGCAACGGAACCCTGCCGGAACCGACAACGCCACCACCGGGCTGTGGGAAGTTGGCGTCCTACAGGCCAGCCCAAGCAACGGTGGGCGCACCTATCAGCTGGGGAACACCCCATCGGGATCAAGCGCACTATCGACCGGACGTCTTGGCGGCAGCAGCGTCGGCACCCACGACATCGACAACGGGGTGACAACGATCAGGTCTCCTCAACTGACCCTTCCCGCCGACGCCACCGCGGTGACCTTCCAGCACTACTTCGCCTACCTCGACAACGCGACCGATGCTGACTTCTTCACCACCACGATCATCGATCAGAACGGCAACCGAACGATCGGCTATTCGCAGGAGGGTTCGTCATCGCTCAAGCCTGCAAACTGGGCCGAAGCTTCGTTCGACGCCACTCCGTGGGCCGGTCAGACCATCCGCATCGAATTCGCCGCAGCAGACAACGGCTCTGCCTCTCTGATCGAAGCAGCGGTCGACGACCTGACGATCCTCTCTCCGTCGGCCATCGGCACCGTCGGTGACGTGGTCCGCCTGCCGATCACCGGTACCGACGCCAACGGTGATCCGCTGACCTACAGCGCCACCGGCCTTCCCGACGAGCTGTCGATCAGCAGCGCTGGCATCATCAGCGGCCGGCTGGTGCAGGCCGGCAGCTACTCCGTGTCGGTAACCGCTTCCGACCCGCAGGGTCTGCAGGACACTATCGAGTTCGGCTGGACGGTCGCCCCGGCCACCGGTCGCACCACGGGCTCCATCGGCGGTCGCGTCATCGCTGCTGGCGACGGCGTCGCCGGAGTAAACGTCGACCTGTTCAACGAGAACCGAGTGAGCTATCTCAGCTCGACCCTCAGTGATGGCAGCGGAAACTACTTCTTCGCCGACCTGCAGCCGGGTTGCTACGTGGCCACCGCAGTCGCTCCAGCTGGTTCGGAATTTGTTACCGGCACCTACGCCAACCGAGATATCTGCGTAGCCGCAGGAGAAGACCTCACCGTGGCCCCCGTGGTCGTGGTGACCCCCGGCGGCAGCGACACCGCCATTGGCGGAACGGTCCTCGACGGATCCGGCGCGCCGGTCTCGGGACTATCGGCCGACCTGTTTACCGCCGACGTAGACGGCAACCGGATCACATACCAACGTTCAGCCCAGACCGACGGCAACGGGGCATACCGCTTCGACCTAGCCGAAGCTGGCTGCTACGCCGTGGTGTTGATCGCCCCGGTCGATGAGACGTTCGAGGGCGACGACGGATTCGCCGAGCGGGCCACCTGTGTAACCAACGGTCAGCAGGTGCTCGACCTCAACGCTCGCCTTAGCGGCGAAACACCAGGCGACTCGGTCATCTCCGGCTTCATCACCGACGCGGGGAATCCCGTGGCAAACGCCCAGGCTGATCTGTTCGTAGCGAACGCCGATGGCTCTCGCGGACAGTTTCTGGGGGCGGCAACCACCGACCAGACCGGCGAATACTCGTTCGAGACAGAGGCCGGTTGCTACATACTCGTGCTGATCGCCCCAACTGGCCGAACCTTCCAGACCGGCTCCGGCTACTTCCAAGGCGCAGGCTGCGTAACGGCTGAACAGCCTCTGGTTATCTCAGCTCAACTTCTCTAACCGATTGAGCCTGGCGGGCTATTCGTCTTCGGACACAGCCGACGGTTCATCAAAGAACTCGATGAAGAACTCGGCGTCGGCTGACAGTGCGACCTGGTGCTGCACGTTTGGCGCGATCACCGCGACCTCGCCCGCTTGCAGCTGCAGGTCGCGCCGCGATTCGCCTTCGAGGTCCATGTAGCGCACGCTGCCAGCCTGGACTCGCAGCTCAGCCCACACCGACGTGCGGTGAGGTTTGGCGAGCCCCGGGGGCAGCGAAGTATGGGTGAAGAGCGGCGTGCGGCGAACCGGTACGACACCGCTCGGCAACGCTCGGTTGTTCATCGATTCTGAATCGGCTGACACCGAAGCACCGTACACCCGAGGTCGAGGTAACAATCGATGTGGCAATCGATGAGACAATGCAGAACCTTGGTCAACTAGGGCCATTTGAGAGGACTTTGAATGACCTAGCACGAATGGTGGGACGCGTAAGGGGGCCTTCTATAGTCGGTTGGTGTCCGATGCGGTGCTGTTGAATATCGCGTACATGTTTCTTTTGTCTGCGGCGTTCACCCGGACCGTCGGACGGTTGCGCATGCTTCTCATCAGCGGCTCGATCTCGTTTGTGGCGTACGGGTTTGTCGTCGGCCTGTGGTCGATGGTCGTCTGGAACTCAGTCATCGGCGGCATCAACTGCTACCGCTTGGCTCGCATGATGCTCGCCAGTCGAGCCATCTCGCTGACGTCTGAAGAGCGGGAGATCCGCGACGACTACTTCCCCGGTACGACCGACTTCGACTTCAACGCGCTGTGGGGCATGAGCCGCGTTGTGGTCCACGATTCCACCACGGTCATCGAGGCTGGGACACGCCCAGACACCGTCTCTATGGTTGTCGAAGGTTCGCTCGAAATTCGTCGCGCTGGGGCAATCGAACGCGAGATTGGCCGAGGGGCCCTCGTCGGTGAGATGAGCTACGTGTCGGGCGACCCGGCATCGGTCGATGTCGTGGCCGTTGGCCCGGTAATGGTCCGGGAGTGGGATCAGCGCCACCTGCGAGCTTTGGAACAGACCCAACCTGCCGCTTCCAAGGCACTCGACCAGCTCATATCCAGAGACTTGGCGGCCAAGGCCCGCCGCTGAGATTCAAGATCTTAGGCCACGAGGTCGATCCTGGTATTACGCGGCTTGAATCCAGCGCTGCGGCAAAGCTGAGGGCTTGGACTCATGGGCAAGAAAACGACAGCGTTACTGGCTGCTTTGGCATTTCTCCTTGCCGCCTGCAGCACAACCGAAACCGATGACGTCGCGGCTGACTCGTCAGCCGACGCTGAAGGTGCCGCTGCTGCCGAGCTGGCATTTGTGTCGCTGCGGTCCGGTCTGCTGCAACGAACCTTAGATCCAACCGACGCGGCCACAACGGCCCAGTTCGAAGGTCGGATGACGTTCGCTGGTTCGGCCGGGAAGTCTGCTGACGAAACGACGGTGGCGGTGACCGGGACCTACGACCTAGCCGCCGATGCGGCCACGACCTCAATGGGCATGGTCGGGTTCGTCAGCGCATTGATCGGAGGCGGCGCTTCGGGCGGAGGCGGGCTCCCAGCTGGACTGTCAGGCAGCATGCTCGGCGGCGAAGTCCAGGTGATCAACATCGGCGACCGCTCCTGGATGAAGGCGGGAATGATCTCGATGTTCCTCGGCGCCGGTAGCAAATGGATCGAGGACGATGGAACCGGGGCCGCCACCACCGGACTCGACCTCGACCTCGGTTTCGGCGCCACCGGCTCACCCCTTTCTCTGCTGTCGGCAATGGCCGACGCCAGCGGCGCGGTTGAGTCGCTGGGGGCGAGTGAAGTGCGGGGCACCCCGACCCAGCACTATCGACTTCTGTTCGACAGTGACGCGTTGGCAGCCTCCATGACCGCCGAGCAGATGGGTCAGCTGACCGCCCAGCTGGGAGCGGCACCGGTGGTGCCGCTGGAGCTCTGGATCGGCGACGATGGTCTGCTGTACCGCTACGAGATTGATCTGTCCGACCCGGAGATCGTCGAAACCCTCGGCGTGGACGCCGAGGGGCTGACGGTGAGCTTCGATTTTTGGGACCACGGAGCTGCGGTCAACATCGCGGCGCCGCCAGCGGACCAAGTGGTCCGCTCCGACGAACTCAATATCGGCATCGACCAGTTCGCCGAGTTCTTAGATATCGGCGACTCCCTCGGCTAGCCAGCCGAGGGTTTGATCAGGGGTCGATACGAGCGGTTGCTGTTCCGGTGAGTACCGGGACATCGTCCTGATTGACCGTTGTGATGGCCAAGTCGACTAGCTGAACGCCGTCGTCTTCTCGGATGGCGGTTACCTCTGCAGTGCCGGTCAGGGTGTCACCCGGCCATACCTGGTTAACGAACCGCACGCCGTAGTTGGTCAGTCTGGCATCGCCCACGTAGTTGGTGACCAGCGTTCCGGTCATGCCCATCGTGAGCATGCCGTGAGCGAACACCGTGGGATATCCGGCGACCTCGGTCACGAACTTCTCATCGGTGTGCACCGGGTTGTAGTCGCCAGACGCTCCGGCGTACTGCACCAACTGGGTGCGTTTGAGGTCTTCGACCAACACCTCGGAGTAGGTGTCGCCAACCTTGATTGCTGTTGCGCTGAGTGCCATGACGTTCCCCTCTAGTTCTCGACGGCTTTTTCGGTTGTGACACCGATGCTGCGTGCGGTGATGACCAATTCGCCTGTCTGGTCCCGGTATTCGGTAACCGTCTCGGAGAACTTCAAGGTGCCGGCCCGTTTCGACTGCTTCTCCCAGTTCTCACCTGGCTTGACCGTGGTGCTGAGAATGTCGCCCGGCTTCATTTGACGGTGGTACTCGAAATGCTGCTCGGCGTGGAGCCCTCTGGCCCCCATGCCGACCGGAGCGTCGTCGCCCTTTGAGCTGCTTTCCTTGGGCTTGATTCCGGTGGCTTCTTTACCTGAGCCCATCCACTCTTCGCCGATCTTCGGTCGCAACCGGTAGTCGGGGTCGAACTGGGCGCTGGCCTGGGCGAAGGTGGGGGGAGCGATGATCCCTCCGGCTTCGGTCCCGGCAGCGTAGTCCTCGTCGGTATAGACCCGGTTGGGGTCGCCGACGGCCCTGGCAAACATCATGATGTGACTGGCCTCAACGGCAAACTTCTCAACAGCCATGGTTCCCCTTTTGCTGAGTTTGGTTTCTGTCCCGTCCTAGCTCTCTGTTCTAGTTCATGACGCCAAGAGCCTCCACTTTGCCAGCCTGATTTCCAGTCGGGCATCCCGGCTGGGTTGCCCGAGTGAGCAGGTCGACATAGTGTCGGCCCGATGAGGCAGTGGTGGACGGTGCCGGGTCCCACCGGCGGCAGACTCGAACTCAGAGAAGTCGACGAACCGGCCCCTGGCCGCGGCGAGCTGCTGGTTCGGGTTGCTGGTGCGGGGGTTAATCGTGGCGAGCTGATCGCCCGCCCCGCGCTCAAGTCCGATAACCCTAAGGCCAAGGCGTACCCTTCGGGCGCAGAGTTCGCAGGCACGATCGCCGCGGTTGGTGAGGGTGTCACGGGGCGCGCCGTCGGCGACCGGGTCATGGGCCGAGGGCAGGCTTGCTACGCCGACTTCACCGTCGTCGCCGCAGAGGCGGCCATGTCGGTACCGTCGCACCTCTCCGATGTCCAAGCGGCGGCAATACCGAATGTATTTGTCACCGCCCACGATGCGGTGGTCACCAACGCCGAGGTGAAGCCAGGGGAGACGGTGCTGATCACCGCCGGGTCATCGGGCGTCGGAACCGCAGCGATCCAGATCGCGCGGCACCTGGGAGCAGGCAGCGTCGCTGTCACCACAAGGTCTCCAGCTAAGGAAGCATCGCTCCGAGAGCTCGGCGCCACAGATGTCATCAACACCAACGGCCAGGACTGGGCCGAGGTGATTACCCAGAGCTGCGGGCCGGTCGATGTGGTTATCGATCAGGTCGGCGGCAGCATCTTCTCCGATGTGCTTTCAACTATGGGACTGGGAGGCCGCTTTATCGGGGTCGGCCGTAATGGGGGAGCGATGGGCAAGATCGACCTCGACTATCTCGCCCGCAAGCGGCTGCGGTTGATCGGCGTGACGTTCCGCACCCGAACCCCCGCAGAGACGTTGGCCTGCAGCGAACGTTTCGCCGAAGATCTGCTTGAGTGTTTCGATGACGATCGGCTACGGCCGGTGCTCGACCGCACGTTCCCTCTTGAGGAACTGGCCGATGCCCATCACTACATGCTGGGCAATACACAGCTGGGCAAGATCGTCATGGTGCCATGACGATCAGCTCAAGATAGGGCTATCGACTCTTCCTGCGGGCGCGTTCGTTGGCTCGGTCTCTAGCCCGCTCCCACTTGCGCTGTCGGCTACGGCAAGCCTTACGGCAGAAGATTTGCTTGGAAGTTTTGGCTTCGAACAACTCGCCGCAGCGCCAGTATTCGCACTGTCGAATCAGTTCGATATTCGGCTCAATATCCTCCACCGCCGCATTCTGCCCGATCATGCAACGGTCGCGGCAAGTCCGACGCCCCCCGGCTGGACAACGCCCAACTTCATGTGTGTACTGTACGTCACACAACTTAACGAAGGCCATCAAGAGCAAGCGCAAGCTCGAGTGGCTTTCAAGCAATAGGGGAGAAGAGTAGATGCGGAAGCTATGGGTACTAATTTTGGCATTCTCGGTCTTTGCCGCGGCATGCGGCAGCGACGGAGACGATCCCGCTGAGTCCTCGGATGACGGGACGGAAACCGCCGCCGAAGAGCAAGAGCAGGTAGTAGACCAAGAGGAACAGGTCGAAGTGCAGGAAGTCGAGTCGGACGAGGCTGGAATCGCTGGTGAAACCGTCACCGGTGAAGCAACACCGACCGACCGTGGCCCCGAGCCGAGCGGCACGCTCGACTTCTCATGGCACACGGCCTTCTCACCAAAGTGGTTCGATCCGGCGCTGAACACCAGCTCGGTTAGCCAGTTCGGCACGCAGTACATCCTCCACGATGCACTGGTGAAGAGCATGCCGGACAAGCCGTTCTTTCCCAGCTTGGCCGAGGAATACACGGTTGCTGAAGACTTTACATCGGTGAACTTCGTGCTCCGGGAGGGTCTTACCTTCCATGACGGTTCGGCTCTTACAACCGAAGATGTGAAGTTCAGCTTTGAGAACTACAGCGGCACGGCCGCAGGCACTCTGCAAGACATGATCAAGGAAATCGAGATGGTCGACGATCGCTCAATTACCTTCCACTTTGTGGGGCCGTTCCTCGACTTCATGCTGCTCTACGGAAGCACCGCCACTGGCGCAGGCTGGATTGTGCCTAGCGACTACTACACCGAAGTTGGCGCTGATGGCTTCTTGGAGGCACCGATCGGTGCTGGTCCGTTCCGGTTCGTCGAGAACCAGGACAACGTGAAGATCGTCTACGAGGCGTTCGAGGACTACTGGCGCAAGAACCCCGGCGTGCAAACGCTTAACTTCAACGCCATCACCGACCCGGCCACCCGTTACGCCGCAGTGAGCACCGGTGAGCTAGACCTGGCAAACGTCATGACCGGCGATCTTCTACAAACGGTGATCGACGATCCCAATGTTGAATTGGTGCCGACCACCTCGGTTCCGTTCTGGATCGAGTTCATCGGATACCAGGATCCAGACAGCCCATTCAACGATATTCGAGTTCGAGAAGCAGTAACCCTTTCCCTCGATCGTGAATCCATCAACCAGGCTGAGACGGGCGGTGGTGGCGAGTCCGCTGGCCAGTGGATTCCTCGTCAGCAGCAGGGAGCCCTGCAGGCTCCGGCAATCGCTCAGGACATCGAGCGGGCTAAGGAACTGATGGCCGAAGCGGGATACGCAGACGGGTTCGAGGTCGCTGCTCTCACACCGCTGCCTAACTACTTCAGTCTCGGCGAGCGGGTTATCCAGATGCTGGGTGAGATCGGGATCAGGACCGAGCTAGTGCAGATGGACCGAGGCGAGTTCCTCGCTCAGGTCAACAGCAGCACCGACGCCAACTTTGAAGGCATCGTCGTCAACATCT
>JBOEHD010000190.1:0-13429 GCA_050633745.1 Acidimicrobiales bacterium
CGTCGGGGGTCACATAGTCTCGTCGGTCGAGACAGGCCCGAGCTCTCGTCAGCTTGATCAGCGCCTCGACCCCTCGGGGGCTGGCGCCAGCGTGGACCTGCGGGTCTTGCCGGGTGGCGTGAACCAGCGCGACCGCATAGTCGATGATGGCGTCTGAGACGGCAATGGTTTCCATGGTGGCTTGCAGCCGCTGCACGCCGAGTTGGTCGACGACGGCCTCTAGTGCCACATCGTCGGTGCCCCGCTGGAGCCTTCGTCGAATGATCTCCGCCGCGTCGGCTTCGCTGGGATAACCGAGCGAGGTGCGCAGCAGGAACCGGTCGATCTGGGCTTCGGGCAGCGGGAACGTGCCCTCGAACTCGATCGGGTTCTGGGTGGCCAGGACGACGAACGGTGATGGCAACCTATGCGAGGTGCCATCGACGGTCACCTGATGTTCCTGCATCGCTTCCAGCAGCGCGGCTTGGGTTTTCGGCGGAGCCCGGTTGATCTCATCGCCTAACACGACGTTGTGAAAGATCGGACCCGGTCGGAAGTCGAACTGCTGCTCCCGTTGGTTATAGAGCAGTGAACCCGTCACGTCGGCCGGCATCAGATCGGGTGTGAACTGAATCCTGCCGACCGTCAGCCCGGTCACCTGAGCGAGCGAGCGGGCCACCAGGGTCTTGCCGAGCCCGGGGAGGTCTTCCAGCAGCACATGTCCGCCGCAAAGCATGCCGCTGAGCACGAGGCTGAGGGTCTGCCGCTTTCCGATGATCACCGTTTCCAGCCGATCGAGAATACGTTCGCAGGTTGCTGCCGCCTCGTCGACGGTGAGTGGCTCGATCAACTGTTTCTCCACGGAGTTGCCTCGTTCTCTTCCAGTTCTGGTTCGGGTTCAGGTATGGGTTCGAGCAGTTCCAGTAGCTCATCGACCTCGGCCAAAGTGGGTTTGCGGTCGGTGACAGTCTCGTCGACGAGCCAGGCTGACTGCCCGAGGAAACTGGAGACCTGTTCGGAGCCAGCGGCAACATCGATGCCGTGATCGAAGCGTAAACAATGATCGACCGCCCGTTGTAGCCGAGGGCGCAACCGGTGGGCAAAGGCCCGCTCGTGGTCTCGGGCCGCGATCATCGTGCCCTCGAGCGCTGCTAGGTCGCGTGGCCGTTTTGCGTCGATCGGGCCATGGGCGCGGTGCCACCGCCAAAGGCCCTGCAACTCGTCCTGGGCCATCGGCACGGTGGCCAGTGTCTTGCGGGTGAGTGACCAGGCCAGCCACGCCGATGTTGCCACCAGCCAAATCTCGACCGATAGCCGCTGATCTTCGCCACCGATCGGGCCAGCCAGCACCGCGCCGAGGAACGACGCCCAAACCAGAGTCAGCACGACTCGCAGCCAACCGCTCAACCGAGTGCCGCCATCTGACTGCGAACCTGACGCAACGCCGTTGCCGCCTGCTGCTGCTCAGTGGTCGAGATCGCCCGTTCTGAGAAGCGGGCCACCTCATAGAGCTGCGCCAGTCGGACGAGAGGTTCGGTATCGACGGTCATGGTTTGCAGGACCCGGCGCAGGTGCTCGGTTGGTGTTTCCGAAAGACCGCGGGCCAGGCCGAGCGAACCGAGTGCAACCTCCAACTCGTCGTAGGCCCGCAGCACCGCTGAGCGTGGATCATCGCCGAGGCTGAGGTGCTCCGAGGCCTGGGCGATCGCCGGGGTTAACGCCGCTTCGAGGGGAGCATCGTCGAACTCTTCGAACTGGTCCGCTCGACGTCGACTCCACAAGATGACCGCGGCCGCGGCGGCCGCTATCACCAGCAGGACAGCGGTTTCGAAGCCACCGGACTCAAGCAGTTGTCGGCTCTGTGGGGTATCTTCGGCCTCTTCGACTTGTTGGGTGGGCTCAGCGACTTCAGGCTCGGGTTCGTCGCCCTGGTTCCGGCTGAAGGCCAGGAAAAGCAGCAACAGCAGGACCAGCGGCCACATCGGTTTGCGTTTGCCAGGCAGTTTGATGCGCTGGCCCCGTCCGACCGTCAGGACCGAGACGATGATCATCAGCGCCGAGAGCGCCATCAAACCCAGGAGCACGTAGCTGACCCAGTCGAAGCTTGGGAGATCGAGCCAGGTTTCGGAGTCGGCGGCACCGCCCGCTCCGGCGGCGATCACCACCGCGCAGGCGGCCAGCAGCACCACGATGACGCCGCTCCTCCCTCTTGCGCTGAGCCAGGCTAAGGACTCCCGAACTCCGGCCATGGGCCACGTTAGCTCTACCGGTGCCGCAGGTCAGCTTCGACCGGAGGCTGTAGCGCCGGAGATTGATTGCGTGTATTGATCGCAGACTCCGATTGCTGCTTGAATCGCCACCATGACTAGTTCACTGCTGGAAGGTCGGACCGCCATCGTTACCGGTGCCGGATCGGGAATTGGCGAGGCCGCAGCGATGCGGTTTGCCACCGAGGGAGCGGCGGTGGTCGCGGTCGACATCCGAGGCTCAAAAGCGCAGGCGACGGCGGCGCTCATCAACGATAACGGTGGCCACGCCATCGCTATAGAAGCCAACGTCAGCGAAGCTGCGGACGTCGAGCGGATGGTGGCCGAGACCGTTCGTCAACTCGGGGGCTTGGACGTGCTGTTCAGCAATGCTGGCACTATCCGACCGGGCACTGTGGTGGAACTGAGCGTCGAAGACTGGGATCTGGTCATGGCGGTGAACGTGCGCTCGATCTTCCTCGGCGGCAAGTTCGCGGTGCCCGCGATGCTGGAGCGTGGGGGAGGGGCGATCGTGAACACCGCCTCGATCTCCGGACTGCATGGCGACGGTGGGGCCGTGGTGTATGCGGCGTCGAAGGCGGCGGTGATCAATCTGACCCGGGCCATGGCAACCGATCATTCGGCCGATGGCATCAGGGTTAACGCCATTTGTCCCGGCACGATCGAGACGCCGCCGGTGCAACGCATGGTGTCAGATCCCGCGATTATGAAGATAAACCTCGATGCCCACTCGATGGGCCGGATCGGTCAGCCGGAGGAGATTGCCGCCGCCGCAGTCTGGCTGGCTTCCGACGAAGCGTCGTTCATCACCGGCGAACATCTGGTGGTTGACGGAGGGCTTCGCTCCCGGTCACCGCTCGGTCGCCTAGCCGACCCTCGGCCCGCACACCGCCGTTAAGCCAGACGGTTCTAGTTCTTCTTTGCCGGCTTCTTTTTGGCTGGTTTCTTCTTCTTTTGTGCTGCGTCGCTGATCCGCTGGTGATCGGCTGACAGGCGGCGAACTGAGTCGCGCTCCTCGGCGATGTAGCGGCCAAGTAGCCCACCGGTAATTGGATCGATGTTCTTGTCGTTGAACATGTTGTCGAACACATCGCTGTCGGCTTGGCCTCGCCCGAATCCGAGATCGGAGAACTTGCGGAGATCCGAGCGGCGGGAACCGGCGATCTTCAACAGTTCTGGATCCGGGCCGGGCACCGCCGGTTCCCGAACCTCGTAACCCAGCTCCAACATGCGCTTGGCGAACGCCTTGCCGTGCTCGCCCTCGCGCATGCCAACGAACCGCAGGGTCTTTTCCAGCTCAGCGTCGTCGGTCTTGTCGGCCCATGCGGTGAACAGAGGCTCGGCCGCGGTTTCCGCTACGGCGATGGCGTTTAGCAATCCGAGGTATGAGGGTGTTGCAGCACGAGCGGCCTTCTTGGCCGGGCGGCGATTGGCTTTTTTGGCGGTGCTCTTGGAGGTGGGCATTGCACCACGCTAGTCATGCTCGTGGTACCGGGCCTAAGCGGGAGAAGGAAAGCGGCGGTGAGGAATCGGCATGCCACCGATGACCACGGACTGGTAATTTGTAGCCATGGCACTCTCCGCTGCAGAAACCCGGCTGTCGACCAGGTTGACCGATGAACACCTTGAGACATGGCGGCGAGACGGGTACTGCATCGTTGAGCGGTTCATCGATGCGGACGTCGTTGCCGCCACGGTCGCCGAACTACACGAGCACGTCCCGACCTGGGAGCAGTTTCGAGACGACCGAGAATCATGGCCCGAAGCGGAGCCGCTGATCTGGCAACAGTTTCCCTATCGCTCGAACCTGATGAACGATCTGGCGCTCAACCCGGAGATGATCTCGTTCGCCAGGCGAGCGCTGGGCACCGACGACATCATGTTGTCGCACTCCGAGGCCATGACCAAATACGCATCGGATCATGACTTCGATCAGCAGATGCACATGGACTTCCCAAACAACACCTTCGTGGTGCCGATGGGCGACGACTTTGAACAGCTGGCATCGATCTCATACCTGACCGACGTCACGCTGGAACTCGGACCGACCAAAGTCGTGTCTTACGCCGACAGCGACCGCTGGGCCCATAAGCCGCGCTGGAGCCGGGAAGATGCCCCCGAGCTGTTCGAATCTGAGCGGGCCATCACCGTGCCCGCCGGATCGGTATTCCTCTATTCGATGCGCACCTTTCACCGCGGCTCGGCCCTGACAGCCACCGAGGGGCTGCGGCACAGCATCCATATCGCCTATCAACGGCGCTCGATGACCTGGGGTGGCTGGCGGAGTTTCGTTCGGGAGGCCCAGAAGGCACCGGCCGAGAACCTGGTGACCAGGATCAGCGCCGACCAGCGAACCATGATCGGCTTCCCGCCCCCGGGCGACAAATACTGGACTCCAGAGGCGATCGCCGCGGTTCAGCAGCGTTACCCGGAGATGGATATGAGTTTGTACCGACTCCGATAGCGGAGCGCAATCAGTTCCTCCGGGGCAGCCAGACCTTTGACCTACCGCTTCGACGATAGGTCCGTCTGGGCTAGGTCGACGTGGGCTAGGTCCACTTGGGCTAGGTCCACTTGGCCAGACCGTCGCCGTTAAGATCGTCGAGCACTGGTCGAGCTGCCAAGCCCATCATCAGTGCCTCGGCCGGACCGGAAATCTCCGCCCCATCGCCGAATGACCAAGCGATGTCGGTGGCCTTGAGCTGAATGCCGTCAATGTCAGGTCGGTTGACCAATGTCGTCGCCATCTTGTGGGTGGTTAGGAAATCAAGCGTCGTACGTAGGACAGTTTCGTCGAGGGAACCACCGAGGCCCAACGGCCGCCGCACGTCCTGGGTGTGGATAGCCACATCGGACACCGTGAGTTCCTCGGGGAATGTGGGGAGCGGCGCCGACTTCGATGCGTTGGCTCGCAACGATGCCACCAGGTCTTCGGTCGAACGCCCGCTGCGTTTTTCGACCATGGCCAGCGCAGCCTTGTCGAAGTTGAAGCGAGCAACGGCGATGTTCTTGAACAGCTCGAAGCCACCGGTCTCTACGAAGCTGGTCAGGTGGCAAAGCACGCCCCGAGCGTTCCATCCTTCGCACAAACTTTGCTGTTCCAGCTCTTCGGCGCTCAAACCGTCGATCATGTCCGCAAAGCCAGTCCTGGCCTTTGCCGCGAGCATCCATTCGGCCATATTCTTCCCCCAATGTTGGCTATCCGGCCGACACAATACCCTGTTCTGTGTGGCCGTGCTTGATGGTTAGGGCTCCATGGCTAGGGCTGGCGCCCGAGATAGGCAAGCAGGCGATCTTGGGGCGAGGCGTCGTCTGCGGTCTCGACAACGGCGTGGAAGTTGTCGCCTTCCCTTGGCGTGGCAGGCACGATCTGCCCGGCGAACTCGAGCAGGTTGGTGCAGACCTCAGGGTCAAGCATCGCGTCCTGCCCGGTGGCCTTGGCTATGTCCCATCCGTGTACATAGGAGTCGAGCAGATTGATGTTGATCGCCACTGCGCCGGGGAACTCGATTTGACCAAGGTCGATGACGGAGTCGAGCTCGCCACGCTCCCTCCATGCCGCAACGTTCTCGGCCGAGAGTTTGATCATCGTCGCGCCGGGATCGGCACCGAGCTCGAAGTCGTTTGGGTCGCCTGCCGGTGGCTTGCCATTCGCGCCGTTCGTGAAATTTTTCATGACCCCCGCCGTGTGGTTGACGAGTTCCCTCACCGTCCACTTCTCGCATGGCGTTGGGTTGCTCCATTGCTCGGGAGCGATGCCCTGCACCAATCGAGTGGTGTTGGCCAATCCCGCTTCCAACGCTGCTACCTGTTCCATCACTTGCTCCTTCTGTCGGCCGGTCCGGTCTTGTCGCCGGAATCGAACTCGGATCGGTGTTGCTGAGACGGCAATGGTAAGTTATCGCTAACGTAAGCACAAGATTACATTCCGGAACTTTTGTTGATAGAGTTGGGAGCCATGGATGCAGCAGCCAGGGCACTGGCCGAACCGACTAGACGGGACATTCTCTATCTGGTTCGAGATGAGGAACGGACCGTTACCGACATCGCCGAACACTTCTCGGTCTCGCGACCGGCGATCAGTCAGCACCTTCGAGTTCTGGCCGACGCGGAGTTGGTCGACGTGAGGTCTGAAGGCACTCGCCGCTACTACCGCGCCCGACCTGAGGGAATGGCTGATCTCGTCGAATGGATGAACGGGTTCTGGTCATCCTCGCTCAAGACTTTGGCGATTGAGGTTGAGCGGGAGCAATGGAACAACAAGAAAAAGGCCACACAAGCTCAGAAGAGCAAACGATCGACCAAGGGGAACAGGAAATGACCGATTCGAAAGCCAAAACCGACCTGGAGACTCCCGGAACTGAGGCCGGTTCGGTCGTGGTGCTGACCCAACGAATCGCCGCGCCACCTGAGGCGGTCTTCGAGTTTCTTGTAGACCCGGAGAAGGTGCTTCGATGGATGGGCCGCTCGGTCGACATCGACCCGAGGCCGGGCGGGCAGTTTCGCTTGGCCGCAACCGTTAACGACACAGCGGTCGGCACCTATGTCGAAGTCGACCGACCGAACCGAGTGGTGTTCACCTGGGGTTGGGAGGGGAGCGCCGAGGTGCCACCTGGATCGAGCACGGTCACCTTTACCCTCAGCGCCGATGAAGACGACACCGTGGTTGAACTTCGCCACGAAGGGCTGCCGGAGGGCACCGGCGATTCTCACTCCGAGGGCTGGGGTTACTTCCTGCCTCGACTGGGCATGGTCGCGGTTGGCGAAGACCCCGGCCCAGACCGTCACGCCTCGTGATACACCACTAGCTACTGGCGTTCTAGAGTTGTGGTTCAGCGGGTTTCGGTCAGGGCCCCAGCGATCAGCGCGGCGATCTGGGGAATGGTGGCGATCACCGGGTTGGTGGTGGCCGCGGCGTCCCGGGAGGCCTTGTCTGCCAGTTCGTCAACCCGGTCGAGCCCGACCCCGATAGCTGCCAGATCGGTTGGGATAGCCAAACGATCGAGCAGTTCGACAACTGTTCCGTAGAGCGAGTCGTAGTCGCCGTCGACACCCATCGCCTGAGCCATAAGCGCCCACTTGTCTTCGATCGAATCCCGATTGAATCGCAGCACCGGCGGCAACAGCACCGCGTTGGTTAGACCATGGTGGGTGTCATAGACCGCGCCGATCATATGGCTCATGGCGTGTACCAGGCCCAGGCCTTTGAGGAACGAAACCCCGGCTAGGCACGAACCGACCAACATGCCGCTTCTTGCTTCAAGGTTGGCGCCGTCTTCGACTGCGATCGGTAGCCAGCGGGTGATCAGCCTCATGGCCTCCAGCGCCAGACCGTCACACATCGGATGCCAGTCCGGCACCGAGTAGGCCTCTATGGCGTGGACCAGCGCGTCGACCCCGGTCCAGGCGGTGAGGTTCGACGGTAGACCTAAGGTCAGCTCTGGATCGAGGATGACGGCGCTTGGTTTGTGGTCGGGGTGCCAGACACAGCCCTTCATGCCCCTTGCGATGTCGGTGACCATGGCGGTGCTTTCGGTTTCCGCCCCGGTCCCCGCGGTGGTTGGAATGGTGATCAACGGCACCAGCTCACTAGCTGCAAGATTCGGCGATACCCCGAGGTCATAGTCGAACTGCCACAGGTCGACGTCGTTAGCAGCCACAAGACTGATCGACTTGCCAGCATCCATGCCGCTGCCGCCGCCGATGGCGATCACACCGTCGTGACCGCCCGATCGAAACGCCTCTCGACCTTGGGTTACGTCGGCATCGGTGGGGTTTGGCGAGACATCGGCGAACACCTCGGCGTTGATACCGGCCGCAGCCAGGATGTCGACGGCTTTGGCGATAAACGGCAGGTCAGCGCTGCCTCGATCGGTCACGATCAACGGTTTGCTCGACCCGGTGTCGCCACAGATCTGACCGAGCTCGACCAGGCGCCCCGGCCCGAAGGCGACCGGAACCGGGAACGACCAGTCGGCCGGTTGCAACAGCCCGTCGTTGTTGCTGCCGTCGTTCGATGCAGAGCCGCTCATAGCAAGACCTGTTCTTCGCCCGGTTTTGGGTCGTGACTGGCGATGGGGAACCACGACGGAAAATCGTCGAGCATGGTGAACAGCGTGGTGATGATCTCACGGTCGCCGTCGATGGCGGCACCCAGCTTTTCCAATTCGTCGTGGCCAGCCTGGTCCAACGCCAGCTCGCTCAGCACCGCCCTTGGCAGGTGAACGGTTGCCGCTGCGGCCGGGCTTGGGCCCTCGCCGTGGATTAGCACCGAGTTGGTCAGCTCGGAGTGACACGTCTGGTCGACATCGGTCATGTGCCAGTTGATGGCAAACCCTAGGCCGTTGGCCTGAGGGCCGATCAGCCGCACGCTGAGGGCGTTCAACAGATCAAGCGGGCTCATACCCTTCAACACGTCTCGCAGGACCCGAGCATTCTTCGGCTCCGGCAGTCCGGTTCGTAACTCCTGGGCCGCGCCGAGATAGGCGTTGCGCCAGGTTGGATTCTCGGCGCCGTAGCCGAGTTGGGTGTGAGCGGCCGCAGCCATCTCCCTCGCCTCTGGGTGATCGGGATGGGCCCACAGGATCTTGTCGAGCACGTGGATCACCCACTTGTAGTCGCCCCGCTCGAAATCGACTTTGGCTTTGGCCAGCACCGCATCGACGCCGCCCATGTACTCCAGAGTACGGCGGGCTAGGTGGCGGGGCGGTAGTTCGTCGAGGTTGGCCGGGTTCCCGTCGTACCAACCGAGATAGTAGGCGTAGATGCCTCGCACGTTGTGCTGCAGCGCCCCGTAGTAACCCCGGAGATGCCACAGCCTGGCCAGCGACGGCGGGAACTCGATGGCGTTTGCGATCTCGGACGGCACGTAGCCGTTACTCATCAGGCGCAGCGTCTGGTCGTGCATGTACTTGATGCCGTCGCTCTGCTGGCGGAGGAACGTGCGGATCTCCGCCGCTCCGAACACCGGCCAGTTGTGGCCGCTGACCAGAAACTCGGTGTCTTCGAACTGCATCGAGCGGGCAACCGAGTCTGACCACTGCATGGCATCTCGGGGGAAGGCGCCCCGGATGGTGTAGACGTTATGCAGGCACATGTAGCAGTTGTCGGCGCAGTGCAGCACCTTGAACTGCGGGAAGTAGCAGTGCATGCCGGTAGGCGCTTCGCCGGGAGCGAACATGAACTCGATGTCGACGCCGTCGATGGTCATGTGGCCACCGTCTTTGCCGATGATGTCGGTCGGCTCGATGAACGTGACCTCGCCACCTTCGATCATCTGACCCAGTCCGGTGTCGACGATGCCGGTCGGCGACGGTGCGAGGTTCTCGCCGTACATGTATGCGTTGCGCGACGGCATACCTTCGGCGGCCAAGCCCTGTTCTTTCAACACCCACTCGGTGAAGCCTTCCGGCGCCACCACCTTGACCCGGCCGTCGGCCACGTCGGCGTCGCTGATCATGCCCTTGACCCCACCGAAGTGATCGGAGTGGGTATGGGAGTAGAACATGGCGACGATCGGCCGCTCGCCGACATGGGTGTACAGCAGGTCGAGGGCGTAGGCCGCCACCTCGGCGGTGGTCAGCGGGTCGATCACGATGTAGCCGCTGTCGGTTTCGACGAACGTAACGTTGGCCAGCGACTCACCCCGCACCTGGTAGACGCCATCGGTGACCTTAAACAAACCGCGGTAGTTGTTGAGGATGGCATGGCGCCACAGACTGGGGTGCACGGTCTCCGGAGCGGTGGCAGGCACCGTCTGGCTGGCGGTCTGCGGATCGTGGCCACCAAGGAAACTCTCGAACTGCTCATGGTGCCAGGCGATGTCGCCGTCGGCGGTGAGGATGGCTGGCTCGGTGCCCCGGTGGATCAGTCCCCGGGTTGCCCATTCAAAATCTCGGCGGTCTTCCCAGTCGAAGATCGGGTTGGCGAGCGCAGCCTGATGAGCGGCGATGGTGGCCGCTGACGGTTGATCCGGCTGACTCATCGGATCCGCCAGCTGGTTGCGTCGATCACGGAGTGCGACCGAAGAAGTGAGTCGGCCGCAGAAAGCCGTCTTCGATGGCCTCTTGCTTGCGGCGGCTGCTTTCGAGGCGGTAGGCGGCCTCTTCGGCGCCGATCATGGCTGCCAGTTCGTCGTAGCGATCGCCGGTCACCGCCGCCAGTTCGTTCTCGATTTCGCCTCGGTACCACTGGTTACGATCGTTCAGTCGGACGTCGAGGAACCCTGCCGCTTCCAGCGACTCGGTCAGCTGATCGCCGTTCTGCATCTGAAAGTTCAGGTGCACGAACTCAAGCCAGGCCATGGCCCGCTCGGTCCCTGTCTCTTCGCCGCCTCGTAGCCAGTCGCTGCCAACGAACATTCCGCCCGGCCGCAGCACCCTGGTGACCTCGGCATAGAAGGCCGGTTTGTCTGGGATGTGCACGATGGCGTCCTTGGTGAACACCACATCGAAGCTGTTGTCATCCAGGGGGAGCGGTCCCGGTTCGATCAGCTGAAACTGCAGCCGGTCGCCGAGGTCATTGGCTGTCGCTCGCTCGGCCGAGTGTTCGATGAGGTGGGCCTCAACGTCGACCCCGAGCACCGACCGAGCGCCGTACTGCTTGGCCAGCAGCACAGCGCAGGCGCCGAGGCCGCTGCCGACATCGAGCACGTCCAGCCCGTTTACGTCGATGCCATCGAGCATCGCCGCGACCTCAGCCGGCCCGCCGGGGGAGAGGAAACCATCACCCCAAAGGTGTTGCAACGCCTGATTGAACGACTCGGTGTACTGGCCCCCGGATGAACTCATCCTGCGACCATAATCGGCTCGGTCGATCCGGTACCACGTGAGTTCTCTGATTTCAGATGCGGCCTTTGCGGGTGCTGCTCATGCGATACTGGCGGCCATGAAACCGCGACCTTCCACCACTGGCTTGAAGCCCTCGAAGGTCGCCGCTATGTCATTGATGTTGATGGGCGGGCTGGCATGCAGCTCGTCAACATCGGTCCTCTCGTCGACCGAAGTGATGCAGCCAACCACGGAGGCGCCCGCCGAGCCAGCCACGACGGTTGGCACAGACCCATCCGCGAATCTGATCTCCACCGAAGCTGACAGCGGCGCAAGCGACGGCGATGCGGTGGGGGTGTCCGATACGGCCGAAGTGGCTCGGTTCGCCGAGGAGACACAGGCCACCGTTGTGCTCGCGCAACGAGATGAGAACACTGCCATGGTCTGGCATGACGGTTCTGTGGTCGACATCCCAGCACCGGACAACGCTCTTGTATGGTCCGATGGCGATTTCATTTACCGTGCGCTCATCGAGCAGGACGGCGTCGTTGACCTGGGTCTGATCTACAGGGCGTTCACGCTCGATGGGGAACCTGTCTGCGAGTCCAGCGATCGTATATATCACGCCACCCGTCGGTCCGATGGCAGCTTCGTGATGGCCGTGGAACCGGCCGAGGTGAGAGAGGAACCCTGGGACGGCATCGGCGAATACGCCGTGCCTCTAGACGCCGTCGACTGTGCGAGCGGTTCGCGTCAACCGATCGAACCGGTGCTGGTCTACAGCGGCGAAGGCGAGATTCGCTTCACCGTTCGGCGGACCGGTCGGACGTTCACCGGCTTCGGCGACGCTGAGGGCAACGCCGACATCGAGAACGAACAGGGCATTTCGATCAACGGTGAGGACTATGCCGGCTATCACACCTTTAATCGTGATGCCTCGATCGTGGCCTACGGCGACATGAGTATCAACGGTCCGCACTACAGCCCGATCGTGGTCGGTCGCGACACCGTCAGCGGTGAGCAGCTTTGGCGGTCCGAGTTCGAGATCGACTTCAGCGAGCTGTACTTCGTCGGCGATCGTGTGCTTGTCGGATTTATCGATGACTTCGATCGCCGGATGGGTGCTGGCGGTACCCGTAACCTCGACAGGGTGGTCATGCTCGACGCTGGCACCGGAACTCAGGTAGACGAGGTCGACGTCGGCTTCGGTTTGCTCTTTGTCGGCTGAGACGGCGACGGAGCCCGATAGACGTAGTCATCATCGGCCCAATAAACATGATCGACGTCCGGCCCTTCGGCGAACCCACTCACCACAACACCGGGGTGACCCAACACCTCGGTTTCGGTCACGGTGAGGCCTGTTTCGCTACTGTGTAGCGTGCGCGTCACCCAGACCCAAACGCCCCGACCCCGACTCGGCTCCACCAGCAAGGTTGCTCGCTCCGCTCCGTCCCGGAAGTCGAACTCCCAGGCGAACATGTTCCCGTCGAATGGATGGCTGTCGATACTGTCCAGCTCGACTAGCCCGGACTCCGGCTCGATCACCCAGGAGTCATTCTGCCTCGTTAACAGATTCGAATAGGTTTCGAGGGTTTCGGAGCCCAGGTTGGCGCCGAAGGGGCGAAAGGCGCCGTCTTCCAGGTTCCCCATGCCGAATATCGGACCGTTGAACGGATCATCGGGGCTGCCGAATATCTGGCTCCCTAGCGGGACGCGTCTTGGGGTCGGCAGCTCGACCTCCTCGCCAGGTCCGAAGAGACGGTCGAGAAAGTCATCGCCGGCCAGCAGGAATTGAGGAGAGCCCCGGTCGGAGGGACTCGCAGGCGAGGCCAAAAGGTGGCGAGAAACTTGCTATCAACCGTTCTCGCTGCGCCAGGCTGGAATGCGGTCGCTGATCACATCGTCGGCTTCCAGCGCATCCAACTCTTCGGCGCTGATGTCGAAAACCTCGTCTAACACCTCGCGGTTGTGTTCGCCTCGGAAGCCGACGGTAGGCACTACTCCCGACGTTGACTTGTTGAATCGCCACGCCGCCTGAGGCACGGTGACCGGATCGCTGTCTGGCTTGAGCGGCACCTCGACGAAGGCGCCACGATCGGCGGCCCAGTCGGTTTGCCGGATGCCCTGGGCGGTGCGCACGTCTGCCACCAGAACACTGGAGAATCCGATGGCTGCTTCGAGGGCCGCGGCCGAGTCGAACTGGGAGACCCACTCGCCGATGATGGCGTGAAGGGCGTCGGCGTTTGCCATCCGGTCGGCCATGGTGGCGAACCGAGCGTCTTCGATGAGTTCGGGGCGAGCCATAGCTTTGGTCCACAACCCGAAGGCACCGCCGACCGCCGGGTCGGCAGTGACCGTTACCCATCCACCGTGACTCAGCTGGTAGCAGGGCGGCCAGTTGCTGCCTGATCGGAA
>JBOEHD010000191.1:0-27877 GCA_050633745.1 Acidimicrobiales bacterium
GTCTCGGGCTGGATCATGGTTTCACGCATGGCTTCGAGGGCTTCCCGGAACTCTTCTCGTTCGGGCGATTGCTCATTGTGAGCTTGGCCGTAGCTCTCTTGTCGGTTCCTGCCCGAGTCGTATATGCGAGTGTTGACGAAGCCGGGGCAAAGCACCGAGACCCCAATGGGGTGTTCGGCCCGTCCGAGCTCGAAGTAGAGCTGTTCAGAAAGGGCGACGACGCCGAACTTAGCCACGGTGTACGGGCCACCAACCGCACCACTGATGAGCCCGGCCACCGACGCGGTGTTGATGATGTGGCCCTCCTCGCCGCTGCTGATCATGCGGGGAACAAACGCTCGGACACCATGGATGACACTCCACAGGTCGACATCGATGACCCAACGCCAATCGGCCTCGGACAGCTCCCACATCGCGCCGGGGCTTCCGCCGACGCCGGCATTGTTGGCCAGGATGTGGACCGCTCCGAAGCGCTCATAGGCGGCATCGGCCAACGCTTCGAGGTCGCCGCTCTGGGCGACGTCGGTCCTATGGCCGATTACCTCGACACCGTCCGCCTGAAGCGATGCTTCGGCATCGGCGAGTGCGCCGGTCTCGATGTCACCAATCACCACCTTCATGCCAGCGGCACCGAATCGCCGGGCCATGGCGAGGCCTAAGCCGCTTGCGCCGCCGGTGATGACGGCAACCTTGCCCTCGAAATCTTGCATAGCTCGCGCTCCTTGGGATCAGAACATGACGCTAGACGAAGCCGCCATTGCGGACGACTAGACACCGCCGTTGGTGGAACCCTAGTCCGAGCCGTTGGAGACCGAGAACGTCCGACTGAAGAAGCTGCAAACGTATTTGCCCGCTCGGCTAGGTCTTGCTGGTGGCGGGACCCTGGATGAACTCGAGCGAGATCCCGCATGCATCACCAGCCAGGGCAGCCTGGGTGCGATCGATGTCATCGACCCAACGGGAAACGACAACCTGATCTGCGGGCTCGACGCTGCCCGGAAATCACGACGCCAAGTGCCCCGGCGCTGACGCTCGTCGCTCCCCAAGAACGCAGAACTCGTTCCCATCGGGATCGGCTAAGACCACCCACGGCACCTCGCCCTGCCCAACGTCGACCCGAGAAGCTCCCAACCCGATCAGTCGCTCCACCTCGGCGTCCTGATCGTCGGGGCGCAGGTCGATATGGAGACGGTTCTGCCGCTGCTTGGTTTCGTCGCTGGCCAAGAACATGATCCCCGGCAGCTGACCTGGCTCTGCCTGGATCTCAAACTCCGATGCGTCATCGTTGACGATCACCCATCGAAGCGCTTCGCTCCACCAGCGGCCCAACGCGACCGGATCGCTGCTGGCGATAATGACTTGCTCCCACTCAAGACTCATGGCCGGACCATAGTGAACCAGCCTCGAGCCTGCATCGGGTTTTAGCAGCGACGTACACATCAGCACCCCTGGCCCGACGGCCGCCCCGGTGCTACTTGAGCAGCCGATGGCTGACTTCCCATGCGGTTTGACAGCTGTTGAAGGCCTGAGAAAAGGTCTGATCAACGACTCGACCAACAAGTTCCAGGATGTGTCATGGAGATCCAAGTCGATAAACGGGGCGCAGCAACCTCCGGTCCTTTCTATGAGGACGCCGAAGGTTTCAATATGCCGTTGCCGCCAGACAGCGCCAATCGTCGGATTCCGCTCGGGGACTTTCCCACCGGGCCGGAGTTGGGCACGTTGCTGCCAAACATTGTGGCCACCGATCAGGCAGGCGAACTGTTGGACCTGCATGCCGATCGGGCAGGTCAGCCTGCGGTCGTCGTGTTCTACCGTTCGGCGGTGTGGTGACCTCCCTGTCGCACCCAGCTGGTCGAGCTGGAAAAGGCAATGCAGGCCTATCGCAATGCCGGGGCCCGCTTGTACGCGGTGAGTTATGACGAGGTCGATGCCTTGGCCGACTATGCCGAGGCGCACGGAGCGACCTTCACGTTGCTGTCGGATCCGAACAGCGAAGCGATCGAGTCGTTCGGGATTCTCAACACCCTGATCCCGCCAGACGATCACCCTTGGTACGGCATCCCGTTCCCCGGGGCCTACGTCATCGATGCCGATGGCGTCATCGTGGCCAAGTTTTTTGAGCACAACTTTGCGGTGCGGGCCGGGCCGGAGCAGATGTTGGCCGCCGCTCTCGGCCAGAACTTCGACGTCCCGCCCAGTGCCGAGCCGGTCCAGCAGGTCTCGACCGAGGTGACCATGGACGGTGACTACCTCCCCATGGGTGTCACCCGTCATGTGGTAGCCACGTTTCGAGTCCCCGATGGTCAACACCTGTATGGCTCCCCGGTGCCCGAGGGCCTGGTGGCAGCATCTATCGAGCTGGACGACATCGAGGGCGTGCTCTCGTACGAACCGTTGGCGCCACCCACCTCGGAGCTGACCCTTTCCGGTTCTGGCGACACCCTGCAGGTGTACGAAGGCGATGTGGTGCTGCGCCTACCGGTCGCTCAGAACGCCAGAGCAATGGAGAAAGACGATGACGGTCGCCACGTGACCATCAGCGGGCGAGTTCGCTGGCAGGCCTGCAATGACGTCGAGTGTTTCCTGCCGGAGTCCCTGCCGTTCAGCTTCCGAATCGAGGCTGGGTTTCCTGTGCTCGGCGACATGGGCCCCGGCGAAGGCCGGGTACCGGCGATGAATGGTGCAGCCCACTTTCAGAAGATGATCGACCGCAGGAGCGGTGCATAAAGTGGCCGGCTACTTCGTCCTGCACACCAAGTGGCACACGCTCGACCGGCTGCCCGAGTATCAGGCTGGGGCTCGGTCATCGTTGGCCGAGCACGGCGGTAAATCGCTGGTGTACGACGTCCGCCCTGAAGTGGTGGAGGGCACGTCCGAGCTGGCGGCCACGGTCATTCTTGAGTTTGCCGACCTGGCAACGGCCAAGGCTTGGTACAACTCGCCCGGCTATCAGGCGGTTTTGCCAATTCGTCTCGAATCGTCGGACGGTATCGGTCGCTTCGTCAGCAATGCCCCAGCGGGCTGAGCTAGCACCAGGGGAGCGCGCGATACTCTCGGCATGCAAGATGCTTACGACTATGTGATTGTCGGTGGGGGGTCAGCCGGTTGCGTGCTTGCAGCCCGGCTGACCGAACGGCCACATACCAACGTGCTACTGCTCGAGGCCGGCCCGGATTGGCGGGCCATCGACGCAGCGGTCGAGGTGCGATCACTGAACCCGAGCGAAGTTATCGGTGCCGAGAAGTTCGACCAGTTCCAGTGGCCAACCTTGACCGCGAGCCGGGTTGACGGGCAGCGTCAACGGCTGTTCTGGCGAGGTCGAGGGCTTGGCGGCAGCAGCACGATCAACGGCATCATCGCCATCCGGCCGATCCCAGACGATTGGGACCGTTGGCAGCAACCGGGGTGGTCTCACGATGATGCGCTCCCCGCCCTTTGCCGGCTCGAAACCGACGCCGACTTCGGGGATCAGCCGTTTCACGGGGCCGATGGGCCGGTGCCGGTGTTTCGTATGCCTCGCGACCAGTGGGGCCCCATCGATCGAGCGCTATGGGATGGCGCAGTCGATCTCGGCTACGGCACCTGCGACGATCACAACGCGCCGACCGGAACGGGAGTGTCGCCATACGCCATCAACGGCGACCCGTTGACCCATGAACGGGTCACCACAAACGACGCCTACCTGGAGCCAATTCGTGACCGGCCAAACCTGACGATCATCGGCGAAGCACTGGTCGACAAAGTTCTCCTCGACGGGTCGAATCGCGCTGTCGGGGTGAGGGCACGGATCGACGATGAGTGGCAGACCATCGAGGCCGGTGAGGTCTTGCTGGCGGCCGGTGCTGTACATTCGCCTGCGATCCTGCTTCGATCCGGCATCGGGCCCGACAGTGGTCTGCCGGTTGGCCAAGGGCTGCAAGATCACGCCAACGCCATCCTGGTCCTGGAGTACCGCGATGGTCGGGCGCCGGAGCGGGCAGACGAGCGCCACACGAACTGTTGCCTTCGATATTCGTCTGGGCTGGCCGACGCCGGCTTGAACGACATGATGATTGTGTCGATGAACAGCTCGCCACGTACCAAGGATCGAGGGCTGCTCGTCGGCTGGTTGAACCAGTGTTTCTCACGAGGCTCGCTGCGGCTCGCGTCTTCGGATCCCGACGACCAGCCGATCATCGAGGAGGACATGCTCTCCGACCATGGCGATCTGATTCGGCTCCGAGATGGGGTCCGTCGTATGGTCGATCTTGCACAGCAGACGTCGTTCGATCAGCCGGTCTCGCAGGTGAGTTTGGATCTGCGGGGCACCCCGGCCGACACCCTCGTGACCGACGCCGATATCGATGCCTGGCTGCGGCGGACCGCGGCCGACGCCCAACACATTTGCTCTACCGCGGCCATGGGGCAGGTCGTCGATGCCGACTGCAAGGTCTTCGGCTACGACGGGCTCCGCGTCATCGACGCTTCGGTGTTACCCGAGGTCCCCCGAGCCAACACCCACCTCATGGTTCTCGCCCTCGCCGAGACGATGGCCGAGCGGCTCTAGTAGGCAGCTCGATCGCCCAGCGTCGGTGACAACCCGGGTCACGACAACCCGGTGGCTTGGCGTTGCGGCGGCCGCTACAGCGATACTTGGGCCATGGAGACACACGTTTCGGCGACACGAGAATCGTTTGCTCGGGCCAAGGCCATCGCCGGTTCGGCCGACGAACGCCCTGTGCTCATGCTCAACCTGAATCGCTACACCGTGGCGGCATCGTTTCCCGATGGCGAGGCCTACACCACATACATGGAGCGGCTCAACCACTCGGTGGTGGCCGGAGGCGGGCGCGTGCTGTGGGACGTCGCCGTCGACGATGTGGTGATCGGCTGCGATCACGACACCTACGACGAGATCCTCGCCGTTTGGTATCCGAGCTATCAGGCCTTCGTCGACCTGCCAAAAGCCGATGGTGCAGACCTCATGTTCGCTAGCCGCAAAGAGTGTGTGGCTCACGCAACCATTTTGTCGCTACCAGGCGACCGCTTCCCGCTGCAGCCCGACGCCTAACGGTCCGCCAGTTGCGCCGGCTGGTTAGTGGCTGGCAAAGATGTGTTGCAGGTTGGCGATTGCTGTCCTCGTCGCCCGATATTCGTCCTCCGTCGGGCTCGACGGGTCCTTGGCCGGAGGAAGCGCTCCGAAGCGGAGTAGGCAGGCCATCAGGAGCATGCGAGCCTTGGTGGCGGTGAGGTTGTCGCCGGACACAACGAGCGGTCCGAGATCGGATGCCATGCCACCGGTGTTGCCCCGGCCGACCACCACAGTCGGGTGACCGGAGAAGGTAGCGATTCGCAGCGCGTCGTCTTGAGCGAGATTCATAAGGCCATACGGCGACATGCCCTCGGCCACGAATCCGCCGAGCGACCCGGCGGCCAGGTTGGCCCTAGTGCGTTCGATGATTTCAAGCTCGTCGTCAGGTCCGTGATAGCGACCGAACTTCACGATCTGGATCAGCGGCATCGCTTCGGCCAGCAGTTCGCCCGTTTCGTTCTTGACTCTGACCGCGGTTGTGGTGGTGTCGCCGATTGTGTCCTGCACCGCGGGAACCTCTGTCGGCATCAGGCCCAGATGCACCTCGCTTTGGTAGGTGTGGCGCCGAGTTGGGAGATAGGTCAGCTTGGGTGGTCCGGCTCCGCCCATGGTTCCGACGATGCCTCCGTGTCCGCCGGTGGCTACGAAGTTCCCCGGCCTGGCATCGGTCTTGGCTGCGTCGCGCGCCGCGAAAACAACCTCGTCGACGAGCACAACGGGACCAACACGGTCGCGACCGCTCTCGTCGAGCGCCACCCCGGAAGTCAGGTACTCGACACCATCGATAATGTTGCGATCGCCATCGGCACTGGCAAGTTGGTGAGCTCGCTGGGCGAGATGGCCAACCAGCGGAACCGTGGTGTCGATCACCAAGCCGAGCCAATACATGGTCTCTTCGGTGGTGGAGCTGCCCTCCAACCACTGGGCACCGATATAGGCGCCGCTGTTCAGCGCCTGCTGGACCATGTTCGTCGACCTGGCCAACGAACCGAGGTGGGGTTCGGTACGCAGGTGAAAGGGGGAGTAGCCGAAGTAGTCCTCGCCGGGAGCTTCGAGATGCGGAGCGCTGCGATAGCCGCCAGACGGCGCCGCTCGGAAGTGTTCGAAAGTCGCACGCGACGACAACAGATTCGAGCGGCCGTCCACACCGATACCCAACCGGTCGATCTCCTCATACAGCCGACTCGAGTCCGGATAGAACGTCTGGCGGGTGCGGTCATGACCGGCGGAGCGATCGGCCCCCGCTCCGTCCCACGGCGATCCGTCGGCTTGACGACCCATAAACGGCAACGGGTAGAGCCCATCACCCGGCTCGAGCGTTACCCGGTAAACCGGCGTTCCGGACCCCGGGTCGGCGGTATGGAACTCACCACTGTCGTCGAGCCAGCCGTCGGGCGGCGCGTAGAGCTCGGCGGCGTCATGTTCCAGCGGATGTGCGCTCAACGCCTCGACGTAGACCGTCGCCGGAGCAGCCAGACGTTGCGGTCGCAAGGCATCGAATCGGTCAGGCAGCAGATCGAATCCGTGCTCTCCCCGAGCTTTGTTGCTCGTGACGAGCGGAGGGCTGTTTGAGATCGTCGCGGTTGGACCAGAAAAGACAGCGATCTTCGGCAAGTCGGCCATGGTCTGCAGAGCCTAGACGCACTCGCTTATTGGCAGCCTGTTCTGGCACGGCGAACGGTAACTGTCGGGCCTTATCGGTCCTGGCCTAGGGTTCGTCCCGTGGCAGAGCACCCCGGCGAGCAGACAAGCGACGAGGCTCTTGTGCCCACCAAACCGCTTGCCCCTCAGTCGCCATGGGCTGTCTTCGCGGTTTGTGTCGTGTCGTTCTACCTCATCATGTTCGACCTAGCGGTTGTAAACGTTGCCTTCCCCGACATCCTGGCCGACTTCGGGATCGATCGGACCGCTGGCTCGTGGATCGTCAGCCTCTACAACATCTTGTTCGGGTCGCTGCTGGTAGTGGCGGGAAAGAGCGCTGACAGCATTGGGCGCCGTCGGATCTTTCAGATCGGCATCGCCGCGTTCGGACTCGGAGCGGCCCTGGCAGCCTTGGCGTCCAACCTGACAGTGCTCCTAGTTGGGCGGGCCATTCAAGGCATCGGAGCGGCGCTGATGTCGCCCGCGGCCCTAGGGCTGGTCGTCGCCGCGTTCCCCCAGGACCGGCGTACTCAAACCATGGCCTTCTGGGGTGCTGTCGGTGCCCTCGGCGTGTCGAGCGGCCCCAGCATCGGCGCGGCCATAATCCAGGTGGCGAACTGGCGGGCCGCCTTTTGGATCCCGGCTGTCATATGCGCCGTGCTCTTCGTTGCCTGCACCCGAACTATTCGTGAGTCGCCGATATCGAAGTCGGCTCATCGACCCGACTTCCTCGGCGCCGCACTTGTAACCGCCGCTCTGGCGGTGCTGGTGTTCGGCGTCTCCCGCTCACGATCGGTTGGGTGGACGAGCCCACAGACCGGAGTCGCCATCGTCATCGGCCTCGTCACCATGGCGGCGTTTCTCCTGCGTCAACGTAAGCATCCCGACCCCATTCTCGATCTGAGTCTGTTCCGCAGCCGGTCCTTTACCGTTGCCAGCTTTTCGGGCCTGGTCTTCTTCGCTGGCTACGGGGCTTACAACCTCAACAACGTGCTGTTTCTCCGCCAGGCGTGGTCATACAGCGTTCTCGAAGCTGGATTGCTTGCGGTTATCGGCCCGCTCACGGTTGCCACGCTGTCGCCGTTCACCGGACGGGTTGCATCCCGCATGGGATTCCGGCTGCCCGCTGTTGGGGGACCGTTGATCGTGGCCGCCGGAGCTGTGGCCCTTGCCACCAGCTTCGACGAAACCCGGCAGCCGGCATTGTTCATGGCGCTGGTAGTCGTCGTTGGCGTCGGTATCGCCACCTTCGGACCAACCAACCAGGGGGCCAGTGTGGCCGATCTCCCGCCGGCCCGTCTGTCGGTCGGCGGTGCTGTTGGTCCAGCGCTTCGTCAGGTTGGTGCGGCGTTCGGGGTCGCCCTACTGGTCGCCGCTGTCGGCACCCCGGTGACCGGAGGTGAACTGGTCGACGCTCACAGCAACGGCTACCTATTGGTGGCGGCGATTATGCTGCTAGCCGCCGCCATCAACGGACTGCAGACCGGTCGACCCCAACCAGCGGCCGCGGCCGCCAGTTCCGCTAGCGGGTAGTTTCGGGGCACTCTAAGGGTTGAGCGTGGCCTGGGCGGAGACCGTGAGTTGCAGGGCGTTTCCGATGACGAACGAAGGCATCTTGTCAACGCCCAGCTCCTTACGATCGACCGTCGTGCGAGCGACAAAGGAAGCGCTGGATCCGTCAACGGCCAGGTCGCCAACCTCAAGGGTGATCGGGGTGGTCTTGCCCTTTAGCGTTAGTTCGCCCGCCGCCTGGTAGCCAGCCGAACTGGCTTCGACGCGAGATGCGGTAAAGCTGATCTCGGGATGGTGGTCGGTGTCGAGAAAGTCTTCGCTGAGCACGTGGGTGTCCCGCTTGGGGTTGCCTGAATCGTAAGAAGCGGCGTCGACGGCCGCCGCAACGCTGACGACCTGGCCATTGGCGTCGATAGTGACGGTGCCCTCGGTTAGGGCCAGGTTGGCTGCGACGTTTATGAACCCGAGCTTCCTTACTGCCACGGTCACAGAGGTGTTCCTGGGGTTGAGGGTCCAGATGCCTGCGGATAGGGCGGTGCCGGTTGTGGGCTGGTTAATGGTCATGGTGTGCTCCTTGGTCGTATGAGAATTTTGTGTGATCGGTCTGGACTGGTCTGCGGAGCTTGTTGCCCGCTCGTCCTTGGGGAATCACTCACACTTAACACTTTAACTAAAGTTCCTGAAAAGTTCAACCATTAACCTTTTGGATGGTTTGAATCGCCTGGTCTCGCTATCTGGGGTAGGGGGTCGTCGACGGGTCGGTTCGAATTTTCTTCGACATCTGTCCCCCAAGACCAGGTGCTGGTGCGTGTTAGTTGCAGGTCTGATGTTTGCCCATCGACCGCAGGCCTTCGAAAGGACATTTGTGCGACTAAGAACTGGCGTTTCCGTACCGTGGCGTGCAGCGTTCGGGGTGCTCATCCTGACCTTGCTGGCCGCACCTCAGGTAGCTGGGGCGCTGGCGTCGTCCAGCTCATCGGCTTCATCGACACCCTCGACGGATGCGCCGCTGGCTGACCAGGCGCTAGAAGCGCACTCGATGATTGACGAGGTGGAGTTCCTGGAGATACGAACCCGAGTGTTCGTGACCGTGAACGGCCGCCGGGACGCAACCTTCGACAATGTCGAGGAAGCCAGGGCCCGGGCCGCCGAGTTGAAAATCCAGTGGCCGAACAAGCGAGTCAGGTTGAGGTCGGCAATTCTCGAAGAGGTAGCGCTCGTAGAGTCTCCGCCGCCACCCCCTCCGCCGCCGACGACCACTACGACCGCGCCGGCAACCACGACTACCGCATCAAGCACGACAGCGCCCACAACCACCTCGAGCACGACAGCGCCCACAACAACGTCAACGACGGCAGCCTCAACCACGACAACAACTGCGCCGCCACCCCCACCCAATTTCGAGTTTGTGAAGGGTAAGGACGACACGGCTCCTGTCGCCGGTCGGTCCAAGCCTGCAATCGCCCAGACTCTGGCCGATCCGGCCTATGGGCTCGATGTGACCCGGTTGACCTCGGCCGCTGGAACTCGGTTCAACCGCAACACCTACAGCCGTCGCCAAGCGGAGAATGCCGACGGCTCGCTGTTCTTCACCTATCACGGCGACGCCGAGTATCGGGTCTACTCCGTCGCTGACGGTTCGCAGGTCGCGGTCACGAACCTCCATCCCGATGCCGAGCCGCAGTGGCACCCGACCGATCCAAACAAGTTGCGCCACACGACGGGACCAAATTCCTACACCGGCACGCTCACGCTGCGGGAGACCGATGTGCGGACCGGGCAGGAAACGGTGCTCCGTGATCTGACTGAACAGGTCCAAGAACTATTGCCCGGCGCCCGCTATCTCAGCGACGGAGCCGAGGGTTCGCCGAGCGCAGACGGCAACCGCTACGCCTGGATGATCTTCGATGGCAGCGAGCAGCTGATCGGCGCCATTACCTACGACCTAGCCTCCGACGAAGTTCTTGGCGTCATGCGAGATCTCCCCAGCGGCGTCGGCAAGCTCGATGCGATCTCTATCTCGCCTAGCGGGCAGTTTGTCCTCGCCCAGTGGTGGGACACAACAGCTCAGTTCAATGTCGACTTCTCCGGCCAGCGAGAGATCCTGCCCGGAGCTGAACACTCCGACATCGCCATCGGAGCCAACGGCAACGACACCTACGTCTATATCGACTTCACAAACAGCGAAAGGGCAGGCTGGGTTGTGGCCTACGACATGGTCACCGGTGACTATCGCAAGCTGATCAATCTCTACGACAACGCCAACACGTCGATTCACATCTCCGGCAAGGCCTACAACCAGCCCGGTTGGGCAGTGCTGTCCACCTACAGCTGCAAGGTCGACGGCGCCTGGACCTGCCACAAGGTCATGGCGGTCGATCTCGAGAACGCCACCGTGCTCAACCTGGCCCATACCTACAACTGCGGTGACAACTACTGGACCGAGACCCACGCGGTGGCGAACCGGGATCTATCGAGGATCTACTTCAACAGCGACTTCGGGTCATGCGGCATCGACGCAGAGGTCTATCGCATCGACGTTCCGGACCTGCCCTAAGGTGTCAGCAGGAGGCACTGCGACTGAGATGAGGGAGGCGACGTCTGACTTGGCCACGGGAAGGCGGCTGGACCAGCCACCCGATGGCTCCGAGGAGTCGGCTGGCCAACCTCTCAACCTCGTCGACGGCTTCGACCTCTTCTACGACCGTGAGTATCGGCGGGTGGTCGGCCTGGCCTATGTGCTGACCGGTAGTTCGAGCATGGCCGAAGACCTCGCTCAGGACACGATGATCGAGGTTCACCGCCGCTGGAGTCAGATATCTGAGTACGACGACCCGGCTGGCTGGGCCAGGCGGGTCATGATCAACAAACAGCGTTCTCTGGTTCGACGGCTGACATCGGAAGCCAAGGCCCTGTCCCGGATCGGGGGGCGTGCCCAGCCGGCCCTCAATCTCGACCCGTCCTCTGATCATCTGTTCTCCCTGGTGCGGCAGTTGCCCCGCCGCCAGGCCCAGGCGGTGGCCCTGCGCTACTGGGATGACTACACGATCGACCAGACCGCCAAGGCCATGGATTGTGGTGCCGAGACGGTCAAGACCCACCTCAAACGGGGCATGGCCCGCCTCGAATCGTTACTGGCTGCCGACGGCGGCAGGGCGGTTGAGCCCGCAGGCAAATCGAAACCTAGGAGGAGGCGATCATGAGTCTGGAAGACCAGCTGCGTCGGTCATTCGACGACCTCGACGGAGCGGTCGCCGAGGTTCCCGTCGGTCGCTTCGAGCCACCCCCCGATCGATCGGGCCAGCGAGTCGTCGCCACGGTGGCGCTGCTATTGCTTGGCGGTTTGGGAGTTTTTTGGGCCACACGCTCCGGCGAGGTCGAACAACTCGACGCCGCAGCAGACCCCACGACCGTGCCGACCAGCGATGTCATCAGTCCTGAACCCGACCCGATAACGGTTGGGGCGACGGTGGCCCCCGATGGCCTAGGCGAGGCCTACGTGCCGGTGAATCCGGGGGCCGGTGCATGGAACGCCGACGGTTCGGCACTGCTGCTCTACCAGCGCGGCGGCGGTTACCTGGTTGTTGGCCCCGATGGGTCACGGATTGTCGAGCTCACCATCGAGGCCCAAGACATTGAGCAGGTCTTCTGGGATCCAACCGATCGGGCCAAGATCTGGTTTCCCCGGCCGGATAGCAACATCATGGCCTCGGTCGATGCCTTCACCGGCCAGGTGGCCGACGACACGATCACCGTCGACGGCTGTTCAGCGATCCAGGCCAGCTCCGAGGTTGGCCCAAATCCCACGCTGCTGGACGACGGCCGCTCGGTGTTCGGACTCAGGTGCGATGAGCCCGGCGCCAACCGTCTGCTAATGATCGATCTGCAGTCGGGCCAACAGCTTGGGTCGCATGCCATATCGGACGACGGCTCGATCGTCCTCAGCAGCTCCGGCCGGTTCGGGGTTGTTCACACCGACGGTCTGCTCACCGTCTTCGACGCCGGGTTTGAAAACGAAATGTTCTCGACCGAACTCGAACCGGAGTTCGCCCTTATAGCCAACGCCGAGGTCGGCGAAGTCGCTGTCGGTCGACGCTACGGCGGCGAGTTGACCGGAGCGCTTGTGATGATCGACCTGGCCACCGGAGCGGAACGTTCGATCATCGGGTTCGACCGTGGCGACGGCTATCCGCCAGCGGGGCTCCGGATGGCGGCATCGCCCGGTGGTGTGGTTGCGCTTCGCGTTCCGACCGAGACGGATGTCGACGCCGACAACCTCTTACAGTCGGGCAACATCTACACCCTCGACCTGGCCGAAACCGACCCGGTCCTTCGCCTCGCCGCCGAGGCGATTAACTCGGCTGACAACGAAGACCTCGGCATCTGGTTTCGGGGTTATCTCAGCGTCAACCGTTCCGGCACCGCCCTCGGGTACTCCTCCGATCTGGCGACGCCGAGCACCGACCGGGTGAGCACCGTGATCATCCCGCTAGGCCGATGACCGCGATCGGCCGATGTCTAGAGCAATGCTGAGCACAAATTAGTGTCCTCGATGCACTCTGCGATGCGGTCCTGGAACAGCTCGACTAAGGGCATTGTCAACTCCTGCTCTTCCTGGACGGAGTTGGTGCCCAGGGTCACGATCACGAGATAGCCATCTAATGAGTCGGTTTCGAACGCGAAGTTGAACACGGTCACCCCGGTCTCCAGGTCGATCGCCTGTGAGCCCACCGCTCGAACTCCGGAACGCTCCTCTACTTCAATGACCGGCCCGACCAAGGTCTGGCTCCCTGAGAGCGGGCTAGTCACCTCTTGATAAACGCAGGGGGTGGCCGCCTCTTGGTATTGGGCCACGATCCCTGACCCACCATCTACCCATAGTTGGCGCACAGTTGAGGTAACGAGCACGAGAATCGGCTGCGGGTCGATCTCCAGACCTTCTTTGAACGTGAAGTACGACGCTCGGGCGTCGATGGCCTCGGCCTCGACCACGTCCTCGCCGCAGGGGTACAGCGATAGGTCACCAAGAATGCCGGTTTCGGAGCTTTCGGCCATGCTGTTCTCGTACACCGTTGCCATGTAGTCAGGCAGATCTTCCGGCCTCAGCAGCGCGTCAGCCAGGTGCCGTTCGAAGTCTTCCGGCGCCAACGTCGCCTCGGTTGTCGTCGGCTCTGTCGTTGTGGTTGTAGTTGGCGCGGCCGTGGTCGGTGCCTCGCTGGTTGTCGGAGTGGAAGTCTCCGACGCTTCGGTTTCCGATTCTCCGCCGACCACCGCCGTGTCACCAACGCTTTCGTCGGTCCCTCCACAACTTGCGATGGTAAACCCCAAAAACACAAGCAGTCCGATGAATTTGCGCGTCGATGACACGGCCATGGTTCCCTCCCGGCTGGATTGATTAGAATTTTACCTTTGAAGAGAATTCAAGCCGAAGGTACTGTGTTGTCGGTGCGTTGCTGGGGGTAGGGGGATTGAGGGATTCGGTATGGCCGTCGGCGCGGGTAGCCGTGTTTGGGGGGCTAAGGGTTACCAAAGGCTCGGGGGAGGAGCTCGTTCTCTCCGATCGCCGTCGCGCGGTATTGGCTGCTCTGGTGGTTGCGAATACGCCGGTGGACAGGCGAGACCTGGTCGCTGCGGTCGGGATTGGAGGCTCAACGTTGCGTCCGCTGCTGTCTCGGTTGGCATCGCATGATCTCGGCTCTGAAGTTCCGATCCACCGTCAGATCGACAAGCGGCGAGGTCTGATTTCTCTTGACCGGAATCTGGTGTCCAGCGATGTCGACGATCTGCGACAGCTGCTACTTGGGCGCCCGAAGTCCGACACGTTACAGGCCATCATTGAGCTGGGAGTGCTCAACAGCCCGCCAGACCTCGGGCTCATACCTGGCCACCCACTGACCATTGGGTTGAGCGACGAACTGCGCTCGCTGCGGTCCCGAGCTGCGGAGGTCATCGCCTGGCACGAGCTGGGCTCAGATGATTCTGCGAACTCGCTGCTGGTGGCGATCCCACAGCCCGACCCGAAGTTACCCGAGCTGTGGTTGGCCAAACTCGACAAACAGGCCGCCAGTGAAGGGGTGGAGTCGGCTCGGCGATCTTTGGCCAAGGTGGCTGATGAGTTGGGTGAGCTTGCCTCCGGCGACGAGGTGGCCGCCCGAGACATGGCCCGATTGATAATCGAAACCGCAGATGTTCGACCGCCTCAGATCGAACCGCGGCCATCGGCTAACGATCAGCGGCGAGGGAAGGTCGTCCTCGACGGACTGCGATCGCACAATGCCAGGGTCCTATTCATTCATGCTGGCGACGTCGACCCGAGCTCGTTGTTTGCCCTGTTGCGACCGATCCGAGATCGCTTCCCCGGCGCGGTCGGCACATGGCGACGGGCCGATGCCAGCGCGGTGGCGACCGTGGCAGATCTGATCGGCACCGTCGTTGCAGATCAGATTCGTCGCCCGGCCAGCGATCTTCCTCAACGGTTGATCGTGACGTTGCTAGCTATCGCTGAAGGGCGACCTCTCGAACCGGACTCTACCGCTAGGTGGTTTGCCAGAGATGCGATGACGGTGCTTCAGGCATGGTCGGGCGGGGACCCGCCACTGGTTCTCATCGGACGAGCCGCGGCCGGCGACGCAGATCTCGATCGCCTACTGGCCGACCTTCTTCGTCTCGATGGCGATCTGCGCGTCGTGGTCCTCCATTCGGAATCGGAGGATGCGGCCAGAGCGGTCGATGAGCCCTCACCGTTCGACGACTTTTTGTCGGCCAAACTGGTTGTGTCACCGAGGCCCGATGCCACCGACTCACTACTTCTGGCAGACGCACAATCCAGCCAGCCGAAGGAGTCGCTTGAGCAGGTGGAACTGGCCCGCCTGGCTCCAGTTGTGGCACTAGCTGTTGGCGAAGACGGTCGGCTCCACCGTGCCCTTGCCGCTCACTTGCTCGATGCCGTCGGTTCAGTCGTCGATCCTCACCGTGTACTTGACGCTGTCGAGCGCTCTGGCCTGCTCGACCGGGAGCAACCGTCGCCACCTGGCGGTTTCGACGACAACACGGTCGACGGCAACACGGTCGATGGCAACACGGTCACCAGCAACACAGCCGATCGGGGCCAGGCGTTTGCCGGGTCACCCGGTGAACTGCGCTGGCTTGGCACCGCAGGATTGCAATGGTTGACCGCCGGTCGGTTGATTGACGACGCCGACATTTCGCTGCTGCGACTGCTGGTCGAGCGGGTCGGTCCGCGTGACGTCCCGGTCGGCCTGTGCGCTGAGCTTCTGTCGTTGGCCGAGGTGTCGGTGAGCTACGGCGACCTCAGTCGGGGCAAGGCGTTGCTCGATGTCGCGGTGACCACCGCTGGAACGAATCGGGCACGAGCAGAGGCACTGGCGCAGCGGGGCGACTGTCATCGTGATGGTGGTGACTGGGCTGCCGCTCTGATCGACTACCGCAGCGCCATCGCCCTACTGTCCGACGACGACGATGACGGACGAATCGCCTACCTGGTGCTCCGCATGGCCCGGCTTACGTGGGACCCGGCCGTCGGCGACGAAGTGGACGTACTCCTGCGGGCCACGCTGGCCCGCCTGGCCCCTGAGGAAACGATGTTCCGGGCGCGCCTCGAACTCTGCTTGGCTGGCGGCAGCTTTCAGGATGGCTCGGCTGGAGCGGAACGTCTTGACCCCGCAGGCGTGTTGGCCGCGCTCGACGTGACCAGCACCTCGCTCGACCCCGAAGCGCGGGCGTGGGGATTTCTGCACGCCCGCAAAGCGCTGCTCGGCGTGGCGTCGGTCGACCGGTCTGCCGAGTGGGCGCAAGAGATCGTCGACAACGGCCTGTTGGATATCGCGCTCCTGGCCCAGGGACATCAGGCGCTCTTTGTCGACAACATACGCCGAGGGGATTGGCCACGGGCCGAGCGGGCGCTCCGTCGGGTGGTGCAGTTGGCTCGAACGCCGACGTCAGCGGAACAGAAATTCAGCACCCTGGTGGCTCAGACCTGCTGGGATCTCGCATCGGGTGAACTCGAGGGCGCTGCCCAGGGTTTGGCCGCGGCTGAAGAGTTCCGATCACAGCTTGGTGGCTCAACGTTCAACCAGGTAACCCTGGGGCAGACCGTTTGGTTGGCCCGAGCCCACGGGAATCAAGAAGAGCTGCAGGCGCTGGCCTCTGCGGCCGCTGGCCTTGCCGATTCCGAGCCGGGTGGAGAAATCTGGATGGCCGGAGCAGCCCTTTTGGCGGTTGAAGTCGGACGCTATAGCGAAGCGGCCGACCGGGTCGTCAACTTCGCCCGTCGGTCGGGCGGATTCGGCGCTCTGCGGCCAGGTGCCCATCGACTGCCAGTTCTGGCGATCGCCGCCATCGTTGCCGCCCATGCGGCGGTTCACGAGCCGAGCTCACCGTTTACCGACGAAGACATCCGGGAGATCGAGACCGGTCTGGCGAACGAGCAATGCGCCGTTGTTCTCATCGGCTGGCCAACGGCAATCCTCGGCCCTATTGACCAGTTCCGAGCCCTCGTGCTGGCCCTGCTCGGGCACCATCAGGAGGCAGCATTGGCCCAGGCGAGAGCCGATCGATTCGCTGAAGGACTCGGTGCAATGCAGGAACAGGGCGAGCGGCTCGGCGGACTTGTTCGGCTGATCGACTTGGCCTGACCCCCCCCGATGTCCCAAGTCGGGACCTTTGCCCGTGGTTGCGAGCTAGAGGACGGGCGAAGATCTGATGGTTCGGAACAATTCGGACCGGTGAAGGGTGTTTTCTTATGACCGACGTTGAGGCGGCGTTTGACCGTCAGGAACAGATTTGGGGCGGGCTCTTCGGCCCCCCTCAAGCTCGGAAGCTTATTGACGAAGCCAGGGCTCAGCTGCAGGACAAACCCGGGGCCGATGTCGTCGAGGTGCTGCGGTCGATCGATGCAGGTCTGCACGACGATGACGACCCCGATGAAGCGGGGACGATGAGACCGATCTAGGTGGCTAAATGAAGGTGGCTGAAATGGGTCTGTATGTCCAAGGATGTGCAACAGCGGGCGCTCCTTGATTCTATGAAGTAGCCTTTTTCTGTTCGTAAGAACACCGCCGCAAATCAATGGAGTTTCTCATATGCCCGCCGCAACGAATCTTCAATCGTTACCCCTGCATGCCCACGGGATGCCCAACTGGGTCGACTTACATACGGCCCGTATCGATGACGCCAGGATCTTCTACGAAGCTCTCCTTGGCTGGACGTTCAAGAACCGATTCACACTGAGTGCAGTACCCGACCACGATGTCAAAGAGCAGGGCGTTGCTCTCGACACCAAGGCCGGATCAGACAGCACAACGGTTATGGCGCTTTGCCAGGACCAACCAGTGGCTGACCTGGTTGAGAGGAACGAAACCTTCGACGATATGGCTCTGCTGTCAACGTGGTACCCCTACGTTTATGTCGCCGACCTCGAAGCCACGCTGAAGCTAGTCGAGCCCGCCGGTGGCCTAGTCATCAACCCCCCGGCGAAGCGGGGAACGACAGCAACCGTGGCCACCATCCTTGATCCAAATGACGCCATGCTTTGCCTTTGGGAGCCAATTGGACATTCTGGTACATCGGTAAAGCACCTGCCCGGCTCGTTCATTTGGATTGAGCTTGAGACTCCCGATCTCGATGCATCAAAGAAGTTCTATGGTGAACTATTTGGGTGGGATGCTGGCGAGGTATCGACCGGTAACGACTTCCTGCCTGGTGGCGGCTATACCGTCTTCACCAAGTCTGGTGAGCCGGTAGCCGGTGCCATTGAGACCGCCATGGCCGGAATCCCCGCATCGTGGTGCCCATCGTTCGCCGTCGCCGATGTCGATCAGGCATCGATGGTTGCTGGCCGCAATGGTGGCGTCTTGATGGCCGAGCCAAGCGATATTCCGGTTGGTCGGCAGGCGGTTATCGTCGATCCGACCGGAGCCGCCTTCTCGGTTCTCGGTCCGAAGGTGACCGGTCCTCGGCCTCTCTAGCGGTTCACGATCTTCACAAACTTGACTTTGTCACGCTGATTTCTCCCATCACCGTGACTTGAGGCCGATCCCTTTGGGATTCGGGCCGCCGCTCGACAACGGCGTCGTCGGCGGCAATGCTCCGCGGGGTCTCGGCAACTACACTTCGCGCCATGGTGTCAAGCAACGCGGAAACGGTTGATCAGTACTTACTTGAGCTCCCCGACGACCGGCGGGAGGCGATCTCTGAAGTGCGTCAGACCATCATGGAGAATCTGCCAGACGGTTACGTCGAAGCTATGAGCTGGGGCATGATCAGCTACGAAGTGCCGCTCGACACCTACCCCGATACGTATAACGGCAAGCCCCTGATGTACGCCGCCTTGGCATCGCAAAAGAACCACATGGCCGTCTACCTCACCGCGGTCTACGGCGACGCTGAGGTGAAAGAACGCTTCGTCGACGAATACAAGGCCACCGGGAAGAAGCTCGACATGGGTAAGTCGTGCATCCGGTTCAAAACCCTTGAGCAACTCCCACTTGAAGTCATCGGTGATGCCATCGCCAGCACGCCAGTTGCTGATTTCATCGGCGTGGTTGAGGCGGCTCGGGCATGACCGCTCCAGGAACCCCGGTCGATGCCGAACGCGACGCCGCAGACATCGAGTTCATGCAGCTGGCGATGGCCGAAGCCCGTCAGGCCAGCGAACATGGCGACGTCCCGGTAGGGGCGATCGTTGTGCGTGATGGCCAGGTAATCGCCAGCCGACACAACGAACGGGAGCTCAGCGGCGACCCCACCGCCCACGCCGAGATACTGGCATTGCGCGATGCGGCCCAGGTGGTCGGTTCGTGGCACCTAACAGACTGCACACTTATCGTGACGCTCGAACCGTGTTTGATGTGCGGGGGAGCGGCGATCAACTCCCGACTTGAACGGGTGGTTTACGGCGCAGCCGATATGGCGGCCGGCGCCTGTCTTAGCCTGTACAACGTTTGTGATGATCCTCGTCTCAACCATCGAGTCGATCTGACGGCCGGAGTGGAAGCCGAGGCATGCGGCCAGATGCTCAGCGAGTTCTTCGCCGCTCGCCGCTAGGCGTTTCGTTCACACCGTTTGCAGCTTTTCCAGACACTAATTTTGTCCGTCCGGCGGCGGTCGATTCCCGCTAGCCTTGCCTACGGAAGGTTGCCAGAGCGGACGAATGGGGCGGCCTCGAAAGCCGTTGTGGCCTCCGGGTCACCAAGGGTTCGAATCCCTTACCTTCCGCCAGATCTACTAACAAGGCCCTGATCGGGTGTGGTTTCGAATGGGATCAGCCGGATCGGGGCCTTCTTCGTTGTGGCGACGAACAGGTCTTCGTGTTTGCTCTGGTCGAACCGCCGGCGGGGACGGCGCGTGGGAGGCGTCGCTTCAGGGTCACGTCGTCACGCCGAGTCGATCCGCAATGTGGCTCCACGCGTCGGTCGCATTGGCGATATCGAACCACTGCCCGTTGATCCCGAAGGAGTTGGCGCCATCGACGTTCAAGGGCTGATCGTCGATGAACAGTGCTCGGTGCGGTTCGACGTCGATGATGTCGACCGCACGCTGGAAGGCTCTCGGATCTGGCTTCAAGATGTTGGTGTCAGAGCAATCGACGATGTGATCGACGAGTTGGAGGAAGGGCACGCCACGCTCCCATTCGCGTCCGTGGAAGGCCCGCATATCGTTGGTCAGTATTGAGACGCCGTACCCAGCTGCCATCGCTGCCTTCACCACGGCGGTGGCCTCCGGACGGATCATCTCGGGAACTGGTGGGTCGTAGAGTATGGTCATGTACTCGCGCAGGTCGAGTGTGCGGCCAGCAGCTTGGCCGACGTCGATCGCTCGTTTGGCCCAGTACTCGCGCTCGGTGAGTCCGCTTCCTGAGGTCATCTCGTTCCACAGCGGGTCGGTGGTGGTGTCGACCGGCCCCATCCACTCGAACGTTCCCTGAGGAAGGCCGAGGACGGACTCAAGGCGGCCGTGCAACTCGACTGGGTTCACCAGACAGACCCCACCGAAATCCAGCAGTAAGACATCGAACGCACGATCAGCCATGGAACCGACCGTATTCGTCAGACGAAACGCGATCCGTTGCTGTCCCGCAGGGCGGGACAGCTATCGGTGTCCTCGATACCCGAGTCGTCTGGATGTCGCCAGCGCCATGGAGCGCACAGCGTCAGCCAGCTGAAGCCGACGCTCGTCTACGCGGCCAGTCGGACCAGCCACACTCATCGCTGCAATGGTGGCGCCGGACTCGTCGCGAATCGGGGCGGCAATCGAGACCACGCCGATCTCAGACTCCTGTCGATTCTCAGCGAAGCCAACCTCTCGGATCTTGTCGAGTTCGGCTTGCAACGCGTCGATCGAGGTGATGGTGTACTCGGTTTTACGTGGCGGATCCCAGTCCTTCAGCAGCTTTTCGCGTTGCACTTTCGAGAGGAACGCGAGCAGGGCCTTGCCCGAACCCGTGCAATGCACATCGTTGCGGCGACCGAGTTCAGTGAACATTCTCAGGGTGTTCGGGCTGTCGAGACGCTCGACGTAGACCACCTGGCGGCCGTCGAGCACGCCGACTTGAACGGTCTCGCCTGATCGATTCCTGAGGTCGGTCATGGGGAGGAGGACGGCCTCGTGGAGGCTCCGTTGCGAGGGAACTGCGGCCACGAGATCGAACAGGGCAAGGCCAAGTCGATAGCGCCCGCTCGATGCATCCTGTTCGAGCAGTCCTTCGTCTGTCAGGGTGCTTAGAATGCGGTGCACTGACGACTTCGATTGTCCGACATGAGCGGCGAGATCGGAGACGCCCCAGTTCGGGGTGTGCGCCGTGAATGCCTTCAGAACAGCAACAGCACTCGCGACGGACGACAATCGATTGCGAGACACGCGATGAGGAGGCACCCTTTCGAGACTAGCTTCCCGCTCTGCGGGAAGCTGATCGACCGCCGATGTGACGCCCGTTACATTTTGATCTGTGGGAATCCTCCGGCTCGGTCACGTTGACATCACCGCTCCAGATCTCGAGCTCGCTGCGGCGTACTACACCGAGGTGCTCGGGCTCGACATCAGTGAACGAACCAACGATGACAACGGCGATCGGATCTTCTTCAAGTGTTGGGACGAACGAGACCACCACTGTCTGACGATCCGGCACGACACCAGGGTTGGTATCGAGCGATTCGCGTTCAAGGTCGATCACCCCGGAGATCTCGACCTGTTCGAGACCCGTATCGAGCGGGCGGGAACGCCCGTCCGACGAGTGGCTGCGGGTGACGAGGTCGGTCAGGGAGAGTCGATCCGATTCGAGATTCCGTCCGGTCACGAGATGGAGTTGGTGTACGACGTCGAAAAGGTGGGTGGCCGTTTACCACTCGTCAACCCGGCGCCGATCGTTCCCAACCTGCGAGGTATTGCTCCGCCTCGCATCGATCACCTCCTCGTTCAGGCCGAAGAGGTCCCGGAGGCGGCACGCTTCTTCCAGGACGTGCTTGACTTCCGGCTCACCGAACAGCTGCTCGACGGTGGCGGCCACCAAACGATTGCGTTCCTCGAGCGATCGGCCAAGCCTCACGATATTGCGTTCGTGCAGGGGACAAACGGCGCTCTCCACCACTTCTCGTTTTGGCTCGACGACTGGGACCACGTGCGTCGAGCCGCCGACCTCCTCGCCTACCATGGCGTCACCATCGACATCGGCCCCACCCGCCACGGTCTCACCAGAGGCAGCACGATCTATTTTTTCGATCCGATGGGCACCCGCAACGAGGTCTTCTCCGGCGGCTACCGGCCCGACCCGGACTTCCCGACGATCACCTGGACAGACGACCGTGCCGGCCGAGCGGTCTTCTACTACGAGGGTGTCCTCAACGAACGATTTGCGAGCGTGCACACATGAGTTCTCCCGGCATTCTTCGGTTGTCGCACGCCACGGTGCGTGTCCCTGACCTTGAACTCGCGGTGGCGTATTACGCTCAGGTCGTCGGGTTGGTCGTTACTGGTGGCGATAGCGAGCGGGCCTACCTCAAGGGGTGGGACGAGCAGCAACACCACTCACTCATCCTTCAGAATGCGCCCACCTATGGACTCGACGGCCTCACGTTCAAGGTCATCGAGGAAGCCGAGCTCGATCGCTTGGCCGACCGCATCGTCGGTGCAGGCATCACGGTCGAGCGCTTCCACCCCGGCGAGGTTGCCGAGGCCTCAGGGGCAACCGCTCGATTCGTCGCTCCGAGTGGCCACACCATCGATCTCGAGTGCGGCCAAGGCCAGGTCGGCAACGGGCTGTCGCTGATCAACCCGCCACCAGCCCCGGACAATCTGGTTGGCATGCATCCCCCTCGCCTCGATCACATCTTCCTGTTGTGCGAAGACGTCGACGGCATCACTGCCTTCTTCCGTGACGTGCTGGAATTCCGACTTACCGAGAAGATCGTTGCCGACGACGGCCACCAACTCACCACGTTCCTCGAGCGCACGCATACCCCGCACGACATTGCATTCCTCACCGGCCCCGACGGCGGCTTCCACCACCTGGCATTCTGGGTCGACGAATGGACCGACCTACGGACTGCCGCCGACACGTGCGCCTATCACGGCGTCACGATCGACGCCGGGCCCACACGGCACGGGGCCACGAGGGGATGCGGCCTGTACTTCTTCGACCCGGCGGGCAATCGCAACGAGGTTTATACCGGCGGCTACCACTTCGATCCCGACGACGAACCAACCGTGTGGACGGAAGCAGAGATGGGTCGGGCGATCTTCTCCTATCGCGGCCAGGTCGACCCCAAGTTCATGCGGGTGCACTCATGAGCGACTCGAACACCAACGGATCGAGCACCTCGACCGACCGTTTCGATGCGCCGCTGTACCTCGCCCGCTACCGAGAACGGCAAGGTCAACCGGGCACGGACGAGGAAGCAAATACCGAAGGCGACGGACCGCTCTATCTGCAGCGGTTCCGCGACCGCACGGCTCCCTCAACACCTATCGACGCACCTCTCTGGCAGCGAAGCGACCTCCCCACGCAGCAGGCGCTGACCGAGGACAATCGCAACAAGGAGATCTCGCCGCCGCCCAGCTCGGCCCGTCAACTTCTCAATGACGTCTACTTGATCCGTCACGGCGAGACGCAGGGTTATTCGACCGACTCTGGTCTGACTCCCCAGGGCGCGTGGCAGGCGCACACCTACGGGCGAACGCTCAGCCGAAGAATGAAGTCCGGCGAGACCATTGTTTTCCGTCACGCCGCCACCAATCGCGCTCGCGAGACGGCCGAGCAGATCCATCGAGGGCTCGTCGATGGTCTCCAGCAGTACGAGAAAGACATCACGATCGTCGAGCCGGAACCGGCGAACGAGTTCCGCAACTTCCAGTTCGTGGCACCCGATGGCTTGAAGGATGTGACGGCAGCATTCCGTCAATACAGCGCCTTGCTCGAGGGCCACGAACGCACCGCGGCTGGCGATCGCCCGCTCTGGTTGGTCGAGATGGATCGCTTTTGGCGCACACAACAGGGCGGTGGCGACCCGATCCAGCACTGGCTCACCATTCCACTGGTGCACTTCGAACCGCCAGCGATGGCGGTCCGACGATTCTGGGCCGGCATCAACCGTCTCTCCGGTGAGTTCCCGGGCGCCCGTCTCGCCATCGCAACGCACTCGGGTTGCATCCGAGCCTTTGCGGTTTCGGCCCTGGGCTATGACCCAGGTGAGCCGTACAACACCGAACACGTCCGGGTGAAGCTGCTGGGCGACACCGACGCAACCACCGGCGGCAGCGATGCCACCGTCGGATATCGCAACCGGGTGCAAGAGATGAAGGTGCCCGACATCAGCCTCTTGCCGTCGTGGCAGGTGCACGACGACTGGGCCGGCATGCCTGATCAGAACCGTCCGGCGACAGCCTCACCGTCATCGCCCGCGCTCGGTCGATGAGATGTGCGAAGCATGTCCCGTCATCGATTGGGCCGAAGAACTCCCCACCGTCCGTTCCTTCACAGCCAGAAAGGTGGCCGGCAACATGACCGATCACATCGTGTGGTTTGACCGCTACGACCGCGACCTCCACAAGCCGTTCGTCGGGGGCAAGAACGCCAGCCTCGGTGAGATGATGATGGCCGAGTTGCCCGTCCCTCCCGGCTTCGCCGTCACAACGAACGCGTACGAGTTGATGTGGAGCGACCTCGGGCTTGTCAACGACGTCAACGAGATGCTGCGCTGCATCGACCACGACGACTACGCGGCTAACCAGGTCACCGCCGATCGGATCCGGGCCCGCATCGAATCGGTGCCCATGGATCAAGCCGTCGTCGCTGATGTCATCGAGGCATACGAGGCGCTCTGCGAACACTGCGCTGTCGAGAATCTTCCCGTTGCCGTGCGCTCCTCGGCAACAGCGGAAGACCTGCCAGACGCATCATTTGCAGGACAGCAGGACACCTACCTGTGGATCCAAGGTGCTGAGTCGGTCGTCGACCACGTGCGGCAGTGTTGGTCGTCGCTTTTCACCGATCGCGCCATTGCCTATCGCCACTCGATGGGATACCTCCACGACTCGATCGCCATGTCCGTCGGTGTGCAGAAGATGATCGATCCGATCGCCTCCGGGGTGGCCTTCACACTGAATCCGACGAACGGCGATCGGTCCCAGATCGCGATCGATGCCTCGTGGGGGCTGGGAGAGGCAGTGGTGTCCGGCGAGGTGACCCCGGACAATTTCCTTGTCGACAAGGTGCTGCGTGAGGTGGTGAAGCGCGAGATCTCAGACAAGGCCATTGAGTACCGCCTCACCGACGCCGGAACCGTCGACAAGGTCGAGATCGAGGGCGATCGACGCAACGCGGCATCGGTCACCGATGAGCAGCTCATCGGTATCTCGATGCTCGCTAGGCGATCCGAGAAGCACTACGGCTGCCCGCAAGACGTCGAGTGGGCTGTGGACCGGCATCTGCCGGAGGGCGAGAACATCGTGATGTTGCAGAGCCGACCCGAAACCGTCTGGTCGCAAAAGACGGTCAGCCCGATCCAGAAGAACTCCGGTGACCCGATGGCGTCGATCGTCTCGACGCTCGTTTCACCGCTGCACACCAAGGAGTGAGTGCAACGCTTATGTCCGTTTCGAACACAACCAACGGCTTCCGGCCGGGCGTTTCCAAGGGGGAAGCAGAATGAAAGAGAAGCGATTTCCAAATCCGTTCGAGCTCGAGGTGCCAGAGGGCGCCGAAGGGTGGGAGGAGCTCTATCCCTACTCGGTGACCTTCTCCGAGGAGCGTCGCGAGTACGAGGAGAACCGCTTCTGGTTCTGGGACTCCATGCACTGGGGTACCGCACTCACCCCGTGGGATTCGCACTTTTTTGAGACAGCGATCGCAACGCTCAGCCAGATGAACAGTCGGCACTACCGGATTCCGCCGGCAGACGGCATCGACTTCCGAGTGTTAAACGGCTATGCCTATCTCTCACCCGTCGGCGTCGACCCAGGCAAGATCGAAGCCCGTGTTCCGCAATTCATGGAACGGGCCGGCCACTACTTCGCGAATTGGGACGAGCTCTACCAGTCGTGGCTGGTGAAGGTGAAGGGATCGATCGGCGACATCGAAGCTCTCGATTTCTCGCCGCTCCCCGAGATGGAAGACCTCTCGGTGATCACCGAGGGAACCGCTCTGGGTAGCGGTCACCGATTGATGTCTGACTACAACAAGTTCAAGGATCTGATCGTTCAGGTCTGGCAATATCACTTCGAGTTCTTGAACCTCGGCTACGCGGCCTATCTCGACTTCTTCGGCTTCTGCAAGGAAGCGTTCCCATCGATCCCAGACCTCGGCATCGCCAAGATGGTTGCGGGCGTTGAAGTCGATCTGTTCCGACCGAACGAAGAGCTGAAGGTCCTAGCCAAGCTGGCCATCGATCTCGGCATCCATCGTGCGTTCGACAATCCGAAGAACGTCGACCTCAGCGGCGACGCCGGTGCCAAGTGGCAGGCCGCTTGGGACGAAGCATCGGACCCGTGGTTCAACTTCACCTCCGGCAACGGTTTCTATCACTTCGATGAGATCTGGCGAGAGCACCCCGAGGTGCCATACGCATTCATCAAGGACTACATCACCAAGATCGAGGCTGGCGAAGACATCAGCCGCCCGATCGAGGCAATCCAGGCCGAACGCGATCGTATCGTCGAGGAATACCGGGACTTGCTGGCAACCGACGAGGACCGTGAAGCGTTCGACGGGAAACTCGGGCTTGCCCGGGTCGTCTTCCCGTACGTCGAAAACCACAACTTCTACATCGAGCACTGGACGATGTCGGTCGTGTGGCGCAAGGTTCGCGAACTCGGCGCCACACTCGGCAAGGACGGCCTTCTCGGAGCCGATGACGATCTGTTGTTCCTCCGCCTCAGCGAGGTCGACGATGTCCTGTGGGACTACTACTGCAACTGGGCTGTCAACGCCCCGAGTGCATCGAAGGCGCATTGGGCGCCAACCATCGAACGGCGCCGCGGCATCCACGAGAAGCTGAAGGAATGGCAAGCACCCAAAGCACTGGGCGAACCGCCAGAGGTCATCACCGAACCCTTCACCATCATGCTGTGGGGTATCACGACCGACTCGGTGAGCACGTGGCTTGGGTCTGACGATGACGTTGAGGGCGTCATCACCGGAATGGCAGCGTCACCGGGAACGGTCGAGGGCCACGCACGGCTCGTCTTCAGCCCAGCCGACGTCGGCGAGGTCGAAGACGGCGAAATCCTAGTTGCTCCGATCACTGCGCCGAGCTGGGCGCCGGTTTTCCCGAAGATCCAAGCCTGCGTCACCGACATTGGCGGGATGATGAGCCACGCCGCCATCGTGTGCCGCGAATACAGCGTCCCTGCTGTCACCGGCACCGGCTTCGCCACCGACAAGATCAAGACCGGTGATCGAATACGTGTTGACGGCTCGTCCGGCACCGTCACCATTCTCGACTAGCTCCGCCATCTGAACCTACTGCCGTCTGAACCTACGTCCGCATGCCTCCCGACTCAGAGGAACCAAGCTCATGATGACCCAAGAAGAAAACGACCAACTCACCCAGATCGGTCCGGGCACGCCGATGGGTGGTGTGCTTCGCCACTATTGGTACCCCGTTGCCTTCACCCGTGAACTCGAAGAGTTCCCGGTGAAACAGACTCGGCTTCTGGGCGAAGAGTGGGCTGTGTTCAAGACGGGCGACGGCGGCTATGGCATCGTCGATGAGCGGTGCCCGCACCGTGGTGCATCGCTTGTCTACGGCATAGTCGAAGACGACGGTCTTCGCTGCGGCTACCACGGCTGGAAGTTCGATACCGAGGGAACGTGCGTGGAGATCCTCGCCGAACCCGACTCGTCAGCCAAGTTTCGCGCTGGTTGCGGTGTGCGCTCCGGCAAAGCTCAGGAGCTTGGCGGGCTGGTGTGGGCCTACGTGGGAGATGGCCCGGCTCCAGAACTGCCTCGGTACGAGGCGTACACGATGGACGGGATTCGCGACATCGGGCACGCCGTGATCCCGTGCAGTTGGCTCCAGATCATGGAGAATGCAGTCGATCCGTATCACGTCGAAGCCCTGCACGGGAACTACTTCGAGTTCATTGCCAAGCTGCAAGGCACGCCGATGCCCGAATCCTTCGGGGGCAACAAGCACGAGA
>JBOEHD010000192.1:0-14632 GCA_050633745.1 Acidimicrobiales bacterium
CGCCTTGGCGGCACCGATACCGACGACGCTGCCGAGCAGCATGTTGACCACCGGCACCGTGGTCAACTGTCTGGTATACATCGTGCTGCCCAGATGGCCGGGGAGGAACGAGCCACCACCGCCGGCGACCCTCGGCCGGCCGGCCTTGATGGCGCCGGTGCTCTCCTTGGCATTGCTGTCGCCCTCTTTCTTCTGCTCCGGGACCATGGCGGCGACGCTGCCGCCGCCAGACGAGCCATCGAGCAGCCGAATCGAGGGCACGCCCATCTCGATCGACAGCCGGTCGAGATAGCGACTCTTCTCGCCGATCGCACCGTCGGCGTGGCCGCCACGGGAGGTGAAATCGTCGGCGCAGACGATGGCGGTCCGGTCTTCGATCTCGCCCCAGCCACCAACGTGATTGGCGGGGGTGAAGGCCGAGATGTCGCCGTAATCGTCGTAGGAGGCGAAGCCGGTGACGCTCCCGACTTCCCGGAAGCTGCCATCGTCGAGTAGTTGATCGATGCGTTCCCGGCAGTTGAGCTTGCCCCTGCTACGTTGCCGTACCACGCCCGGCTCCTCGGAGTGGGGGGCCAGCCTGGCCGCGGCCAGCTTGTGCAGGGTCTCCACATCGTCGAGCGTCTTCTGCCACGTCTCGTCAGCCGCGGGGGCCGCCGAACCGTTGCTCGCCGGAGCGCCCTCGCCGGGCGTGATCACCGCCAGAATCTGCCCGGACCTGACCGCCTCTTCGGCGTCCAGGTCGGCCAGTTCGGCGACGACGCCGGAGACCGGGGCGGTGATGTTGGTCTCCATTTTCATGGCATGGACGATGACGATCGAATCGCCAGCGCTGACCTGATCGCCAACCGCGACCCGGACCTCCAGCACCGCTGAGTCCATCGGGCATTCAACACCCTGTTGGCCGGACTCTACGGTTAATGACTGGACCAGGGGTTGTTGAGCGGCTGCGCCGCCGTTCGGCGATCCGTTGGCCGCGCCTGCAATAGCTGAGCCGCCTGCTGCGACAGCCCGGTTGTCGAGTAGCGACAGGGTCTTGCTTGCGGCACCATTGCCGCCACCAGAAGCGGTCGGTGCGAGATCGGGGGTCTCGGCCAACAGGTTGGTGCGGGCGTCGCCGGTTCGCACGTCGGGGTGGCCAAGAATCGCCCGGAGCTGATCGAGGTTTGTCGGCAGGCCTGCGATGTGGAATTCGTCCAGCGCCTGCAGGCTGCGATCGATGGCCGACTCGAGCGTGGCTGCGAATCCGGAGGAGCCGATCACCTTGGCCAGCAGCGGATCGAACTGCGGCGGTGGGGTGTAGCCGGCGTATCCGGAGCCATCGACCCGAACCCCCGGACCCGACGGTTCCTTGTAGGCGGTAATGGTGCCCGGTCCGGTGGCCACGACGCGGGCTTGCACCGCGTAGCCCCGAGGTTCGGCCAGCGAACTCTGGTCGGCGAGGCCGAGCTCGGCCAGGCTGGCGCCTGCGGCCAGCCGGAACTGGGCCGCCACCACGTCGAAGCCGGTGACCTGCTCGGTGATGGTGTGTTCAACCTGGATGCGAGGGTTGCACTCGATGAAATAATGGTTGCCGGTTTCCGGCTCGACCAGGAACTCGACGGTCCCGGCGTTTGTGTACTCCGTGCCGCCGATGAGTCGAACCGCGTCGTCGAGAATGCGCTGCCGCAGATCGGCGTCGAGCCCAGCAGCGGGAGCGATCTCTACCACCTTCTGGTTTCGCTGCTGAACCGAGCAGTCTCGTTCCCACAGGTGGACCACATTGCCTGCCCCGTCGGCCAGAATCTGTACTTCGATGTGGCGAGGTCGCTCAACCAGCTTCTCCAGGAACAGCGTTCCGTCGCCGAATCCCGCTTCCGCTTCGCTGCTACAGCGAGCGAATGCTTCTTCAAGCTCATCGCCCGAGTGCACGGCTCGCATGCCTCGACCGCCACCGCCTGCCGACGCTTTCAACATGATTGGGTAGCCGATCCGTTCGGCGGCTGCATCGGCCGCGGCGACCGAACTAAGGGCTCCGGTGCTGCCATCGATGACTGGGATGTCGAGCGACTTGGCCAGCGCCCGGGCTTGCACCTTGTCGCCGAAAAGCGCCAATGCACTCGGCGGCGGACCGATGAACGTCAGCCCCTCCTCGGCGCAGCGGGTTGCGAACCGTTCGTTCTCGGCCAGGAATCCGTAGCCGGGATGAACACAGTCGCAGCCGCTGCCCTTCGCCGCGGCGATCATCGCCTCGATATCGAGGTACGCGGCTACTGGATCAGTCGACCCTGCGCTAGCCGATGGAGCCTCGCTCAGCGGAACGGTTGTGGTGGTTGCCGTGGTGTGGAGCGAGAACTCGTCGGCCGCCGGGTGCACGCTCACCGACTCCATGCCGAGCGACGCCGCGGCCTTTGCGATGCGGATGGCGATCTCGCCACGGTTGCTAATGAAGACGCGATTGTGGTTCACGGGATCCTGGTTCACAGGTCAATTGTTAGCCGCCCGACCTGCTGGCGCCAAAAGCCAAGCGCCGCTCGCTACACCGGTTCGCTCACCTGGGCCGCTCGATTCTCCGCCGGATACTTGAGCCACAGCAGCAGTGGGGCGGTGGCCATGATCACAACCATGATCCACCAGCTGAGTCTGAAGGCATCGAGTCGCTGCCCAACCGCGGTGTCGCCGATGATGGCTGCGGTGAGGGCGACCCCGAGGGCGCTGCAGGTTATGCGGGCCATGTTGTAAGTGGCGTTGGCCGCTCCGATCTGTGCCGCCGGTATGTCGCTCAGCGCCGCGGCGTTGGCCGGCCCGAGCATCATGGCCATCCCGCAGCCGATGCCGATGGTGCCGGGAAGGAAGGCCCTGACGTAGGTCTCACCCGGTTGCAGCCGCCAGGCCATCCAGGCGGTGCCGAGGGTGGCCAGCGTGGCGCCGACGACCAGCAGCAGTCGGTAGCCGTGACGATCGGCTAGCCGCCCGGCGATCGGGGCCATTGCGACCAGCACCAGCGGTCCCGGTGTCATGGCCAGGCCGACCTGGATGATCGAGTAGTCCCAAACCTCGGTGACGAACAGCGGATAGAGGAACCAGGTCGCACTGGTTGAGGTGGCTAACAGGGCGCTGGCCGCGGTGGTCACGGTGAACGTCGGCACCTTGAGCAGCCCGAGGTCGAGCAGCGGTTCTGGGTGACTGCGGGAACTGCGTATAAATACCACCGCACTGACAGCGGATACCACAGCGATCCCCAGGATTCTCGGGTCGGTCCATCCCCAGATCCGACCCTGCACGATGACAAAGGTCAAAGCGCCGACGGCGACGGTGCCGGTGGCCGCTCCCACCAGATCGAGTGGCGGAGGATTTTCGACAACCAGACCGGGTTGCAGCACCCGCCGTCCGGCCACGATGGCCAGCAGGGCGATTGGGACCGCGGCCAAGAACACCACCCGCCAACTCGATACATACAGGATGCCAGCCGCCGCGGTTGGGGCACTGGCCGCGCCGAGCACGCCCATCCCCGACCACAGCGAAACCACCGATCCGTGGCGCTCCTGGGGGAACTCCGGCAGCACCGCGGCCAGCGACGCAGGCAGCATCAACGCCACACCTATCGCTTGACCGATGCGGGCGACGATAACCAGCTCGATGTTTGGCGCTATACCAGACAGCGCGGCGCCGACCGCGAACACAGCCAGGCCGTTGAGGAAGATCTTCTTGCGACCGAGTCTGTCGGCCAGCCGCCCGCCAAGCAGCATGAACGTAACCTGGGCCACGTTGAAGCCGGACACCACCCAGGAGATGGTGGCCAGGCCAGCGTCGGGAAATTCTTCTTCAAGAACCGGGACGGCGATATTGGTTGCGGTGCCGACGAAAGCAGCGAGCAGCATTGCCGTTGCGGCAACGGTCAGCGCTTGATTAGGTCTTGAAAGGATTTGCCTACGCTACAGGAGTGCTCAGAAATCGCTAACGTCGCCGCGGTTACGCTCGAAGACGTGGGGGAGCGGGCCCCGCCCCGCGCCGCCGGTGTAGTCCCACTCGAGCGGTTCGGGTGAACGATTGAGTTTGACCTCACCAAACCTGGTTTCGCGAACGATCAGCGCCACGACAGCACCGAATACAAACCCGCCGACGTGGGCCATCCACGCCACGCCACTGTTGGTGCCGGTGAAGAACTGGGTGATGAACCAGAAGCCCAGGAACCACTTTGCGCTGATGTCTCGGAGCATGAAGAAGACGATGGTGCGAACCGGGGCGTTGGGGAACCACACCGCGTAAGCCCCCATGATGGCGGCGATCGCTCCCGACGCTCCGACCACCGGCACGGTGCTTGTCGTCTGCACAAAGTAGTGAGCGAGGGTGGCGAACACCCCGCCGAGAATGTAGAAGGCGCCGAACAGCACCGGCCCCAGTCGGTCTTCGATGTTGTTGCCGAAGATCCATAGGAACCACATGTTCCCGCCGAGGTGCATCAGGCTGCCATGGAGGAACATCGAGGTTATCAATCCCAGGTAGACCTGCTTGCTGGGGAAGAACGGTTGCGACGTGTCGGTGCCCGTGGCGTCGTCGGCGCAGGCTGCGGTGTTGCCCTGGTTGAAGGTGGCGTCGATCTCCGCCTCGCTCAACGGCTCCCCGGTCTTGATTTCGCAGGGGATCGCCGCGTACTCCAGGTTGAACAGCACCGCTTCGGTCTGATCGCTCAGCGCTTCCTGCGGGCCGAAGTAGGCGGCGACACAGGCCAGGATGATCACAAACGTCAACACCGGTTTGCGGACCGTCGGGTTCTCGTCTTTGAGGGGGATCATCGTTGCTCAGGCTAGTAGCGCCCCGCTTCCTTCGCGGTAGCTCGCTCTTACTAGCGGTGTAGCACCACCGTGGCTGTACCGGGGCTGATCACCTCGCCGGCCTCATCGGCGATGAACAGATCGAGTTCCACCGATCCCGACTCGGCCTCGACGGCGGTGACCCGACCGCCACTGGTGATGGTGTCGCCGAGGTGGGCGGCCCGGCGGTTGCTGTATTCGAACCGCGTGAGCACGCCGTTGTCGCCGATCCAGTTGAGTGCGACCTGGGAGAGCCAGTCGCCCTGCAACGGACCATCGATGACCACGCCGGGATGGTCCTCGACTTCGGTGGTGTACCGCTCGTCGTAGTGGATCCGGTGGTGGTTCCAAACCGCGGCGTTGTACATGAACAAGCTCACGTTTGTTGCGTTGTGCGCTCTCGACGGAAGTTCATCGCCGACTGCGACGGTTGCCCGTGTCGGCGGCTGATCTGCTGTGGTCATCGCTGGTTCTCCGTTCACCGTCCTCCGTTCACCGGGCGATAGCGGTCTGTCGTTCTTCAAGCACCGGCTCGCCTGCTTCGGTCGTTATCCGCAGCACCCGCTCCATGAAGATCAGCGGCCCGGTGCGACCTTGCTTTTCGTACATGTTGGTGATCGTTCGCTGGCCGACCAGGGTGTCGCCGGGCCGAATCGGTCGGTGCAGTTGCAGCTCGGTGCCTCCGGCCATGATGCGTTTCAACGGCAGCGAGGGGCCGGGAGTCGTCGACTTGGCTAGGCCGTCGGTTCGGAGATCGGCCAGGGCCGGAATGGTTGAGAAGAGGTTGAAGACGAACATCGGTGGCGCTTCGTCGCCTCGCAGGTATTTGTCCTGGATCTGTTCGGTTGCCGCCGCATACTTTTGGATGTCGCGACGGCTCACCTCCACCGTCACTGGTGGTTCGGCCGAGCCGATCCACTCCCGATGTTCCTCGGTCAACAGGCCCATACCCGAACGCTAACCGCGGCCCGCCAGCGATGCCATCTCGCCAGACCCGCCGCCCTATTTGTAACTGGCAAGCATCGCTCGCAGGGTGTCGTCGAGCGGTGTTGGCTTCTGGCCGAAGGTGTTTGTGGTCTCCTGGGAATCGAGCACAAACGGAGCGGTGAACTGATAACGCATTTCCTTGAGCTCACGCAACATCGGGACAAAGACCCCGCCAACGGTCAGCGCCAACTTGGGGATGGTCCTGACCTTGACCGGCTCGATGCCGGCAAGCGAACACATCCGGTGGATGAGTTCTCGCTGGGTCATCGGCGCCGCGGTCGGGACATGCCACGCTCGACCCCAGGCCCGCTCATCGGAGCCGATGGTCACCAAGGTCTCGGCCACGTCGTCGATGGCGCTCCAGCTATGTTCGACGTCGGCTCGACCCATGACCGAAACCGACTTCCCCTTCAGAACCGGCTCTACTACCCGGTCGCCCATGTGGCCGTTTGCCCCGGTTCCCGGTCCGATGAAGTCCGACGCTCGAGCTTCGGTTACCCGGACTCGGCCGGCTTGGTGAGCGGCCAGCGCGTCCTGCCACATCTTGGCTCGGATGCCACCCTTAACCGACGATGGATCCAGCGGGTCGGTGGCATGCATCGGGCCGATTGGATCGGCGTAGACGTAGAGATTGCTCAGGGTTACCAACACCGCATCGTTTGCCTCGGCTGCTGCCAGCAGCGAGTTGGCTAGAGGAGGCCAGTCGGTGATCCACCGGTCGTACGGGGGATTGGCGCAGTTGTAAATCGCTGCCGCTCCAACGGTTAGCCCGGTGAGAGTTTCACGGTTCGAGGCGTCGGCGGCCACGAGCTCGATTCCCGGCTCAACCGGCCCGCTGCCCGATCGGGTAATCACGGTGACGCGGTGGCCGCGTGCGACGAGGAGTTTTGCGGTAGCGGTGCCGGTTGCGCCGGCCCCGATGACCACGTGATGCTGCGAGCTTCTGTTGGCGTTTGCCTGGTTCATTTCGGGTCCCTCCTGGGATGTGATTTGACGATCTGCGTCTATCGTTCTGAAACGAGAGCATTGCTCTCGTTTTCACTATGAACCGTCCGCAACTGAAAAACAAGAGCACCGCTCTCTTTTTGTTCCGACGCTCTTGTCATCCGCTTCGATCTCGGCCATGCTGAGCGGATGAGCGAAGCAAAAGCGGTCGGCGTCCGGGCCAGAGTCAGGGCCGAACTGACCGCAGAAATCAAACAGGCGGCCAAACGCCAGCTGGCCATTGATGGGGCACCGGGGCTGTCACTGCGGGCCATCGCCCGCGAGCTTGGTATGGCCTCGTCGGCCATCTATCGCTACTTCGCAAGTCGGGAGGAGCTACTCACCGCCCTCATCGTCGACGCCTACAACGCATCAGCTCAACTGGTGGAAGATGCCGACGCCGAGCGGGACCGGACAGATCACGTTGGCCGATTCGTCGCCATGAGTCGAGCTCTCCGTTGGTGGGCCATCGCCAATCCCAACGAATGGGCGTTGATCTACGGCTCACCGGTGCCTGGCTATATCGCGCCTCAGGACACCATCGACCCGGCGACCAGAATTCCTAGGGCCTTGCTCACAGTACTGTTCGACGCACTGCCCCGGGACCCCTCACCGGATCGGTCGGTCGAGACCGAGGCGTCAGACGCCACCCTTGACTCGGCCCTCGCCGACCTGCTGGCGTTCACCGGTGGAGCGGCGGAGCCAGCGACCGTGGCGGCGGGCGTTGAATCCTGGGCCGAACTGTTTGGCCTCATCAGCCTCGAGCTGTACGGACACTTCAAAAACGCGGTGAATGACCCCGAGGTCTTCTTCGACCACGCGGTGCAGTCGATGGCGAACCGGATCCTGAACGTTGATGCCTAGAGCGCTGATACCGCGGGAACCACTGGGTCTACGCCAGCGACGGTGATCCGCTGCATCACCCGTGCATGATTGGCGATGTCGTACGGCCTCAACCGATGCAGGGTCGATCGGTTGTCCCAAACCACAAGGTCGTTCGCCCGCCAATGATGTCGGTATACAAAACGTTCGTCGCTGGCGAAGGTCACCAGCTCGGCCAATAGCTGCCGACCCTCGTCTTCGTCCATGCCGACGATGTGGCTGGCGTGACCACCCATGTAGAGCGAGCGTCGACCGTCAGGGTGCAGCCGAACCAGCGGATGTTCAACCGGCGGGTACTTTGCCCGTTCCTCGGCGCTCATCGGGTCCATATGCCCGGGGTTGTTGGCCCGGGAGAACTCGTAGCTGTGAACGATGGTCAGCTGCTCAAGCTCCGCCTGGCGATCGGTGGGGAGAGCCTCGAAGGCGGCCATCATGTTGGCGAACTCGGTCTCGCCGCCTTCGTCTGGAACGGTGATGGCGTTCAGCATGGTGCACAGACAGGGGATTTCACGGAACGAACTGTCGGTGTGCCAGCGTTCGGTGCCCCGCAAGAACACCGCCTGGGGTTCGTCGAACTGCACCACTTCGCCGTCTGGTCGCACATTGCTGAGGTTGAAGATCTCCGGGTGATCCGGATGTCGTTTGTCTGGCTCGGGCAGAATCTCCAGTTCACCAAACGCCTGGCCGAGGGCCACGAACCGCTCCGCCGGTATCGGTGAACCACGAAAGACCAGAACCCCATGTCGCTCCAGCGCTGCGGTCAACTGGTCGATCGGGATGGCCTTGGACGCCGAGTCCTTGCCTAATTCTGAACCGTGTACAAACGCGCCAAAGGCACCATCAGCAGGCTCAAATCTCAGCTCGCTCATGTCGATACGAATTGGGAGAGGCAGTCGGCGTCGAGGGCTTGCAGGGCCGAGAAGTCCCGGGCCGCGTAGTATTCGGGCCGCTCGTAGCTCTCGCCTCGGTTGTCGACCGGGCACACGTTTATGTACAGCACCAGGCGCCGCTGGGGGGAAATGTTGATCGACGAACCGTGTACCACGGTCATGTCCATCAGCAGCACCGATCCTGCGGGGGCAGTGATGGCCTCAAGCCCGTGGCGATCGACAAGGTCGGCCATCTTCTCTTCGGTGATGTCGTAGCGGTACTTCGACACCGTCTCATGGTCGGGGGAGTCGGGGTCGACCTGGGCGGTCGACACCAGCCCTTCGGTATGGGAACCGGGCACCGCCAGCAGCGGGGCGTTTGTGATGCTGACATCGTCGACAAAGACAGCGATCATGATTCCCCGAGGCTCGGGCACACCATCGACTCGGTGGTAAGTGCCGAAGTCCTGGTGCCAGGCCACGATCGAACCGTTTGTCTGCTTCATATTGATGCGTGACTGGTGAACAAAGACGTCGTTGTCTAGCAGTTGACGAGCCGGTTCTACGATCGCCGGATGTCGGGTTAGGGCGCCCAGCCGTTCATCGAACAGATGCATTCCCCAGCAGATCGATGGCGCCCCATCGTCTTCTCGACCGACCTCGGGGCCCGGACGTTCCAGCACTTCGGTGGCCGCGGTGCCAAGCATCTCGACCTCGTCAGCGGAGAACACGTTAGGGATCACAATCCAGCCCTGACGTCGATACTCCTCGACCTGCTGATCGCTGAGGGTTGTTTCAACCGACATGCCTACTCCTATTTCGCTTCCGCTGACTTGCTTGCGGTTTGATTACTTGCCTTGAGCTGGTCGATCCCCGCGGTCAACGCTGAGGTCATCAGGCCGATGTCGTAGCTGTAGCTGACCATTCGAAAGCCCCGTCGAATCCAGTCTTGCCCGATTTCTACCGACCCGGCCAGGCAGGCCGCGGCCTTACCGTTGTTTTCGCAGGCGGCGAGGATCTTGTCGATCCCGGCCACCATGTCCGGGTGATCGGTTTGCCCCGGAACCTCCAGTGAGAGCGATAGGTCGCCGTGGCCGAGGTGAGCAACGTCGACGCCGGGCACCGCCATGATCTCCTCGGCGTTGGCCACACCCTTTGCCGACTCGATCAGCACGCACACCATGGTGCGGTCGTGGGCGCCGTCGATGATCTCCGGCACGGTCAGAGAGCTGTAGTCGTCGTGAGCGCCGCCGAACATGGCGCCCCGGCGACCCTCCGGCGGGTATTTGGTCCAGCGCACAAACTCTTCGGCTTGCTCGGCTGTCTCACACATTTGAAACAGCATGCCCATGGCTCCCAGGTCGAGCAGGCGAGCGGTGTACTGGTAGGTGGTGTCCGGCGGCCGGACCAGCGGCACGATGTCCAGGCCCCGGCAAAGGGCGAGCTGCGTTTTCATCTCATCCATCGAGAAGCCGCTGTGTTCCATGTCGTAGAACACGAAGTTGGCCCCGGCGTTCTGCAGAATTTGCGGCAGTCCGGCGCTGAGGAACTCGAACACCATCGTCCCGTATGCCGTTTCGCCAGCTGCTAGTAGTTCCTTGACCGGATTTGAACGCATCGCGAAGAACGTACCGCTGACTAAGCGCTTCGCCCAAAAGGTGGCCGCTGTGGTAGCACTGGTATCCGGCAGAGCCGAGACTACGACATTTATCGAGAGAGGCAGCAGATGGCTGATCGAGTAGCACTTGTAACCGGCGGTGGCCGAGGTATCGGGCGGGGTATCGCCCTCGGTTTGGCCGAGGATGGCATCGATGTTGCCATCACCTACCGCAAAGACGGTGAGGCGGCGGCCGAAACCGTGGCCGAGATCGAAGCGATGGGTCGAGCAGCGATGGCCATCCAGGGCGACGTCTCGGTGACCGACGACAATGTTCGCAACGTGGCCGAGGTGATCGACCGATTTGGCGGCTTCCAGATTCTGGTTAACAACGGTGGCATCGCCAGCCGAGGCCGCTCGGTGGCCGACACCGAACCCGAGGAATTGCAGCGGGTCATGGCGACCCACGCTCTCGGCCCTCACCATCTGTTCTCCGTTGCCGTGCCCCATCTTCGCACCCACGACCGGGCCGACATCGTCTGTATCTCATCGGTGGCAACCCTGGGTCATGCCGCTAACGGCGCTCCGTACAGCATGGGCAAGGCGGCCGCTGAGTCGTTGGCTATGACGTTGGCAAAAGAGGAAAGAGACAGCGGGATCCGGGTCAATATCGTTGCGCCCGGCCTGGTCGAAACCGACATGGGTCGGCGACTGGTGAAGGGCGCGGCCGGAATCGACGACATCACGACCCTGGCCGAGGCCATGCCCTTTGGTCGGGTATGTCAGCCTGAAGACATCGCCAACGCAGTGCGGTTCTTCGTGTCGGAGAAAGCCAGCTACATCACCGGCGAGAAAATCAACGTGTACGGCGGCGGCCAGAACTGGCGCTAGTCGAGCGCTGTTCTTGGCTGACTTGTCGACCAGGTGGTTGGCGGCGACTACGTGACAGGTAATGGCTTTCCTACCCGGTTGCCTTCAGTCTGAAGTTAACGGCGGACAGGGGTTCGCCGGGCCAGGAGGCCTGTCATGGGAAATGAAGCTGTTATGAGTAATCAATTCGGCACTGCCGACGCTGCTGAGGCGACCACACCGCTGATGGGTGTTGATAGGGCCTCCGCCCGCCTACGAAATTTGCTGCGAGCGAACTCCGCGTTCTCGACCCTGAGCGGGGCAATCGGGGTTGTGGCCGCCGGGCCCGCCGCTGACTTTCTCGGCGTCGAGCAGGTTTGGATTATCCGCCTGCTTGGTGTCGGATTGCTCGGGTTCGCCGGAGCGGTCTTCGCCGTATCCCGCACCAGCACATCGACATTGGCCCGCTGGAGCCAGGTGATTTCGCTAAACGACTTTGCCTGGGTTGCCGGAACGGTGTTGGTGCTGTTGCTCGGCTGGCTATCGACCGGAGGGGCCATAACCATGGGGCTGATCGGCCTCGTGGTACTCGAACTCGGTCTGCTCCAGACCAAGGCCCGCCGTCGATTGATCGCTGGCGACTGATCGCCGTCGACTGATCGAGGCCTCCAGCCCAATCGGGAGCTAGAGGGTTAGAGCATGGCGATCGGGTTAGAGCATGGCGATCGGGTGAAGCACCGCGATCGGGTTAGAGCATGGCGATCGGGTGAAGCACCGTCTGCTCCCCGAACCGGCCAGCCTGGGAGCGGCACGAGTAGCCGGTGGCTACCGGAATCGCCTGGTCGTCGGCGACCGGGGCGTCCCAGGTCAGGTCCCACAGCTGGCGGGACATCGCCTGGTTCCCGACTTCGTGACCGAAGATCCCGGCCATGCCGCAACAGCCAACGCTCGGCGTGTTGACCGTATGCCCGGCGGCGGTAAGCACCCGCTGCCAAGCTGCCACCACATGGGGTGCCGTGGCTTGCTCGGTGCAGTGGTTCAGTAGGTTCAGCGTCTGCGGATTCGCGGCCTTTGGAATGCGGCTGCGATTTTCATCGAGTACCTCGACTAGGTGTCGGACCCTGTCTCCTGTGCCCTCTCCAGTGCCGCCACCCTGGCCGTCTGGCGCGATGTGCTTGTACTCCGACCGGTGCAAAAGGGCGATGGCTGGCTCGATCACCACCGGCTGAGCCCCGGCGTTCAGGATCGAGCGAACCATCTTGTCCTGAGCGGCAGCGGCCTTGCGGAACGCCGCTCGCTTGCCCTTCACGTGATCGAACTTGCCAGAGGGAACGAACGAGGCAACCGTGACCGAAAGACCGATCGCTTCAAGCACCGCCACCGACTTGTGAAGGGTCGCCGGTTCGAGCGCACTGGTGAACACATCTGGCATGATCACAACGTCGATCTCTGGATCGACGGTCGGGTCACTTGGATCGAACTTGGTCAGGCCGCGGCTCGACCCCGCCGCTGGTTTGAACGGCTTCGGGGCCGGCAGGTCGACGAGGCCGAGGGCCTGCCCGGCCGGCTTTGAGCCGAAGCCCGCCAGCCGTGGGGCTCTGGCTGCCAGAGCGGCTAGCTGTTCGAAACGGCTCAGCAGCGCGTGGCTCGCTGGTCGTCGTCGGTTCTCGTAGTACTGCTCGAGGAACCGTGACTTCATCTCCGGGATGTCGACTTCGACAGGGCAGCGACCGCTGCACGCCGAACACGACAGACACTGATGTAGGTTCGATGCGATGGCTTCTTCCAGCCCGGTATTGGGGTCGTCACCGGATCGGGTAGAGCGCCCATTCAACCAGGCCCGCAGCAGGTCGGCCCGACCTCTCGGCGACAACGCCGGATCGCCGCTGACCTTGTATGAGGGGCACATCACCTCCGCTCCGCCGTAGTGATGGCATAGCCCGTTGCCGTTGCAGGCGAACGCCGAATCGAAGTGCCGTCTTACGCTGACCGGAACCTGTCGATCGGCCTGGCCTCGCAATGGTGGTTCGTCGACCGCCACGATTGCCTCGGCGGTCCCGGCTGGCCGGTAGAGCTTGCCTGGGTTGAGTAGATCCTTGGGATCGAAAGCCGCCTTGACCTGCTTCATGATGTCGATGGTCTCGGGCCGGAGGAACTTCTCGACCGAGTCACCTCGAAAGCCCCGGCCGTGTTCGCCCCACAGCACGCCACCGTGCTGTTGCAGCAAGTCGACCACCGAATCGGTTATCGACCGGACCATCGTTTCATGCTCCGGGTCGGTGAGGTCGAGCGCCGGGCGTACGTGTACGCAACCAACGTCGGCGTGACCGAACATGCCATAGCTAACGCCGGCCTGGTCGAGTGTGGCTCGGAAACCGGCGATGAATTCGCTCATCGCCGCCACCGGCACCGCGCAGTCTTCAACGAACGCCGTTGGCCTGGCCGAACGTTCCGGCCCGCCGGTGGCGACCTTGGCTAGCAGGCCGACCGCATCGGCCCGAACCTTCCAGGCCGCAGCCTGGTCGGCGGGGTCGATCAGCGCCTTAACCGCTCGGCTGCGACCGGTGGCCGCCAGTGCCGCCTCAGCTGCTGCTAAGTCGATCGGCGAATCGGATTCCGCTGTGCTGTTTGGTTCACTGCTGCTGTATTCGAGGAGCAGGACCGACCCTCGGTGTTCGCCGACAACCGCTCCCAGCGCGGGCCATGCAGGCGATGAGCGACCTCGTTCCAGGGTGGTTTCGTCGAATGACTCGATGGCGGTCGGGCCGGAGTTCCGAAGTTCGACCGCATCTTCGAGCGCCTCGCCGAACGAGTCGTAGCTGGCGACGAGCAGCACCGTTGTAGTCGGCAGCTTCGTCAGACGAATCGTGGCCCGGGTGATAACCGCCAGCGTGCCCTCGGCGCCGCAGATCAGAGCGATCGGGTCGATCATGTCGCCACGACGCAGGCGGTCGATGCCGTAGCCGCTGAACCCACGGGCCAATTCGGGGAAGCCAAAGTCGACCCCCTCTTCGATCGGTAGATCGAGCAGGGCCCGCCAAAGTGGGCCGGCGGGGTCGTCCGGATCGGCGGCGAGACGTTGGGCCTCGGCAACGGGGGTCGGCTCGGCGGTGAACGCTGTTCCGTCGGCCATTAGTACTTCGAGCGAGAGCACGTGGCGGTGGGCTCGGCCATGGACCAGCGAGCCTTTGCCAGCGGCGTCGGTGGAAATCATGCCGCCGACCGTGGCGCGGTTCAGGGTTGAGGTATGCGGGGCCCAGAACAGGCCGTGCTTGGCCAGCTCGGCGTTCAACTGGGCGGTGACGACGCCTGGTTCGACCACTGCTTCGAGTCGCTCAGGGTCGATCGAGATGATGTTGTTGAGGTTCCGCTTTACATCCACCACCAGGCCATTGGTGAGGCTCTGCCCGTTGGTGCCGGTACCCCCGCCCCGGGCTACCAGCGGCTTCGGTTGAGCCGACCGATGATTCTCAGCCAGCAGCTGGGCGATCTGGTCGGCGCTCGATGGCAACGCCACCGCCGCAGGCCGCACCTGATAGATGGAGTTGTCGGTTGAGTAGATCGCCAGAGTGGCATCGTCTCGCATGATCTCGACCATGCTGCAGCCTAGGACCTGAGCAGAGGGGTTTCAGATTCGCTGCTTCGGTGTCATAGGCCCTGAGTAAGTTAGGGGT
>JBOEHD010000193.1:0-20160 GCA_050633745.1 Acidimicrobiales bacterium
CCCAGCGACTACTACCAAGAGGTTGGGCCTGAGGGCTTCATCGAAGCACCCATCGGGGCTGGCCCCTTCAAGTTCGTCGAGAATCAGGACAACGTGAAGATCGTCTACGAGGCGAACACCGACTACTGGAAAAAGAATCCCGGTGTCGCCACGCTCAACTGGAACGCCATCACCGACCCGGCCACCCGCTATGCCGCCGTCAGTACCGGCGAGCTGGACCTGGCCAATGTCATGACCGGCGATCTCCTGCAGACCGTTGAGGACGATCCCAACGTTGAGCTCGTGCCGACGACGGCCGTGCCCTTCTGGATCGAGTTCATCGGCTACGACGATCCCGAGAGTCCGTTCAACGACATTCGAGTGCGCGAGGCGGTGACGATCGCCCTCGACCGAGAGGCCATCAACCAGGACGAAACCGGTGGCGGCGGCGAGACCACGGGACAGTGGATTCCTCGCCAGCAGCAGGGAGCGCTCGAAGCCGAGCCGATCGAGCAAGATCTCGACCGGGCCCGGGAGCTCATGGCAGAGGCCGGCTATGCCGATGGCTTCGAGGTTTCGGCCCTCACGCCGCTGCCCAACTACTTCAGCCTCGGCGAGCGGGTCATCCAGATGCTTGGCGAAATCGGGATCACAACCAACCTGGTCCAGATGGACCGCGGTGAGTTCCTGGCTCAGGTCAACAGCGGAACCGATGCGACCTTCGAAGGCATCGTGGTAAACATCTCCGGTGCCGGCGGTGACGCAGCGGTCCGGATCCGAAACTTCGCAGCATGTGGCGGAGCGGCATCACGAGTTTGCGACCCGAACATCGACGATCCGTTCGCCGAGTACGAGGCGTCGACCGACCCGGATGAGCGGGCCGCACTACTGGAGCAAATCCAGCAGTACATCATCGACGAGCACATCTTCCCCTACGTCTACACCCTGGGATTGAACATGGCTCAGGGGCCTGACGTCGAGCAACCGGGCAACGAGGTGTGGGCCCAGATTCCGCAGTACGTCTACCCAGGACCGTGGGAAGACATCACGGTCAGCAACTAGCGATACCCGGCCAGGACACCGAAGGAGTAAAGCATGCGGAAGTTCTTCGCACGGAGAGTCCTCTACAGTCTGATCACCCTGGTGATCCTGGCCACCACGATCTTCGGCCTAGTGCGCCTCACCGGTGACCCAGCATTCTTGCTGGCACCGGATGGGGCGTCGGCCGAAGAACTACAGGCCATCAGAGAGGAAATCGGCACCGATAAATCGCTGCCAGCGCAGTTCGGCACATTCCTATCTGAGCTGGTTCGGGGCGACTTCGGTACCTCGTTCCAGAGCGGCCAACCGGTACGGGACCTCTATTTTGATCGGCTCCCGAATTCACTGTTGCTGGTAAGCGCGGCGCTGGCGTTCGCTCTGATCGTTGGCATTCCGGCAGGCATCATCTCGGCGGTTTACAACGGACAGTGGATGGACACCGTCTCGAAGGTTGTTGCCCTCACGGGCATGGCCATTCCCGGTTTCATCCTCGGCTTTGCCATGATGTTCGTGTTCGCCGTGCAATTGAGATGGTTACCGGTGTTCGGCATCGGGACCTGGAAACACTTGGTGATGCCTGCAATTGCGATCGGCTGGTATTTCGCGGCGTCGACCTTACGGCTGGTGCGTTCATCGATGCTCGACATCCTCGATGCTGACTTCGTCAAACTGGCGCGGCTTAAGGGCATGCCGGAACGCAAGGTGGTACTGAAGCACGCCTTCAAGAACGCCCTGATTCCGCTTATCACCCTCACCGGCGTGAACTTCGTCGTCATGATCAACGTGGCAACGGTGATCGAGCTGGTGTTCACCTGGCCGGGACTGGGGTCTCTCCTGATCGAGGGCATTCGTAACCGCGACTTCCCGCTGGTCCAAGGCGTAACGATCATGGCAGGCATCATGATCGTGTTCGCCAACTTCGCCATCGACATGATCTATGCGTGGGTCGACCCCCGCATCCGACTGAATCGCTGAGGCAAACCCATGGCTACCGTTTCACCGAGCGACCTGCAAGCGATCCCCATCGAACGTGAACAGTCGATGCTGAGAAAGCTGGCGTCTATGGTCGGTCAGCTGCCGATCATGTCGACCAGCATCCTCGTCGGCGTGCTGATCCTGGCGATCTTCGCTCCCTGGATCGCTCCCCACGACCCGCTGAGCGCGGTGCCCGGGGCACTGCAGTTTGGCCCACCGGTGTGGGCTGAAGGCGGCAGCTGGGACACCCCACTCGGGACAGACAACCTGTCACGCGATGTGCTGTCCCGCACGATCTATGGCGCCAGGGTGTCTGTGGTCGTCGGTCTCACCGGCACGGCGGTGGCAGGAGCCATCGGCATGGTCATGGGGGTGGCTGCCGGCTATTTCGGCGGCTGGGTCGACAGCGTGATCATGCGTATCGTCGATGCCTGGCTGGCCATCCCAACGCTGGTGCTAGCCATCTTGATGGCCGCAGTGCTCGGGCCGAGCATGTGGAACATCGTGCTGATTCTCGGTGTTGTCTACTGGACTCGCTACGCCCGCATCCTACGAAGCGAAGTCTTATCGCTCCGTGAGAGCGAATTCGTGAAGCTGGCCCAGGTGGCAGGCGCTTCGAAAACTCGCATCATCATCAAGCACATCATCCCCAACGTGTTGAACACCTGGCTGGTGCTGGCCAGCCTGACCGTCGGCGTTGTGATCATCGCCGAGGCATCACTGAGCTTCCTCGGGGTTGGCGTGCCTGCCCCGACCCCGGCCTGGGGATCGATGCTGACCGAAGGGCGCTCAGCGTTGATAACCCGGCGACTAAACCTCGTCTACGGGCCGGCGCTACTGATCGGTCTGACGGTGTTGGCAACCAACCTATTCGGTGACTGGCTGCGGGTGCGGCTCGATCCCCGGCAACGGAATCTGTGAGGCCCGGCGGTATGTCTGATGAGAACTCCTATGCAAGTTCAAACGGTAACCCCCGCACGTTGCTTGAGGTCACCGATCTGGAGACCCACTACACCGGCTTCGGTGGTTCTCGGGTAGTTCGAGCGGTCGACGGTCTGAGCTTCACGCTGGCCGAAGGTCAGACGGTTGGCTTGGTCGGAGAATCGGGCTGTGGCAAGACCACCACCTGCCTTTCACTGGTTCGGTTGCTGGCCCACGGCGCGGAGATCATGGGCGGCAGCATCAAACTGGACGGCCGGGAGATCACCACCCTGACCGAGCCTGAGATGGCCGATGTGCGGGGCAACGAGATCGCCATGATTTTGCAGGACCCGATGACGTCACTCAACCCCCTCTTCGACATCGGCGATCAGGTCGGCGAGCCAGCCGAGCGACATGATGGTCTCAAGGGTGAAGGGCTGAAGGAGCGGATAAAGGCGCTGCTCAATTCGGTGCGGATTCCGTCACCAGCGGTCAGGATGGCCGAGTATCCCCATCAGATGAGCGGTGGAATGCGGCAACGAATCGCCGGGGCCATCGCCCTGGCTGGCACGCCAAAGGTGGTGATCGCCGACGAGCCGACCACCAGCCTCGACGTGACCATCCAGGCTCAATACCTCGACCTGCTGCGGCAGCTGCAGGACGACACCGGGATCGGCCTTATCTTCGTGACTCATGATCTGGGCATCGTGGCCAAGATGTGCGATGAGGTAATCGTGATGTACGCCGGACGGGCAGTCGAACAGGGCCCGGTACGCGACATCTTCACCCAACCGGCCCATCCCTACGCAGACGCTCTCATCCGCTCGGTGCCAAAGCTGGGTTCGAAGGAACCGCTGTACCGCATCGAGGGCCAACCACCGGACCTATCAAAGCTGCCACCGGGTTGTTCGTTCGCTCCTCGTTGCCCCGTGGCCGATGAACGCTGCCACGCCGAAAGTCCGCCGCTGCTGGAGATCGGCCCCAACCACAAAGCCGCGTGCTGGAAGCTGGACGAATTTGCAGCAACCATTACCGAACCGGCCTACTCGGTGAAGCGCCGATGACTATCTCACAGCACGACTCAACGCAAGATCCAGCAGCAGCGACCAGCGTCAGCGATCGCAAGCCGGTCCTCCAAGTTCGTAATCTGGTCAAACACTTTCCCGGGGGCAGGGGCGGCTTCGGGCTGCGGGCGCCAAAGCAGTGGGTTCGAGCCGTCGATGGCGTGAGCTTCGACATCGCCCCCGGCGAAACGCTTGGCCTGGTAGGGGAGTCGGGTTGCGGCAAGTCGACCATCGCCAAACTGTTGCTGCGGTTGGAAGATCCGACCTCCGGTGAGATTGTTTTCGGCGGCGACGATGTCGCGTCGATGAAGGGCAAAGACCTACTGGCCTACCGCCGAGCAGTGCAGGCGGTCTTCCAGGATCCCTACTCTTCGCTCAGCCCCCGGATGCGGGTGCGCGACATCATCAGCGAGAGCCTACAGATCCACACCAGCATGACCGACGCCGAGCAGGACAAACGGATCGCTGAAGTGCTCGACATGGTCGGCATGAACCCCGACGTTGGACGGCTCTACCCTCACGAATTCAGCGGCGGCCAACGCCAGCGGATCGCTATCGCCAAGGCGTTGGCCCTCGACACAAAGATGCTTGTGCTAGACGAGGCGGTTTCCGCCCTCGATGTGTCGATCAGGGCCCAGGTCATCACGCTGCTCAAAGAGCTGCAGGCCCGGTTGGGTATCGCCTACCTCTACATCGGCCACGACCTGGCAACCGTGTCGTATCTGGCCGACCGGGTCATGGTGATGTATCTCGGCAAGGTGGTCGAGCTCGATGAGGCCACCCGGCTGGTAGACGATCCCTACCATCCCTATACCGAAGCGCTGTTCAACGCTGCGCTGCCGGCCCACCCAGACGATCAGGACGGCCAAACCACCCTTGGGCAGGCCACAGCCGAGGTGCCGAGCGCGTTGGCGCCGCCGCCTGGCTGCCACTTCCACCCTCGCTGCCCGGTCGCCATGGACGTCTGCTCTACCGAGTATCCGAAGGCGATCACTCTCAACACCGGTCGGCGGGTGGCATGCCACCTTCACCCCGACCCGGAATCGAAACCGGTCGCTAGCTAACCGTCGCTGATTCCGGAGGCCTAGGCGTCCGGGGTCAGTTCGACGATCGCTTCGATCTCAACCGAAATATCGAACGGCAGCTCGGCCATGCCGACCGCCGAACGGGTATGAACACCAGCCTCGCCGAAGACATCATGAAACAGCTGTGAGCAGCCGTTGATCACCGCCGGGGTCTGATTGAAACCGGGGGCGCAATTGACCATGCCGAACACCTTCACCACCCGCGCCACCTTGTCGAGTGAGCCAAGTTCGGCTCGGATCGAACGAAGAATCTGCAACCCGGTCACCCTGGCCGCTTCCTGAGCGAGCTCCATGTCGACGTCGCTGCCGACCTTGCCGGTGATGCGGCTGCCATCGGCTCGAACCGGTCCGTGGCCGCCGACGTGCAGTAGGCCACCAGAACGCACCGCGGCCACGTAGAGGCCAGACGGTGGGTATCCCTCCGGCAGTTCGATCCCGGCTGCGGCCATACGTGCTTCGTGACTCATGGGCGAAGTGTAGTGAACGTAGGCCTTGAGTTATAAAGCACGCTCCGGCTCACAGAGCACATGCCACGCCTACTGCGGCTGCGGTGTCTTTGAAGTACTGCACGACCTTCGGATGGTAGGGAATGCCACGCGCAAGGCGATCCACTTCGGTTTCGGCCGCGGTAAGGCCAGCGTAGACGACCCTGTCGTGGTCACCGGCCGGTGGGGTCTCGATCAGCCCGGTGAGGAACTGGTCCATGTGCTCGGTGAACTCGGCCACGTCGCAGAACGCGTCGATCTTGTAGGCCATGAAGTGGTGTGAGACGTCGCCGCTTGGCCGCATGAACCCGGGCGGGTCGCCGCCGAGCAAACCGCACAGAACGTCGACCATCATGGCCAAGCTGTAGCCCTTGTGGCTGCCACCATCGCGCAGGCCACCGGTAGGCAACATCCACCACTCCTCGGGGACCGGTGATTCGGTCATGATCGGATTGCCCTCACCGTCGCTAATCCAGCCGGGAAGCACGTTGGCTCCCAACCGCTCGGCGATGCGGATCTTGTTGCCTGCTACCGAACTCATCGAAGCATCAAAGACAAAGTCTGGCTGGCTGCCGCCGGTAACGGCCACGGCGATTGGGTTCAGACCGACCATCGGCTTGGAGCCGAATGTCGGCATGACCATCAAGCCACCGATAGTCATCGACACACCGATCATGTCGTGGGGCACGGCCCGGTGGGCGTGATAGCCAGCCGCGCCGTAGTGGCGTCCGTTGGTCACCGTCACCGCTCCGATGCCGCACTCGGCAGCCTTGGCGATAGCCATGTCCATCGCTAGGGGTCCGGTGGCTAGGCCGAGACCGCGGTCATCGTCGACGGTGGCTACCGCTGCAGCCTCGCGTATCACCGTCGGTTTTGCCTTGGGATTGATCACCCCTTCGTCGAACCAGTGCATGTAGATCGGGAACATGTTGGACACGCCGTGGCTGTCGATGCCACGGAGGTCGGCGTAGATCAACGTGTCTGCCGCTTGGGTCGCGGCCTCATCCGATAACCCTTGAGACCCGAAGATGTTCTCCACGGTGGTTCGCATCGCCTCCTGAGGAACTCGGACGGCGATGTCGTCTGGAACTGTAAATCGTTCGGAAGCCATAGCCGAGACTATAAGTCCGGGATTGCCAGTCCTTCATTGCCAGTCCTTCATTAACTTGTGCCAGGATTGGGCCATGAGCGACGCGGTTGAACCCAACGATCGTCCGAACGTCTTGTTTCTGATCACCGATCAGCAGCGAGCGGATCACGTCGGCTTCGCCGGCAATGAGGTGGTACGGACTCCGAACCTCGATGCCCTAGCGGCCAGGGGCACGGTGTTCGACAACGCATGGGTGTCGAACCCGATCTGCATGCCGAACCGGTCGACGATTATGACCGGGCGTATGCCTTCGGCCCACGGCGTGATCTTCAACGACCGCTCACTCGATTGGGGAGCCAACACCCACGTCCGCCAGTTCCGCGATGCCGGCTACCGCACCGGACTGTTCGGCAAGTCGCACTTGCAGCACGGCATGAGTCGGAACTCGGTGCTGACCGTCGATGCCGAGGGCGCCATCGATGATCCCTACGATCCGGGCTGGAACACTCTGGAAGACTTCGAGCGCTATCTCGATGAGGTCCCGGAGATGCCCGGCTCGTTCTACGGCTTCGATCACGTCGAGTTGGCTATCGATCACGGCTCGCGAGTAACGGGCCACCATCTGCATTGGGCGCTCGAAAAGGGCGGGCGCTACGAGGATCTGCTGGTGCCGATGTCCGACGAGTCACCAGCCAACCGCCGCCTAGATAACTGGTGGCAGATTTATCAGGCGCCGTACGATCCGGCGCTGCACTCCACAAGCTTCGTCGCCGAAAGGACGGTGTCGTTCATCGAGGACGCCGCCGCTGCTGGCGACCCGTGGCTGGCCTGGGCTTCGTTCCCCGACCCTCACCACCCGATGAGCCCGCCGGGGGAGTGGTTCGACCGCCACGACGCGGCCGATATGGAGCTACCAGGAACCGTCGACGACCCGCTGACCGACGCCCCGGCCTACCTGAAACGCCTCAGCCAGATCCATCCGTCAAAGCAACGGTTCTGGGTAATGCCCTGTGGGGTCGCAGGCGATCACGACATGTTGCGGGCGGCGATCGCCGCCACCTACGGCATGATCGAGATGATCGACGACCGCATCGGCCAGATTCTGGCGGCCGTCGAACGCCTAGACCAGACCAGAGCCACCATCGTGGTCTTCACCTCCGATCACGGTGACATGATGGGCGACCATGGGCTGATGCTCAAGGGCCGCATGCACTACAAAGGCACGCTGCAGGTGCCGATGATCATCGCTGACCCTCGCCGAGAGGCGGGCCGTACAACGTCGCTGGCCAGCAGCATCGACCTTGGTCCGACGCTGCTCGAGCTCGGCGGCCTCAAACCGTATGACGGGATTCAGGGAACCAGCCTGGCTCCGGTGCTCGACGATGCGGCTGCGACGGTCCGCGACACTGTGCTCATCGAAGACGACCTGCCACCGGCACTGAGCGTGCAGCGAAAGGCCGTCGGCAAGTCGAGAACGTTGATAACCGAGTCATACAAGTACACCCGCCACGACACCGGTGAAGACCAGCTGTACAACCTCGACGTCGACCCAGACGAGCTGACCCACCTTGGCGCGGCTGAGCCAGGCCGCCGAGCGGAGATGATCGAACAGCTAGCAGACGCCATGATGCGTGCGGCTGATGACGCTCGCGGCGCCCCCCTCGGGGCTACGGGGTAGGCGGGTCGGTATGCCAGAATCACTCAGCCCCGAGCTGCTCAAACTTCAGGAGACCGTCCGCGCTGCGGCGGCAGGACCGCTGACAGAGCTGCGTGAGCGTGACGATCTCGACCATCGGGCGCTCCGCTCCGAGGTGACAACGATTTCCAAGGGCGCTGGATGGTTCGAGATGACCCGGTCGCCGGCGATGTCCAAGCTAGACGCCGGGGCCGAGTTGCCGACCGGTGCGTTGGCGCTGGCGGTGGTCCGTGAGGCGCTTGGTGAACACAATGTCGCTCACCTGCCCGGCCTATTCGGCTCAAGTCCCGGTCTGCTGGCCACGGTCGATGAACCGCTGCGCTCGCTCTACCTAGAACCGCTGCTCGCCGGAGAAAAGCAGGGGGCGTTCGGCTTCACCGAACCGGACTCTGCGCCACGTCCGACCTGGGGTGTGGTCGATGGCGACGACCTGGTGATCAACGGCCAGAAGTCCTATGTCACCGGCGGGGCCAATGCCGACTTCGTAAACACCCTGGTCGAGGTGGACGAAATTGGTCCTGCCATGGTGCTGATCGATGCGACCACCCCTGGGGTGAGCATCACCCGGCGTTTCGAGTCGCTCGACGGTAGTCACCACGCAGCCTTCCAGTTCACCGACGTGCGAGTTCCCAGGAGCCATGTGATCGGCCCTCCTGGCAAAGGCATGAGTCGGGCGATGGACCAGGTCACCCAGGTTCGTATGGGCATGGCCGCATCCTGCGTTGGACTCACGATGTACGTGGTCAACCTGGTCGAGGACTATCTGAAGGCCCCGCATCGCAGCGGCACGCCGCTGGGGGCTTCGGAGCGACACCGGCTGCGGTTCGGCCATATGCGGATCAAGGCCTATGCGGCTCGCAGCGTGCTCTATCGAACCGCCAGACTGGCCGACAGTGGCGAGAAACCGGTTAACGAGACGATGGCCGCCAAATTCATCGCCACCGAAACCATCGGCGAGGTGGTCGACAGCGCCATCCAGACCGTCGGCGGCCAAGCCCTCACCGATGGGCATCCGCTGGTGGGAATTCATCGCCGAGTGCGCAGCCTGCGGCTGGCCGAAGGCACCAGCGATGTCCTGACAATGAACATCGCACGAGGAAGGCTCGACCTCGATGTCGGTCGAGTCTGATCGTTAACGAGGAATAATCGAGGTGAGCACGATGTGTGCAGCAAACGACTCCCTACCGAGCGAAGCCGCTCCGCTTCGTGCGGTCACCGACGATGAGCGGGAAGAGTTTTTACGCCACGGGGTGGTCCGGCTGGCAGGCATCTACCCCGAGCGCTGGGTCGATCATCTACGGACCCAGCTGATCGACGTCTTCGATACCCAGGCCGAGCGATCAAAACAGCAGCGGTCGCCGACCGCCGAAAGTACCGACGGCATCCGGGTCGACATGGTGGCTCTGGCCGAGGGGATTCGGGAAAGTCATCCCAAGGCGCCGCTAGCCATCGAAGGTGGGTCGGCGGCTGAACTTACCGGGCGGAGCATCGTCGAGACCGACGCCTCGGGCTGGCACGAGGGCATGCGAGCCCACAACCGTCAGGGTCCGCTGCCACAGATTGTGGCCGAGCTGACCAGCAGCGCCAAGGTGAACTTCTACTCAGATCAACTGTTTCTAAAGGAACCGGGGTCTCGGGTCAGGACACCGTTCCACCAGGACAGACCGTACTTCACCGTCGACGGCGGAGACATGGCGGTGTGCTGGGTACCGATCGATCGAGTGACCGCAGACAACGGCCCCATGGGTTATGTCCGAGGTTCGCATCGTTGGGGCCGAAGCTTTAAACCAAGCGACTTCGTGACCGATACCGGAACCTTTCCCGAGCGCGATGGGCTCGACCACTCGGGCCTGGAGACCCTGCCGCCGATTTCGGCAGACGAACACGACCTGGTGTACATCGAGGCCGAGCCTGGCGATGTCATCATCCACCATTGGGCCACCGTGCACGGCGCCGCAGGCAACGTGGCTGCGACCGCTACCCGGCGGGCCGCATCGGTCCGCTACGCCTGTGACGGCTGCACCTACTATCGGCGGCCATCATCTCCCGAACCGTTCCGAAACACGATCGGGTTGAGCGACGGAGAGCCGCTTGAGAATGCCGAGCGGTTCCCTGTGGTCTGGCCTCGACCGTCCTAGGGCCGCAATACTGGCCACATGACTAGCAGTGATTCGATGAAGGTCGGCATCGTCCCGGTGAACAGCGGCTCGTTTCTCAAACCAGGCGAGCTGGTACGAATGGCCAAGACGGCCGAGGACCTCGGCTACGAGTCGATGTGGACCTTCGAGCATGTGATCGTGCCCGAGTCTTACGAATCACAGTATCCATACAGCCCCACCGGCAAACTCGCTATGGATGGCGACACCAATTTTGTCGACCCACTGATCGCCCTGTCGTTTGTCGCCGCGGCTACCGAACGAATCCGACTCGGCACAGGCGTGAACATCCTCACCCAGACCAACCCGCTCTACCTGGCAAAACAGGCGTCGAGCATCGACTACCTCTCAGGAGGGAGGCTGATGCTGGGGCTCGGTGTCGGTTGGTTGAAAGAGGAGTTTGAAGCCCTCGGCGTGCCATTCGATCGTCGCGGCGCCAGGGCCGATGAGTATCTCGACGCCATGCGCCAGGCATGGTCTGGAGAAACCGTTGATCTGCGCGGCGACTTCGTCGACTGGCACGATTTCAAAATGCTGCCTCGTCCAGAGCAGCGTCCAGGGGTGCCGATAGTGATTGGCGGCACCACAGACGCGGCGATCCGACGGGTGGTGGCGAAGGGCGACGGTTGGTATGTAATCCACAAAGACCTCGACCAGTTCCGAGACCACATGACCAGGCTCGATCGGGAATGCGCGGCCCAGGGGCGCGATCGTTCCGAGTTGGAGCTGACCGCATACTGGAACCACCAGCGCGAAGGCATGGAGGGCCTAGAGGCCTATCGTCAGCTCGGTGTCAGCCGGGTACTGGTGAACCTGGCGGCTCTGCGCATGGGCCCGGCCGACGAAGCGGTTCAGCGTTTCGCCGATGAGGTACTAAGCCAGATCAACTGACCGGCTCTGCCCGCTCACCCTTGGCATTGGCCGGACCATGGGCCACATCTTCGGGACCAAACGGCAGCGTCCAGCACGCAAACTCGAGCAGAATGCCATCGGGGTCGCTGAAATAAACTGAGCGAACGAACACCCCGTCGTGCATTTCGGCGGCCACGGTGGCTTCGCTGTTGTCGTGGTTCAGGATGGGACTGACCTCAACCCCCTTGTCCTTCAGCTTCTGCACGTAGTCATCGAACCGTTCGACCGGCACGTGGAACGCAACATGGTTCATCGAGCCGTGAGCGGAAATGAAGTTGCCCTTGCCGGGTAACGCTCCGGCGCTAGCGATTCCGGGTGCGTGGGCTGGGGCCTGGGGGAACCAGAAGAACCCCAGCGAGTCACCGTTGCCGCAGTCGAAGAAGAAATGCTGACCGCCGCCGGGGATCTCCAGCGTCTTGATCAGGGGCATGCCAAGCACATTGCTGTAGAAGTCGACGGTCCGCTCCATATCGCTGCTCACCAGCGCCAGATGGTTGATTCCCCCAAACTCGAATTCGGAGTTCTGGTTCTGGCCTGCGGGGTTTGCAGTGTCGGCCATGACGGCCTCCTCGATCGTTTGGTGACTTCAATACGCTGCGGTGACTCTCATAGTACGTATCCCCCGTAGGGGCGAGCCAACTTCTTGTGCAACGACCGGGCCGACTAACGTCTAAATCAGTCCGACGTAGGGGAAGGGCGACGATACATGACCGTCACCGATCGAGCACTGAGCCTCGACAGCATCGATATTCACACCATCGCCAAGTACGAGAGCAACGGTTACCCGTGGGCTGAGTGGGATCTTCTGCGAGAGACCGCTCCTTGCTTTTACTACCAGCGTGACGATATTGCGCCGTTCTGGGCCATCACCCGCCACGAAGACGTCAAGGCCGTCGGCGCCGACGCCAAACGTTTTGCCAACGGTGCAGGGCGATTGCGGATCAAGAATCTAGATATCGACGCCCGACATGAGGCCGGCCGGCAAACGAAGATGGAGCTCTACGGCTGGGATCCCGATGAACCCGAAGACATGGTGTTCTTCGATGCGCCCCGTCATACCGACTTCCGGATGTTGACCGCCCGCCACTTCACTCCGGCCCGGTGCCGGGCCATGGAAGCGGAGTTGGGAGCCAACGCTCGAAACGTCACCGCCGAGTTTGCCAAGCGGCTAGCCGCGGGGGAGACCGTCGACCTGGTCCACGACTACGCAGTTGCGCTACCGCTGATTACCATCGGCTCGATGCTCGGGCTCGACCCCGGTGACTGGGCTGACATCCATCGTTGGACCGACGCCCTGTTCGACGTCGACTCGATGCGGTTCGCCCTCCCCGGCGAAGATCGTCGCACGATGCGCAAGCGGCTGCACGGCGAATTCCACAACTATGTCGACGACCTGATCGAGACCAAGCGCCGGAATCCTGGCGACGATCTGGCCACCGTCGTCGTGCAAGCGGCGGTCCAGGATGAATCGCTTACCGACCAACAACTGCACGGCTACCTGAAGCTGCTAATCGCAGCCGGAAACGAGACCACCCGCAACGCCCTCAGTCGGGGCATGCTGGCTTTCACCGACAACCAAGACCAGGTCGATCGCCTGTGCGAAGACCCGGAGCGTTTCGTCGTGCCGGCCGCCGATGAGCTGGTGCGGTGGACCACCCCGGTTATTCAGTTCGCCAGGACCGCAACCACCGACGTCGAGATGCACGGCGAAACGATCAAGGCCGGGGATCACGTCGGCCTCTGGTACGGGGCAGCAAACCGAGACCCTCGAGTGTTCGATCGCCCCTATGAGTTCGATATCTCTCGCGACCCAAATGAACACCTCGGCTTCGGCCACGGCGCTCACTTCTGCCTAGGCGCGAACCTGGCAAAGTGGGAGTTGCGGGCGGCCCTCGGAGCACTGGCCGAAACCGACATCCTGGCCAGGATGGAACGGGCCACGGCACCGACTTGGCTGACCGATCTCCACGTCGGCGCATACAAAGAGGCCCCGGTCCGTTTCGCCACCTGAGTGGGGGCGGTTCCACCGTCGGTGTTAGGCGCCCGGTTGCCGATTCACTTCGCTTTCCGATCCGAGTTCGTGTCAACATCTGCTCTGGAGCAGTGAAACAATCGTCGATCGTAGAAACATGGGGAACGCTGGATGAAGGATCTACAAGGCAAGGTTGCGGTCGTCACCGGAGGGGCCAGCGGCATCGGCCTCGGCATGGTGCGGGCGTTCGCCGGGCAAGGCATGAAGGTAGTGATCGGCGATTTCGATGCCGATGCTATGAACAGAGCTAAGGATGAACTGACTTCGGCCGGAGCCGAGGTCGTAGCTCGTTCGTGCGATGTCTCGCAGCTCTCTGAAATCGAGGCCCTTGCTGACTTCGCCGTCGACAACTTTGGCGGCGTCAACGTGCTTTGCAACAACGCAGGCATCGGGATCCCGACGGCAACCCACAAGATGAAGTTGGCCGACTGGAAGTGGATTATCGACGTCGACCTGTGGGGACCCATCTACGGGGTCAATGTGTTCCTACCGATCATCGAAGCACAGGAGGACGGAGGCCACATCAACGCCACCTCGTCGATGGCCGGGCTAACGGCAGGCCAAATGATGGGGGCCTACAACGTGGCAAAACACGGTGTCGTGGCCCTTATGGCCACGCTCGAACGCGATCTGCGAGGACGCAAAAGCCCGGTCACCGCGTCGGTGCTCTGCCCCGGTCCGATCAACACCAATATCAGCCGCAATTCGGTCGAATATCGACCGGGACAAGCCAAGCCGAAGACCGACGGCGCCACCGCAGGCAAGACCGCCAAGTCGATCCAGGCGATTCTGGAAAAGGGTATGGATCCGGACGATGTCGGCAAACTGGTCGTTGAAGCGATCCAATCCAACGAGTTCTGGATTCTGACCCACCCTCGCTGGACCAAAGCTATCCAGAACCAGCTCGATGCCATGAACGACTCCAGAACGTTGACCGACGCTCGCTGAGCCCTTCCTAGCTCGGGCTCAACCGGCTCTAGGCCGGTTCGATCTCCACCAGCACGTCGCAGAAGGTAGGACCGCCGCCCAGGTCGCCAAGTCGATCGCTGGTCAGGGCATTGGCGCCCTCGCCACCGTCGAGCCAGCGGCCGAACGGTACGACGACGACGCCAGCCGTCACCGCATCGGTGACGCTGGCGGTTCCGACCACACGACCCCGGTCGTTCTTCGCGGCAACCGATTGGCCATCGACTAGGCCACGACTGAGAGCGTCTTCGGGGTGGATTTCGATGAGTAGCTGCGGTTCGGCCCCTCGTAACACCGGTAGGTCACCGTATGAGGAGTTGATCGAATGAGGTCGCTTCAGGGTCAGGAGCCGGAGGGGGAACCGTTTGGCCAACTCCGGCTGGGTTTCGGGGCTCTCGGCCTGTTCGATGAAGCGGGGGAGCGATCCGAGCCCGAAGGCCTCATCGAATCGTGAAGAACTGAACTCGAAACGGCCGTCGTCCGACCCGGAGAATCCTCCGTCGGCGAACGGCACCTCCCCTCCTGGATGGGGCACTCGCACGAACCCCTCGGCGTCCAGACGCTGGTAGTCAGCCCCGGCCGCTTCTGCTCCCGATCCATCGAGGCAGTGCCGGATGAGCTGGTCGTCGGACATGGTGAAGATCGCATCGTCGAACCCGAGGCCCGCGGCCAACAACCGGGCAACCTCACTGTTCGATTTGGCTTCGCCCAACGGTTCGATAGCTGCCCGATTGATAGCGATGTAGTTGAAACCCCAGGACCCAACCAGGTCGTCATGTTCGATCATCGAAGGCGCAGGTAACACGATGTCGGCATAGCGGGCGGTGTCGGTGATGAACAGATCGTGGACGACGGTGAACAGATCGTCGCGCTCGAGCCCCTCGATGATGCGGTTCTGGTCTCCAGAGATAATCGCCGGGTTCGAGTTCCACACGAACAGCGAACGGACCGGGGGAGCGAGGGTGGTGTCGGTCAGGGCCTGACCGAGCTGGATCATGTTGAACGTGCGGCTGTTGTCGCTCTTCTCGGAGTCTCGGCCCTCGTCGGTAGCGGTGCCCCACATCTTGTCGAAGCCCAACATCGGCATGGTTCTGGCGTTGACGATGCCCCCGCCGCGGTGCCGCCAGTGGCCGGCCAAGGCAGGCAGACACTGAATGGCCCGAACCGCCATCCCTGCCCCCGCCGCTCGCTGCATGCCAACCCCAAAGCGGATCGTCGCCGGTTTTGCCGCAGCGTAGGCCCGAGCCAGTTCGGTGATCTCGTCGGCGGTCAAGCCCGTTACTTCGGCTGCTTTCTCAGCGGTCCACGGGGCGACCTCGGCCGCTAGGGCGTCAAAGCCCGAGGTGTGCTCGGACACGTATTGGTGATCGACCAGGTCTTCGGTGATGAGGGTGTTAGCGATGGCCAGGGCTAGGGCGCCATCGGTCCCGGGGTTGATGGCCAGATGTACGTCAGCCCGCTTTGCGGTGGCTGAGCGGTACGGGTCGATGACAATCAGGCGGGCGCCGTTGCGGCGAGCGGTGCGGATGAGGTCCCACATGTGGATTGAGGTCGAAACTACGTCGATGCCCCAGCAGATGATCAGCTCGGCGTTAACCACCTCCTCGGGATCGGCCTGCACGGCCCCCATCGCCCCGTTGATGGCAATGGCCTGGCCACCGCAGATGGCGCGATGCAGTTTGCTAGCCCCCAGGTGGTTGAACAGGGCGTAGGTCGGTCCGAATGCCGAGAGGGCGCCCATGTTGCCGAGGTACGAGAACGGCAGAATGGCCTCCGGCCCCGACTCGGCGGCGATGTTTTGCCAGCGGCTCACAATCTCGTCGATGGCCTCTGCCCAGCTGATCGGCTCGAATTGGGCGGTGCCCTTCGGTCCGACGCGACGCAGTGGCGTTTCGAGTCGGTTCGGGTCGTAGACCCGTTCCAAGTAGCGGTCGACCTTGGAGCAGAGGTGTCGCCCGGTGACCGGGTGCCGATCATCGGCCCCGATGGCCACCGCCCGGCCCTGTTTCACGGTCACGATCGCCGAACAGGCATCGGGGCAATCGTGAGTACAGGTCACCCGAACCTGCTCCGTCGATCCGCTGATCGGCAATTCACTCCTCGACTTTTCACTCATGGCGCCAAGCTACTCCGCCCGACCTATACCCACCGAGTTCAGCACCGCTAGTGTCTGCCAGGACAGCTTCTGCGAAGGGGAGAACCAAGATGAGCGTTTCGGAAAGTATCAGCGGACGGGGTCTGCGGTCCACCGTGACCGCCGACGGTCATGTGGTAATCGAGGCCGTGCCGATCGAGATCTCGGCTCCCGGGCCAGAGGAAGTGATCGTTCGGGTAGAGGCTTCGCCCATCAACCCGTCAGACCTCGGGCTGCTTCTCGGCGGTGCCAAGCCAGCGACCGCTGAGCGTGGAGCCGATGGGGCAACGCAGCTGTCGCTGTCAGACGGTGCGCTGAAGGCTATGGCGGGCCGACTCGATCAGGCCATGCCGGTCGGTAACGAAGGCGCTGGCATTGTGATCGCCGCAGGCGATTCTCCGGAGGCTCAGGCTCTCCTGGGGCGCACAGTGGCGGTCCTCGCCGGTGCTATGTATGCCACTCATCGCAAGGTCGGCGTCGATCAGTGCCTGGTGCTAGCCGAAGGAACGTCGCCGCTCGACGCCGCATCCTGTTTCGTCAACCCGCTGACCGCTCTTGGCATGACCGAAACCATGCGGCGGGAAAATCACACCGCGCTGCTACACACTGCGGCGGCATCCAATCTCGGTCAGATGCTCAACCGCATCTGCCTTGCCGACGGTATCGAACTGGTCAACATCGTCCGGCGCCCGGAGCAGGTCGCGCTGCTCAAGGCCATCGGGGCGACTCATGTGGTCGACTCCTCGGCCGACTCGTTCGTCGACGATCTCACCGCGGCGCTGATCGAGACGGGAGCGACGATCGCCTTCGACGCCATCGGCGGTGGTGACCTGGCCTCGGCCATTCTGACCGCGATGGAAGCGGCGGCCTCGCAGGCCGGTGGGGAATACAGCCGCTACGGGTCAACGACACACAAGCAGGTGTACATCTACGGCGGACTCGACCGAGGGCCGACGGTCCTCAATCGCAGCTTCGGTACAGCCTGGGCCGTTGGCGGCTGGCTGCTCCCGCCGTTTCTCGCCGCGGTTGGTCCTGAGCGGTCGGCTGAGCTGCGCCAAAGGGTGGCCGATGAGCTGACCTCAACCTTTGCCAGCGGCTACACCTCAACGCTGTCGCTGGATCAGGTTCTCGACCCAGCCCAGATCGTGGCCTACGGCAAGATGGCTACCGGCGAGAAAGCACTCGTCACCCCGCAGGCTTAGGTGGTGCGCAGCTGCCGCCAACGGGAGGTGGCTTCGGTCAGCACCTGACCGTCGTCGGCGACGATGCCACCGGTGACGTACATATCTTTGCCGTCGATGCGATCGACCTTGGCCCTGGCGATGACCGTCTCGGCCAGCGGCACCGGGCGCTTGTACGCCAGGTGCATCTCGGCGGTTACGCAGGCCAGGTCGGACGTACCCTCCGGAAGGGAAAGCTGAGCGGCGACCCCCATCACCTCGTCGAGCACGGTGGCTTGGATGCCGCCGTGTACCACGGTGTCGAGACCACAGTGATGTGGTGACGTTTCGTGGCGGGTCTCGACGGTGCCATCGGCGAAACGGTGGAATCGAAGCTTGAGCCCCTCGTCGTTTGCCTGGCCACAGCCGAAGCAGCGACTCACGCCAGAACGATCCATGTCGACGGGAATTGGCTGTTCGGTCTCCATTACTTGCGCCCGATGCGGCTCTTAAAGCGGCGCATACCTCGTAGCCACCGGTCATAGTCGGTTGCCTTGCGCTCGAAGTAGGTCGCAACCTCAGGGTGGGGCAGCACAAGGAAGCGGCCTTCTCGCATGGCCGACAGGCAATCCTGGGCCACGTCGTCTGGCTCGAGGATGCCGTCGCCTGCTGCTTGGCGGGTGTTGGTTGCGCTCGAGCCGCTGACCGCTTTCTTGGCTCGGGGGCCGAGGATGTTTGTTCTGACCGCCTGAGGGCACAGCACCGAGACACCGATGCCCTGGTCGCCGTAGTTGATCGACACCCACTCGGCGAACGCTACTGCAGCGTGCTTCGAAACGGCGTAGGGGCCGGAGTCCATCTGGGTNNAGCAGCCCCGCGGCGGAGGCGGTGTTCAGAAGATAGCCTCCTCCCCGTTCGACCATGCCGGGAACGACCGCTCGGGCGGCATAGAGGTGCGACCAGGTGTGCACGTTCATCATGCGCTCCCACTCGTCTGTCGGTAGGTCGAGCCCGCCGCGGAGGCCGTAGCCGGCGTTGGAGACGAACACGTCGAGCGAGCCGAACTCTTTTTCGGTGTCGACAACGATCTGCTCGACCGCTCGCTCATCGCCGACGTCGAGCACAGCCGAACTGGCGACTGGGCCTATCAGCGCTGCCGTCTCGGCGGCGTTGGCTTCGTCGCGGTCGGTGCAGACCACCGCCCGAGCCCCCTCGGCGGCGAATGCAGTGGCTAAGGACCGTCCGATCCCTGAGCCAGCTCCGGTTATGACAACGACTTTGCCGGATAAATCCATGAGCGCTGAGCTTAGATGGTGACGCCTCGGGGTTGCATTCCGGCGGCCCGATAGCAATCGTCGATAGCCGCCATGTTGGCCACGCTGTCGACACCGCTGGTCGGTGGGGTGGTGCTGTCTTTGATCGCCGCCATGAAAGCCACCAGCTGATGGTGGTACGTCGAGGCCGACTCGATTCTTTCGGTCTCGGTGCCCGCCGCGGTGGTCAGCGACAAGAGGTTGCCCGACTGTGGAGCTAGCGGATTTGTGACCTCAAGGGTGCCATCGCTGCCGACTGCGGTCAGCGAGATCGATACCTCGGTGCCGGCAGCCATCGCACAGTGGATCTCCGCCGGAACGCCACCATGGTCATCGAACCGCATCTTGGCGGTCAACGAAACGTCGACACCTTCAGGGTCTTGGGTGGCGGTTGCCTCGGTGATAACCGGTTCGCCACTGAGCAAATAGCGGACCCACTGCAGCGGATAGCAGCCGAGATCCATCAACGCTCCACCGCCGAGTTCGAGTTGATAACGAATGTTGCTCTTGTCGGGGATCGGAACTGCGAACCGGGCCGACACCGACTCAACCTGACCGAGGCGGGTGTCGACCAGCTCTTTCATACGGTCGGCCAGCGGGTGATATCGCCAGTGGAACGCCTCCATCAGCAGCTGGCCGGTGTCGTCGGCGACCGCCACCATCTCGGCTGCCTCGACGGCGTTCATGGCCACCGGCTTTTCGCAAAGCACATCTTTGCCGACCCGCAGAGCCTCGATGGCCCACGGCTTGTGGTGGCTGGCGGGAAGGGCGATATAGACCGCATCGACATAGTCGGCTCGGCACAGCGAACGGTAGTCGGGTTCGATCGACGGAATGTTGTGCTCAGCGGCGAAGGCCTCGGCCCGCTTTGGATCGCGCGCTGCAACTGCAACCACCTCGACGCCGTCTATCTCGGACGCTGGGACAACCAGGGCCTTTGGGGCGATCGCCGCTGCTCCCAGAATGCCGATTCGAAGTGTCATAGGGGGCAAGGTAGCAGCGGAACCGTGCGAACTTCAGCTGAGAACGTGGACCGGGGTGCCATTCGGCAGCTCACCCGGGAGGTACTCGGCGACGTGCATCGGTAGCCGGATACAGCCGTGGCTGGCCGGGTAGAGGGGAACCGAGCTGGCCCCGTGGAAGGCGATGCC
>JBOEHD010000194.1:0-7652 GCA_050633745.1 Acidimicrobiales bacterium
TGTGGCCGATACCGCCGCCGGTGCCGATCTTGCCGATGATGGCCAGGATTACGTCTTTGGGAGTAACACCGTCGGCCAGCGTGCCGTCGACGGTGATGGCCATGGTCTTTGGTCGAACCTGAGGCAGCGTCTGAGTGGCCAGAACGTGTTCGACCTCGCTGGTGCCGATGCCAAAGGCGATAGCGCCAAACGCTCCATGGGTTGCGGTGTGGGAATCGCCGCAGACCACCGTCATGCCAGGCTGGGTCAGACCCTGTTCCGGGCCGATGACGTGCACGATGCCCTGGCCGGGGGCGCCCATCTCGTGGTTGACGATGTTGAACTCGGCGGCGTTGGCCCGCAGGGTTTCGATCTGCTTGAGGCTGATCGGATCCTCGATGGGCTGATCGATGTTCTCGGTCGGCACGTTGTGGTCTTCGGTGGCCACGGTGAGGTCGGGGCGACGTACCTTGCGGCCTGCCAGTCGCAGGCCGTCGAAGGCCTGGGGCGAGGTGACCTCATGGACCAGGTGGAGGTCGATGTAGAGCAGGTCGGGATCACCGTTGGTCCCGGCGTTGACCAGGTGGCTTTCCCAAACCTTGTCAGCCAGGGTCTTTCCGCTCGATGTTTCGTTGCTTGATGGCACGTTATTTGCTGTTGGCACGGCTTTTATTCCTATCAGATCTCGATGTCGACGACGGTGACGTTCAGCGGCCCGCTCGGGGCATCAAATGTGACGACGTCATCCTTCGACGCGCCCATAAGTGCTTGGCCGAGTGGCGAACCCGGGGATATCACCGTCATACCCTCGCGCCGCTCTTCAATGGAGCCGATCAGGTATTTGTCTACATCATCGTCGCCTTCGTAGCGAATGGACACGATGTAGCCAGCCTGCACGGTCAGCTCGCCGCCGTCGTCGGATACCTCGACGATTTCAGCGTTTTCGACCAGGTTGGCCAGATGGATGATCCGGCCTTCCATCTTGCCCTGCTCCTCTTTTGCGGCGTGATAGTCGCCGTTCTCAGAGAGATCGCCCAGCTCCCGTGCGATCTCGATCTTCTTGGCGATTTCGATGCGACCGCGGGTTGTGAGGTCATCGTGCTCGGCCTTAAGCCTGGTGTAGGCCTCGCGAGAGAGTTTATGGGTGTCCGACATCCGATTTATAGTACCGAGCGACCCAAGCTCAGCGGTTGTACAGCTCATAGCGGCTGCCGCGAACGAGTCATAGCGGCTGCCGCAAGCGAGTATTAGGGGTGTTTCAAGAGGTTGTCAGGACCCCTACCAAGGGCGCTCAACCTTTTCTCAACAACCATCAGCCACACTGTCGATATGAGGGCCAGCGGGAGGCGCACCGAGGGAATGCGTCGACCCTGGCCACTCACTCTTCGCCAGAGCCCCACAATCTCAGCGACCTAATCTGTCGCCTAGGGGGCTTGCAGCATCCAGGTCATGTCGATGGTTTCGGCCAGAGCCGCTGCTTGAGTTCGCAGGTCGCCAGCGCCGCTGGGATCTCCGAGGGCGTCGCTGGCCTCGTCGACTGCAGCGGCCAAATCGGCCTGAGCCAGCAACGTTCGCAGCTGATATGGCTTGGATCCGACCGCAAGATGATGCTGAGCGGCGGCCGCGAGGTGAACGTTGGCCTCGTCGAACCTGCCGAGCACTGTGGCCAACCTGCCGAGATAGTACGATCCGCTGCCGAATACGACGATGCCGTTGAACATCGAGATCACCCGACCGGCTGCCGGTTGTAATGCCTCGTAGAGGCTGGCCGCCCGGTCGGCGTCGTTTAGTTCGGCCAACGTCTGGGCGTAGAAGGCCAACGTCATGAACTGCAGTACGCCTTCGCCTCCCGATTCGATCGATGAGCCTTCGTATTCGGCGATCAGAGCCCTGGCCTCGTCGTGATTTCCCTGTTCGGCTAGCACCATGGCTAGGGCCATGCCGTACGCCGGTCCGGGGTAGCCATGCAACTTCCAGCGCATCAACTGGCCGACCTGGTCGAGGTGGCCCTGTTCCCGTTGCAGCACCGCAAGCTGGATGCCGAGCACGTCGAGGGCCGCGCTACCAACCCGTTCGTATGTGGTGAACGCTTCGGTGATGGCGATCTCGGCCTGAGCTAGCCGACCTTGATAGAGATCGATAGCGATCGACATCGAGTCGGCGATCATCGCCACACTTGGATTGTCGAGCTGGGCTGCCAGTTCAAAGCTTGTCTGGAGCTGCTTCTTCGCCCCATTGATGTCGTCTTCGTCGAGTCGCAAGACCATCAGCGACCTTCGGACCGAAACCTCGCGTAGGATCAGGTCCTTCGAGGAGGCCAGTTGCAGGCATTCGTCGAGGGCGTCGCGTCGTTGCTCGTAGGAAAGCGAACGCTGCAGGGTGTTGAACCGGTGATAGAGGGCGGTGGGCAAGATTTGAGGGTCTGCAGCGAGCCGAGCCTCGACGATGGCCTGGTCAAAAACCTCCACCGCTTCGGTGGGGTTCGCATAGTCACCGAAGAGCTGAGAGGCATAAGCCATCAGCACGGTCGTGCGTTCACGCCCCTCGCCCATTTTGTCGATGCAGTGACGCAGCATTTCAAGCGCCGGCCCGGGCGGGTTCCAGTAGCCCAGCCACTGCAAACCCATGTTGGACTCATCGCCGCCCTGGCCGCAATAAACCAACGCAGCGTTGACCATCTGGTCGACATCGCCGGCCCGATCGGCCAACTCGAAGCCTTCTAGCGAGGCGCCGTGTGACTCGGGGACCTGTTCCAGGAACTTGAGTTCGTGAGCCAGCGAGATCATGAGTTCAGCCCGGAGGACCTGGGTGTCGTCGGTTTGTTCCAGCACCGCCAGCGACCGGCGAATCAGCTCGATGGCGCCGGCATGATCGTGCAGTTTGGAGTTGTGCCGAGCCGCGGCCAGCCCGGCGGTCGCCGCGGTGGCACGATCGCCAGCTGCCACCCCCTGCAGGTAGTGGTGGGCGAGCTCGCCGAGAGGAGCTCGCTGCTGTTCCAACACCTCGGCGATCCGGGTGTGGAGCTTGGCCTTCCGTAGGCCACTCATCTGCATGGCCAAACTCTCGCCGATGAGCGAATGGCTGAGGGTGAAACGAGTGACGTCCTGAGGGTCTTCGACTATGAGGCGGGTAGACAACAGCAGTTCGAGAGCGTCGATCAACTCGTCCTGACCAAGGCCCGACAGTTCTGCCAGCAACCGTTCGTCGAAATTGCCAAGGCACAGTGCGGCGATGGTCAACAGGTCGCTGCACGCAGGGGGGAGCGTCGCCAGTCGGGAGGCGATGACGTCGTTGACCGTGGCCGTCGGCCGCAGCTCGGCAGGGTCCGATGCAGAGCGGATCAGTTCGGTGATGAACAACGGATTGCCCGCTGTCCGTCGATGCAGCTCGGCCATAGCCGACTGACTCGCCTGCCCCGGTGGGCCAGCTTCGACGGCCCACTGGGGCGATTGCGGAGAAAGGTCGGCGCTGAACAGGTCATCATCCTGCACCGCCGGCGTTTCGGCGGCCCAGACTTGGCCGACAGCGCTCAGGCTCAGTCCCTCCAGCTCGATGCGATTGCCGGCGGCCAGGCGACTCAACTCGGCAAGTGCCTGGGTCAGTTCCGGTTCGAGCACCTCGGTCGAACGCCAGCTGCCGATCGCCATAACAGGGGCGTCTCGTAGCTGGGGCAGGATGTATGAGAGCAACTGCACCGACGCGGTGTCCACCCAGTGAAGGTCATCGAGGCACAGCAGCAACGGCCTGTTCGTGGCAATACGGATCAGGAACCGGGCAAAGGCTTCACGCAGCACGCTGGCATCGCTGGCCTCTACCGGTTCGAAACCGAGGCGGTCGCCAATCGTGGGAACGAGCTGCGCCAGTTCAGGGCCACGCAGACCAACCAGGTCGGCCAGCGTCGTGTCATCAACCAGGTCGACCAGGTTCGAAAGCAGCACCCGCCACGGCACCAGCGGCACATTTTGAGAGCCGTTGTGACCAAACCCCCAGGCCACGACAGCGCCACCGGCCCTGGCCTTGGTGGCCGCATAGTCGAGCATCTTCGACTTTCCGATGCCCGGCTCGCCTGTCACCGCCACGAAACCCTCGGTTCCCTCAGCAGATTTCTGCGTCGGCGCAGTGAATCTCTGCGTCGGCGCAGTATCTGCTGAGGTTGAAGCTGGTGTCAGTTTTGCTGCCAGCGCATTGTCGATCGTCGTCGCCTCTGGAGCTCGACCGATGGGGGCTTCGACTACCGCCGGGGTATTCGGTTGGGTCGTGGCCGTGCCCGCCTGCTGGCCTGGCTGCCAATCGAGTCCCGGGTCGTTGTTCAGGATGCGTTGTTCCAGTTCGGCTAGGCCGTGGGAAATATCGAGCCCTGAGGCATCGATCGTGGCCTTGACGCCGCTCTGGAAGACAGCGATCGCTTCTCCCTGGCGCCCACTGCGATGCAGAGCCAGCATCAGCTGAGCCCGATGGCGTTCGCTGGTGGGATCGGCATCGACCAGCGACTGCAAGTCGGCGATGATCTCATAGTGCTGCCCGGATTCGAGCAGTGCATCGAAGCGCATGGCAATCGCTTGCCGTCGCAGCTCCATCAGCCGGTGCGCCTCGGCGCCGAACAGCCAGACCGGGCTGTCCTGCAAATCATCGGAGTACCAGAGAGCCAGGGCCTCGTTTAGCCCGGCTAGTGCCGTGTCGTAGTGATGGGCCTCTAAATGCTTCCCAGCCTCAGCCACCTGATGTTCAAACCGGAAGGCATCGACACTCTCCGGGGCTACTTCCAGCGCATAACCCGGTGATCGGGTGACCAACATCCCACCTCGGTCACCTGCCCCTCGCTCAGGCTCCAGAATCCGTCGCAGGTGCGATATGTACGATCGCATCGTCACGTAGGGCTTTGCTGGCGGTTCGTCGCCCCAGATCAGGTTGACCAAGCGGTCGGTTGGCACAACCTTGCCTCGGGCCAAAATGAGCGCGCTCAACACGATCTGCGGCTTTCCGCCGCCGATTTCCAACCGACTATCCAGATGCTCGACCTTCAACGGGCCAAGGAGGGAAAAGCGCACCAAAATCTACCTCGCCGAGCCTGGAGAGTACCGGCCTCGGCGGCAACATGCCAGAGGCGACTGGCTCAGCTGCGTAAGACGGCCCGGGTTTCGCGAGCGCAGATGGCGCTGGGTTTCGCTAGCGTCGGCTGCGGCCGGTGTAAGCCGTCACCGAGGCGACGACCGCTCCCAACCCGTACGCCAGAAGGTGACCAAGGTCTTGGAAACGGGTCCGGATCAACGTCTCCTCGTATTCCTGGAGGGTGTAGCCGGAGCCATAAACCGCCGTCAGATCTCGGTGGGTCACGGCGACGAGCACGAGCAGAAGCGTAAGTAGGTAAGCCGATAGGGCCAGGATCGCCCGATACGGCGGTTGCCCAATAGCGGTGGCGCGGATCGCAAGGGCGATAAATGCACCAACGACTACCGCCAGCCAGGGCCCGTTGTAAATGCCCTGGCTCTCAGCCAGGAACCACGATATTCCACCGACGAACGAGGCCCCGAGCGCCGCGATATTCGGGATGAAGGTACTCTCCTGGCCCGTGGGTACCGCTGAGAAGCGTGCGGCCCGGTCTAAGGGGTCGCTATCGAAGCCGGAGATCGGAGACGCACTCTGGGCTTCCACCCAACCGGCCGGGACATGGTCCATCGACATGTTGTATGGACTGTCGCCGCCACCTGCGTCGTTGCTGCCATCGGCCCGACCAGCGGCGGCCACTGTCTGTTTCGCTCGCTTCATCATGTTGTGGCCCGCGTCTCCTTTAAGGCATCGGATCTACCGGCGTCCTAGACAAGGCATCGGCGAAAGCGTCGTCTTCCTTGAGCACCGACTCGAGTTGAGACTTGTGTCGGTGCAAACCATCACTGCCTCAGCGGCCCCGATTCTTCGATAGCCTCAGGGAGTTCGAAAAACGCAGAGGGAGTGCTCGTGAGTGAAAACAGCAACGCAGGTCAGGAAACGCTCCGGGTCGCCGTAGTCGGTGGCGACGGTATCGGTACCGAAGTCATCGAACAGGGGCTCCGAGTAATCGAAGCGGCCGGAGTGTCGCTCGAGACGCAAGACTACGATCTCGGTGGCAGCCGCTACCTCAAGGACGGCACGGTGCTGCCCGACTCGGTGCTCGAAGAATGGCGCGGTTTCGATGCGATTTACCTGGGCGCCGTCGGCACACCAGGGGTTCCGCCCGGGGTGATCGAACGGGGCCTGCTGCTTAAAATGCGGTTCGAGCTCGATCTGTACGTGAACCTGCGGCCGTTTAAGACCGACACCCATGACTTCGTGGTGATCAGGGAGAACACCGAGGGTATGTACGCAGGCGAGGGTGGGTTCCTACGCAAGGGAACACCGCACGAGATCGCCACCCAGGGTTCGGTAAACACAAGGATGGGTGCCGAGCGGGCCATCCGTTTCGCCTTTGACCTGGCCGCCACCCGCCGCAAACACCTGACTCTGGTCCACAAGACAAACGTGTTGACCTTCGCCGGCGACCTTTGGGACCGAGCCTTCAACGAGGTCAGCGCCGAGTACACCGACATCGAAACGGCCTACAACCACGTCGACGCGGCCAGCATTTACTTTGTCCAGGACCCGCAGCGTTACGACGTCATCGTCACCGACAACCTATTCGGCGACATCCTGACCGACCTCGGCGGAGCGGTATCCGGTGGCATCGGGCTTGCCGCTTCGGCCAACCTGAACCCGGCTCGGACCGGCCCATCGATGTTCGAACCGGTGCACGGCTCGGCTCCAGACATCGCCGGTCAGAACATGGCCAACCCGATCGCCGCCATCTCATCGGGCGCCATGATGCTCGACTTCCTCGGCCAAGCCGATGCTGCGCTTCGGATTGAGCAAGCCTGCGATTCCTGCTCAGCAGTCGAGGGATCAACAGTCGAAATCGCCGATGCCGTTATATCGAAGCTCTAGTTCATGAGTTCAAATGCCAGCGCGGGGCCTAGTTCAAACCCAGGTCGGAGTCCGTTAGATCTGCGAGATCCGTCGTGGCCTGAGTCGGTGGAGATTTTCGACACCACTCTGCGAGACGGTTCGCAGTTCGAAGGCATCGCCCTGACAGCGGACGACAAACTGAAGATCGCCGCCCTGCTCGACACCCTTGGCGTTCACTACATCGAAGGTGGATGGCCGGGGGCAAACCCCCGCGACGATGACTTCTTTAGGCGAGCTGCCGCCGGTGAGCTGAAGCTGGAAACGTCGACCCTGGTCGCCTTCGGCTCGACCAGGCGTCCGAAGGGCAAGGTCGATGTCGACAAGACGCTGGCCGATTTGCTGGCGGCGCAAACCTCGACCGTCTGCATCGTGGCCAAGGCTTGGGACTATCACGTCACCGAGGCGCTGCGAACCACCCTCGACGAGGCGGTGGCCATGATCGCCGACTCGGTCGAGTTCCTGGTGGCCGATGGCCGACGGGTCTTTGTTGACTTCGAACACTTCTTCGACGGCTTTAAGCACAACCCGGAGTTCACCACCAGAGCGGTGGAGGCAGCGGCGATTGCCGGGGCCGAAACGCTGGTGCTGTGTGACACCAATGGCGGATCTCTACCCCATGAGGTCGAGGGGGCAACGGCGCAGATGATTGCGATGTTCCCCGAGTTGACCGTCGGCATGCACACCCAGAACGACACCGG
>JBOEHD010000194.1:7657-10567 GCA_050633745.1 Acidimicrobiales bacterium
CAGGGCACGATCAACGGCTACGGCGAACGCACCGGCAACTGCGACCTGACCACGTTTGTGCCGAACCTGAGCCTCAAAATGGGCATTCGAACCCTGCCGGACGGCCGGATGTCGCAACTGACGGCCATCAGCAACCACGTTGCTGAGCTGGTGAATCTGCCGCCGATACCCCAGCAGCCATACGTCGGTAAGTCGGCGTTCGCCCACAAAGCGGGTTTGCACACCTCGGCGATCGCTCGCCGTCCCGACGCCTACGAACACGTCGAACCCTCAGCGGTCGGCAACGGCACCCGGTTCCTGGTCTCCGACCTTTCCGGCCGAGCCACGATCGAGCTGAAGGCCAAGGAGCTTGGCCTGGAAATCAGTGGCGAACAGATGAAGGCGGTTCTCGAACAGCTGAAAGGGCTGGAGTACGCCGGCTACCACTTTGAAGCGGCCGACGCCTCGCTAGAACTGCTGATGCGGCGGGCCACCGGCTGGCGGAATGAGTTCTTCACCTTGGAGTCGTTCCGAGTGATGGTCGAGCATCGGCCCGGTCAGAAGACCGCGCTTGAGCAGAACCCGCTCGGGCATTTCGACGGAGTCGAGACCGAGGCCACGATTAAACTTCTTCTTGGCAAACTGCTGCTCGACGATCAGTCGAACAGCGATCAGTCGAACAGCGATCAGTCGAACAGCGATCGGTCGAATAACGATCAGTCGAATAACGATCGGTCAGACCGTGAGCGGATCGTGGCTACCGGTGAAGGCAATGGTCCGGTGAACGCGCTCGATTCGGCATTCCGTAAGGCTGTGGCCGGTCGATTCCCGGTGCTGGACTCGGTTCGGCTCACCGACTACAAGGTGCGGATCATCGATTCAGCTGGCGGTACCGAGGCCATCACTCGGGTACTGGTCGACGCCACAAACGGCGAATCCCAGTGGACCACCATCGGGGTTAGCGAAAACATCATCGAGGCGTCGTGGCAGGCCCTCTCCGACTCGATCGTGTACGCCCTGCTCGGCCGCACTTGAAACTAAGTTGGCGTTCGTATGGCGACGCTGAATTAGTTGCCCGGTTTCCAGATCATCAGGGCTAGCGAGACCAGCAGCAAGATTTGCACCGCGGCCTCGCCCATGGCCAACTTCTTGGCTAGAGCGCTGGCTTCATCGTCTGACTCGAGGATCGGCAGCGCCGTGCCGGGAGCACCGGCGGCTAGGGATTCAGACCGAGCCACCATCTTGGCAATCGTCGGCCGCACCAGTCCGTGGGAGATTCCGATGACCGTGAACCAGGTCACGAACGCCGCCGAGACCCAGGGGGCTCCGAAGCTAAACGCCTTGTCGCTGATCGATACCAGCACGATGCCAAGCAGTAGCAACGCGTAGAGCCCGTTGTATGAGATCTTGGAGACCGCCTGGGTTGAGAGAAGCAGGGTTCTGGCCTGACCAACCGGGGCCCGGAACGCTCGAGCGTTGAGGATCGCCGCGGCCATCAAACCACCGAAGCCCACGATGGCGGCAACGGTGTGTAGTAGTAAAACGATCCTGTATAGGACCGATCCTGTTCCCATGCGGTGGGCCTCCTCTTGGGGTTCATGGAGTAACCTAACCACTGTGGCAGCTCCCGACCATGTTCCCACTGATCCTACGGACCGAGTGCGGTCTTATTCGTCACCTCCCCGGCGCACCGACGCCTGGTTGGCCGATCGCCCTGGCGACCACACAGGTCAGCAGCCAAAGGGAGCGGCGCTAGGAACCGCGGGCCCCGACCAGGGCTATGCCTTCCGGCTGGTGCATCTCTTCGATGATCGTCTGCACCTGCAGGGTGTCGACTACGACGACGCTGTCTCCGGTTGCGTAGCGGTGGCCATGAAACGATCGGCACTGTTCGGTCGAGCTCCGGTCGTGCACGACCTCACCGCGGCCTTCACTATCTTCGGATTCCTCGACGCAGAACCTCCGGCCCAGTTAGCTGCCGAGCGGCTCCAACTCTTCGCCGAGGTGAAGAGCAACCATCACTATTCAGAGCGCCGTCAACTGGTCGACATGGTGTCTGAAGATGGGCTGCTGCAGTCTCATCAGGCCATCGCCAGCCTCTACAAGCAGAACTGGCGAGAGCTGTTCAACCTGTCTGCTTCGGCCTTCGCCTCCGAATAACCGCTCGATCGCTGGCACGGGGTCACCGTGATCAGCCACTAGCCTTTCGTTTGTGACTGTACGAGTTCGGTTTTCCCCCGCCCCGACTGGCTATCTGCATGTCGGGAGCGCTCGCTCTGCGTTGTTCAATTGGCTGTATGCCCGCAACAAAGGCGGCTCGTTCGTTCTGCGGATCGAAGACACCGATGCTGACCGAAGCAAGCCGGAGCTGATCGACGCCATCAAGGAAAGCCTGCAATGGCTTGGCGTTGACTGGGATGAGGAATACCACCAGTCGGATCGCTTCGACCGTTACCGTGAAGCGGCCGAAGGGTTCCTAGAAAAGGGACTGGCCTATCGCTGTGACTGCTCGCAGGATGCGGTTAAGGCTCGGGTCGGCGAGAACGCCGGTTACGACGGCCACTGCCGCAATCGTGATGTGCAGCCCGGTGAGGGTGTGGTGGTGCGGTTCCTCAGCCCCGATACCGGAACGACCGGTTGGGACGATCTGGTTCGAGGGCGGGTGGAGTTTGAGAACGCCACGCTGGAAGATTTTGTGATCGTACGTTCATCCGGCGTGCCGATGTTCCACGTGGCAAACGCATACGACGATCTCGATATGGGCATCACCCATGTGGTGCGGGGCGAAGATCTTGTCAACACCACCCCTCGGGTGTTGTTGCTGCGTCAGGCCATGGGTGGCACCGACCAGCCGACGTACGCCCACCTGCCGCTGATCGTCAACGAGCAACGCAAGAAGCTGTCGAAGCGACGCGACGACGTCTCGGTCGG
>JBOEHD010000194.1:10638-12545 GCA_050633745.1 Acidimicrobiales bacterium
AGCTCGATCACTTCAACGGCGAATACATCCGCATGCTCGATCTCGAGACCTTCGTCGAGCAGTCGCTGCCCTACGCCGGAGATATCGACCCAGCGCTTTACACCACACTGGCCCCCTGGGTTCAGGAGCGAGTCAAGCGCTACGACGAGGTGCCACAGTTCATTGACTGGGTCGTCGGCGCGGCGCCCGAGCCAACCGAAAAGGACTGGCGCAAGGTGATGGCCAAGGACCACGTACCGCAGGTACTTGACCTGGTGATCGATCGATTGGAAACGGTCGACTGGACAGCCGAGGCTCTGACTTCGACGGTGCTTGGTGTCGGTGAAGAGCTCGACGTGAAGTCGCAGTTGCCGGTGCGGATGGCGGTCACCGGCCGCCGATCGGGCCTACCGCTGTTTGAACCGATGGCCGAGATGGATCGGGCCGAGGTGTTGCGCCGTCTGAAAGATGCCCGTGGCCGACTCTGAGTCGCCGGGGGAGTCGCGGGGTGAGTCTTTTGGGGATTCACCACCGGAGAGTGCCGACGAGGGAGTCATCGATTGGCTGGCGGTCATGGGCGATCCTCAGGTCCCGACCGCCTTTAGTGCCAGCGTTGGCGGTGTCGTTAGTACCGGTGACGGCGAAGCAAATGGCCCTGCCACCGACGGCAAGCCAGCCATTGTCTTTGATGACGATGAGGACTCGATACCGATGAAGCGGATCGCTATCATCGCCGCCGCTCTGGTAGTTGCGTACTTTCTGGTGACCTTCGTCGATGTGTGGATCGCCTCCAACTCCGACTATGACGGGACGGCCACCGCCGCGGTCGTGCTCGGTGCCGCTCAGTACAACGGAGAGCCATCCGAGGCGCTGCAAGGTCGGCTCGACAAAGCGGCCGCCTTGTATCTCGATGATCGGGTGCAGTTGGTTGTGGTCACCGGGGGAGGTCAGGCCGAAGACATCACGACCGAAGCCAAGACCGGTTACGACTATCTTCGAGATACCGCATCGATCCCCGATGAGGACCTGCGGCTTGAGGTCGACGGCAACTCAACCTATATGTCGTTGGCCGCGGCGTCTCGGTTTCTGGCCGATGAGAACATCAGCGACGTGATCTTGGTGACCGACCCCTATCACGCCAAGCGCTCGCAGCTGATCGCCGAAGAGGTTGACTTGATGGCCTCGGTTTCGCCGACCGACTCTTCCACGTCGATCGCCCGCCTAGTTCGCGAGACGGGCGCAGTGGCGGTGGGGCGAATCATCGGCTTCCGCAGGCTTGACGCCTACGTCGATCTGTAGCCGCTGACTGTGAGTCGATCTCCTGTTCGTGTTGACTTTTGACCGATCTCCGATAATTTGAACCTTCAACTAAACCTTCGGTTTAACTGCTGGCGGGATATGGGAGAAAAGTCACTATGGGTGTTCTGGCATGGATAGTCGGTTTGTTGCTGGCGGCGGGTTTCATCGCAGCCGGCGCAAGCAAGGTAATGGGTGCTCCGATGATGGTGCAGATGCGCGATCGTTTGGGCCTGAGCGATGGTCTGTTGAAGGGGATCGGTGGACTAGAGATCCTCGGCGGGGTCGGCGTGTTCATCGGGCTGCTCAGCTCCGGTGATGCGGAGCTGCTCGGAACGGCCGCGGCAATCGGCCTTATCGCCATGATGATCGGTGCGGTTGTCTACCACGTTCGGGCTGGTGACCCGCCAAAGGAGCTGGTCGGCTCGATCATGATGCTGGTGCTGGCAATCCTCTACATCATTCTCTTGGCTGCTCGGTAGCAGGTCTGTTCGTAATCTCACCCCTCACCGCTCGGTGGGGGTGAGATTATGTAAAAAGCAGTGGAAAACCGGTGGGCGATCGCGCTTTGTGACGGGTAGCCTTGTCAAGCGCCTCTGGGCGTCATCCATCGGGGATGGTGTAATTGGCAA
>JBOEHD010000195.1:0-3432 GCA_050633745.1 Acidimicrobiales bacterium
CGTCGCAGACCAGCGCTGGCTTGTCTGGCTGCTCCGTCGCCTGACGACGCAGATTCTCGGCGAGATTGAACATCAGCATGCACTCCTAGGTTGGGGTTTCGGTCACGATGTCTGGGAGAGACTAGACGCACCGCCGGTCCCGGCGCACGCACTGGCACGTCGGAGACCTTTACCAACGGGGCGGAGCACGGTCGGCGTCGTGGCTAGCATGACTTCGGGAAGCTGGGCTGCGAGCCGGTGTGACCACCGACTGATCTCGGCTAGGCCGGGGTGAACTCGGCGGTCATGTGTTTGATGCCGTTGATGAACGGCGAGCGGAGATAGTCGGGTTCGCCGGTCACTTCAATATCGGGGAGCCGGTGGAGCAGTTCTCGAAAAATGGTGGCGAGCTGGCGGCGGGCAAAGTGTGCACCGAGGCAGAAGTGTGGGCCTGGGCCGCCGAACCCGACCTGGGCTGAATTGTCCCGGGTGATATCCATCGCGTGCGGACGGTCGAAGATCCGTTCGTCTCGGTTGGCTGAGCCGTACCAGAGCACCACCTTGTCGCCCTCGTTGAACGTATGGCCGCCCAATTGAACCCCGTCCTGAGTGACCGTGCGGCGGAAGTGGATCACCGGTGACGACAGACGAACAATCTCTTCGACCGCGTCGGCGATGCGTCCCTCAAAGTCGTCCATCAGCAAGCCACGCTGGTCGGGGTTGTCGGTCAACAGCTTCAGGCCATGGCTGGTTGCGTTGCGAGTGGTCTCGTTGCCGGCTGCGCACAGCAACACAAAGAACGACGCCAATTCGTCATCAGTCAACGTCTCGCCGTCGATTTCGGCGTTGATAAGTGCCGATGTGAGATCGTCAGTCGGGTTGCTTCGCCGCTCGGCAGCCAGGCCGTGCATGAGTTCGGCCAGTGCGCCGCCGGCCCCGAGGTACGCCTCGATCGGGTTGGCACCCTCGTCGATAAACTCGGGATCGCCGTTCGACAAGATGATGTTGGTCATGTCGAAGACCATCATGTGCTCGGATTCTGGGATACCCATGAGGTCGCAGATAAGACGCAATGGGAGTTTGGCCGATACTTCGGTCACGAAATCAACCGAACCCTTGTCCGCCACGCCGTCAATCACATCTTTTGCCTGGGTGACGATGGCGTCGTTCAGCTGTTCGAGCATGCGGGGCGTGAACCCTCGCGACACGATGCGCCGCATTCGGGCGTGACGAGGATCATCCATGTTGATCATCGACCCGAAAAACTCAAGCATCTCGGGCGGCAGGTCGGCGATGTTCGAACCCTTGCCAGAACAGAACAGCGACGGCTGCTTGCTGGCTGCCATCACCTGATCGTGACGTACCAGCGACCAGAATCCCGGACCGGGCGGTATGAGGATTTCACCGTCGAGCTCGAGGCCACGCTCATTGCTGAAGAACAGCTCATCGGTGGCCCGCAGCTGGGCGAAGACCCCTTCCCGATTCTCGCGTGGCCCGGCCCAAAAACCATCCACGTTAGAGAGGGTGTCGGCATCAAAGGGAAACGAAGTGTTCGGTTGCATAAGCGTGTCTCCTCAATTCGCCCCGGCAGGGAGTGCACCGCGGGCCTTGTCAGTGTGGGCGATCATAGTGTCGGTAAGTTGCTCGATCAGCGTGGCCCGCAGCTGCGGATCAGTGCTCGACAGGTTGGTGCGTTCGTCATCGTCGGCGCCGAGTTCATAGATCTCGTCTTCGCCGGTGTCGTAGCGCGAGTACCTGTGGGTCGGGGTGATGAGGGTACGGATCGAGGTCGGAAACATCGGCGGCATCTTCATGTCGACATCGTCCTCGATCAGGACCGCCTCACGAACCGACGCCGTCGGATTGTCGAGAACCGGGGTCTGACTGACACCTTGGATCCCTTGGTAGCCATCGATGCCACACAAGTCGAGCAATGTCGACGGCACGTCGATGCTACTGATGAGCGAAGACGTGCGACCCGGCGTGCGGCGCGGGTCTGCGATCACCATCGGCACCTGGGTGCAGCCGCGGTAGTGCATGAAGCCCTTCAAGAGCAGGTGATGGTCACCCATCATGTCGCCGTGGTCCGACGTGAAGATCACAATCGTGTTGTCGGTCTGGCCGAGTCGCTCGACGGCCGCGAGGACCTGGCCGACCCGGTCGTCGATCATCTCGATCGAGCCGTAGTTCGCAGCGATCGCCGCCTTAGTCACCTCGGGGCTGGTAGCGCCGACGAGATCGACCCAGTTCCGCATATCGTGCACCGGTCGATTCCGGATGAATCGGAGATACCCGGGAGCACCCTCCATGGGATCGTCGAAGGTCGCCGGCAACTCGATCTCGGCGGGGTCGTGACGGTCGTGCCAGCGGCCGGGGGGTGTGAACGGGTGATGCGGGTCGGGAAACGACGCCCACGCGAGCCACGGTGACCCCTCGGCGACCGCTTCCTCGATGAAAGCGATCGTCCGGTCGGCGACGAACGAGCTGGAATGGAACTCCTCGCCGTACGGTGGGTCGTACACCTGCCACCACGCGTCGCCGCCGCGCCGACGGGGATTGTCCGCGGTCTGTGGAACCGCGAGGTCTTCGGGTCGGGCCCCTCGCTCGACTGCCCACTGGTAGTGGTGCCCCTCCACCGCTGCGCCGTGGTTGAGCGACAACTCGGCTGTGTCGAAACCGTAGAAGTCGTCCGGCTGCGGCGGAAAGCCGTCCAGGTAGCGCTCGGCGAACTCGACCTCGTTCCAGCCCGCTGGGCCACAATCGGACACAGCTGGCTCCGAGGTCGCGCCCTTCGAAGTGAGCCGGCTGACACCGTTTTGCAGGTGTGACTTACCGAGCAACCCTGTCCGGTAGCCGCAGGCACGCAAGCGGCGGACGTAGGTATTCGTTCCCCACTCCAGCGAGCGGTCGTTGGTGATAACACCGTGGTTCGATGGCATTCGACCGGTGATCAGCGTGCTCCGGTTCGGCATGCACACCGGGTTGCTCACCCAGGCGTTCTCGAACACCGTGCCCCGGGCGGCCAGCGCGTCGAGGTGAGGCGTCTTGACGACGGTATTGCCGCTAAAACCGACGTGGTCGGCCCGGTGCTGGTCGGTGATGATGAACAGGACGTTCGGTCGTCCGGTCGGGAGTGGGGTATTAGTCATTGACAAGGACCGGTGGCGTGCTCTCGCTCATGGCCGCCGTGAGTTCGTCGTCAGGCATGCCGATGATCGCCTCGTAGATCTCCTGCGGGATCCCGCGCTGCCACGGAAGGCCCGGGTCGAACGCAGGCTGCGGCACCGGGGTATCGGTCGGCTCGAAGACCGCGGGATTGCGGTAGCGCTCGAGTTCCTCAGCAGAGATGCCCGCCAGTCCTACGACCTCGGGATCGATCCAGGCCCGTCCGTCGATCGGTTTCGCTGAGGTGGCCACCTCGAGGCTGAGATCTTCGGGGCCGGCGAAGTAGAT
>JBOEHD010000196.1:0-10992 GCA_050633745.1 Acidimicrobiales bacterium
GTGTAGGAGAGACTCTGAACGAGTCGGCGACCGTGACCTTGGAGGCCGGTTGGAGGTTTCTTGTAGAGCCGCTGAACCCCGAACCGCGATTCCAAGGTTCGACCATCACGCTGGTTGGAGGCGGTTGACTGGTGAGGGGTGAGGCCCGGCGAGCATGATCGTCGGATGAGCCCATCGAAACGACTCGTCTCCTACTGCGACCCGATCTCCGTCGGCCCCGGTGACGAGGTTCGGTTCATGGTTTCGTCGCACGATGACGACCCGTTCGATGCCCAGCTCGTGCGTATTGTGTGCGGCGACATCACACCAGATGGACACGGCTACACCGAAGTTGCGTGTGACGCCAGCGTGAACGGCCGCTACGACGGTCGACACCAACCGATCGCCCAGGGGTCGTACGGCGTCGTGCCACCCAACCCGATGCTGTCCGACCTCAGTGGGCTGAGCGTCGAAGTGAGCGTGTACCCGACTCTCCACGGTGGGGTCCGCACGTTGCTGTCGAGCTGGGGGTCCGGCGGTGGGTTCGCCCTCGAGTTACGTGACGGGGTGCCGCAGTTGGTGGTCGGTGATGGCGCCGGCGGCTCGTTCGAACTTTGCGCCGAGCATGCGCTTACGTTGCACCGTTGGGCGAAGTTGACCGGCACATACGACCCGGCTTCGAACCAGATTGGGTTGACGATCGAGCCCCTCGTCGTCGCACCGGGCGATGTGTTGACCGCGCTCCCCTGGTCCGGTTCACTATCGGTCGGCATGCCGGCGACGGTCGCCACGGAAGGGCCGCTGTTGTTCGCCGCCCGCGAGATCGACGGTGTGCGCGATCAGCACTTCGACGGCCGGCTCGATGCCTGCGCCCTCGGTTCTGAACCCGACACCACACCGGACACCCGTTGGGACTTCTCGCGAGACATCGGCACCGATCGGATCACCGATACCGGACCCCACGGTCTACACGGGATTGTGCGGCAACTTCCGACGCGAGGTATCCCGGGCGCAAACTGGACCGGCGAGGTGCACAACTGGACTGTCGACCCAAGCCACTACGGTGCGATCCACTTCCACGCCGACGACCTGGCCGACGCCGAATGGGAACCGGCATGTACGTTTACGATTCCCGACGACCTGGCCAGCGGAGTGTACGCGTTACGCAGCAGCACCGGAGACAGCGAAGACCACGCCGTGTTCTTCGTGCTGGCGTCGCCGGACCGTCCACACGCCGATGTTGCCTGGTTGGCGCCGACGATGACCTATCGGGCCTACGCCAACACCAGGTTGGTGGTCAGCCCAGGCTCGGTATTCGGTAGCCGGGCGCCGATGGAGGTCGCCAACGATCGATACCTCGCCGAGCATCGCGAATGCGGTCTGAGCATCTACGACATACACGCCGACCGCCACGGGGTCGCCCATAGCTCGCATCTCCGGCCAATCATGAACATGAAGCCCAAGGGCGGACTGTGGTCGTTCACCGCCGACACTAACGTCACGGCCTGGCTTGATCAGACCGGCGTCGACCACGACGTGATCACCGACGATGCCCTGCACCACCGTGGCGATGAGATCCTGGATCGGTACCGAGTGATCGTCACCGGCACCCACCCCGAGTACTGGACGACCCGGATGCTGGACGCTCTCGAGCGCTGGCAGCAGAGCGGAGGTCGTCTGATCGTGATGGGCGGCAACGGCTTCTATTGGCGGACCGGTGTACACCAGTCGATGCCCGCCGCTGCCGAGGTGCGACGCGCCGAAGACGGCACCCGAGCCTGGATCGCCGAACCCGGCGAATACGTCATGGAGACCACCGGCGAACTCGGCGGCATATGGCGGCGCCTTGGCCGGCCACCGAACCGGGTCTCAGGCGCCGGATTCTCCGCTCAGGGTTTCCAGACATCCGGTTACTTCCGGCGGTCGGATGCCTGGGACGATCCGCGGGTGGCATTTGCCGTCGAAGGGCTTTCCGGCCGGGATATTTTCGGCGACCACGGCACGATTGGGGGAGGCGCTGCGGGCCACGAGATCGACCGCTACGACCAGCGGCTCGGATCACCGGCGCATGCCATCGTGCTCGCCTCCTCCGAGGGCATCGGTGCCGACATGCTGCTGGTAAAGGAGGAGCACCTCGCCACCGGAGCCCCGATCCCTGGCTGCGAAGCGCGCGCAGACGTCGTCTTCTACGAAACGCCGAACGGTGGTGCCGTCTTCAACACCGCCAGCATCACATGGGCTGCCAGCCTTGCCACGAACGGCTACGACAACGACGTGGCCAAGCTCACGACGAACGTACTGCGTCGCTTCGCCGACCCCGAACCGATACCCGCTCCGGTCGGCGTCACCGAACCACGAGGCGTACCGCGCGGGCGAACCGCTCCTACCTCGGTGATCGCGGGGACTAATCATGGCAACGACTGATCGCACGACCGTCATCCGAAACGCCGCGTGGGCGGTCGTCTACTCGCCGAACACCGGAAGACATCACTATGTGCACGATGCTGACGTAGCGTTCACCGGCGACCACATCGTGCACGTCGGTGGCCGGTACGAGGGTGAAGCAGACGTGGAGGTCGACGGCAGGCACCGAATGGTGATGCCGGGGCTGGTCAACGTGCACAGCCATCCTTCCAGCTCACCGTTATCGAAGGGTTTTCGGGAAGAGTTCGGAAATCCTCAGATGTATATGAGCCCGCTGTATGACCGGGGGGCGATGCTACGGACCGACGGCGACGGCAAGCGTGCGGCCACCGAGTTCGCCCTGTGCGAACTGCTGCGAAGCGGCGTCACCAGCGTGCTCGATGTGTCGGCCCCGTTTGAGGGTTGGGTAGATACTCTCGCAGCCAGCGGCATCCGCTCCTGGGTGGTGGCATCATGCGCCTCAGCGACATGGGAGACCGACAATGGCCACAGTGTGCGGTACGCATGGGACGAGCCTGGCGGAATGAAGGCGTTGGACGACGTTATCGCTGCTGGCGAGTCCGCTGTCGCCCATCCCAGTGGAAGGCTCTCGGCGATGATCGGGCCCGCCCAGGTGGATACGTGCACCGAAGAGCTGTTGCTGGCGTGCCGTAACGCCGCCATGGATCGGGGCTGGCGAACCCAGATCCACACGTCGCAGAGTCTCGTCGAGTTCCAGGAGATGACTCGCCGGCACGGTGTAACCCCGATTCAATGGCTCGACCAGATCGGCATGCTCGGGCCCGATGTTTCGTTGGCCCACGCCATCTTCGTCGACTCGCATAGTTGGACCCGCTGGCCAACCCGCCTCGATCTCGACCTGCTGGCTGACACCGGAACTGCGGTTGCGCACTGCCCCGGGGTCTTCTCCAGAAACGGACAAACCATGGAGGACGTCGGGTCGTACATTCGCAAGGGCATCATGGTCGGTGTCGGCACCGACAGCTTTCCGCACAACATGCTCGAAGAAATGCGGACCGCAGCCGTTCTCGGCCGGGTCACTACGGGCGTTGTGCAGTCGGTCACCACCGAGGAAATCTTCCATGCCGCCACGATCGGCGGCGCGACGATCGTCGGCCGTGACGACATCGGCCGCCTCGCCGTCGGGGCCAAAGCCGACATCGTGGTCATCGACCTAAACGTGCCAAGCATGAAACCGGTCCGCGATCCCCTACGGAGCCTCATCTACACCGCCGCTGATCGCGCCGTCCGAGATGTGTACGTCGACGGCGAGCTCGTCGTCCACGACTCACAGGTCCTCTCACTGGACTGGGCCGACGCCGCCGACCGCCTGCAGCAAGCCCAACAACAGGCCGAACTCGATTCACCGAGGCATCACTACGCAGGCCGGTCGGCGATGGAAGTGTCGCCGCTATCTCTGCCCCCACTCAGCTAGTACGGGCCCGGCGTCTGAGTCCCCCGCGTGCGCCGCTGCTTTGAGCCTTACGGTTTATCTGCAGCTCCGCGTACGGTGTCGACCAGCGCAGCAGGGTCTGCCGGGGCCTCATCTGAACGCCAGGCGATCATCATGTCGGGCCGAATCAATACCAGCGCAGCCTCATAAACCTCGGACACGATCGGTTCGGTCAAATCCAGCACCGTCAACGGCACCCCAACGGTGGCCGCGGCTTCGATGAGAGCAGAAGTGTCAGGCGGACTATCGCCGACCCGAAGCAAGGTAAAGCCCGGCCCAAGCCGATCAAACAGAGCATCACCGCTGTCCAACCAGACGTGCGGCGCACGGTGACCCGGTCTGGCAATTGGCAGGTACTTTCGGGCGTCGTCCGGCGGCTCTGGAGTGCCGTCTGAAACCACGATCGGTGAACCCTCGTAGCGATAGCCAAGTAGCGTGCCAGAGGATGCGATCAGCTTCTCCTGATCTTTGATGTCGGCCTTGAGGTCACGGCGGACCTGGTCAGACTCTGGGCCTTCGCCGTCGAGCTCATCACCGTTCTGCATGACCCGGAACAGATGATCAAAACAGTCGGCAGCCTCCTGGGTGTTGCGATGGCCTACTGGGCGCCGCTCGATGTCATAACTGTCCAGCAGTCCGTCGCCGGCCCATCCGCTCAGGGCGGCTTCTAGTTTCCATGCCAGGTCGATGGCATCTGACACGCCGGTGTTCATACCAAACCCACCGGTCGGGCTGAAGAGATGGGCCGAATCGCCAACGAGAAAACAGCGGCCGGATGAATACTTGGTCGCGACAAGGGCATGGGCATCCCACGGCTGCACAGAACGAACCGTCACATCAAAGTCCGAGCCGACCACGCCGGTGACAGCGGCGACCGGATCGATGTCGGTCCAGTCCTGACCTTCATTCAGAATCAAGTGATAGGTGTAGGTCTGATCGTCATCCCAGGTGAGCAGAAAACCCCGGTGGTCGCGATGGAGTGGGAAGAAGATGTTTCCGTGACCAAACGGGTGACGATTGATCATCTCCGGTGCGTGGAAATACACCGAAACAAACGATGCAAGGCTCGACGTGCCCTCGTAGGCAATTTCAAGCTGGCGTCTCACCGTCGAGCGGCCACCGTCACAACCGGCGAGATAGCCTGCCTCAACCAATTCGATCCTGCCGCTCGGAATATGCTCGACCCGGCAGGTCACCTTTTCACCGTCGTCGACGAAATCGAGCAGCCGCCACTCGAAGCGCAGATCGACCGCCTTCTGTCCAGCGATGTAGTCAAGGATCACCTGCTCGACCTCGTTCTGACCGGTGATGGTCTTGAGGTATGGCGACCAATTGAATTCGGCGTCTGCGTAACCACCGGTTTGGCGGGTCAGTAAGAGCTGATCGAATGGCGGAAGCGAAACGCGATGGATTTCCCGGCCATGCAACGACGTCACCCACAGGTACTCGGCGGGGAGGTCAGGGGGAATTCCAGCATCGGTGATGGCCTGATCGATCCCCCAACGCCGGTAGTACTCCATCGTTCGGTTCGCGACGGCATTTGCCCTTGGATGATCGTTAAGACCGGGACGTTCTTCGAGTACGAGACACTCGACCCCTCGCCAACCAAGTTCAGCGGCCAGAGAAAGCCCAACCGATCCGCCACCGATGATGATCACCGGGTAGGACGGCTCAAGCGGTTCGTCGCTGAGAATCATGACGGTTCAACCACCGGTCCAAACACCCGGATCGTCACCGACTCGAACAGGCCAGCTTGGTTGTATGGTTCGGCGGCCACAAACTCGACCGCAGCTGCTCGATCCGGGAAGTCCTTGATGATGAGGCTCCCGATGGCTGTTTCACCATCATCGGCAAGTAGTGGACCACCGAGGTACATCGCATCGATGTGCTGACCAACAAACTGGCGATGGGCATCGGACGTTGCGGACCGAAGATCCCTGGCGTGTGGGCGGTCGATCATATGGATGGCGAACAGCATGGGACAGGCTTTCCGTTAGTCGGGCTGGCTTTCCGTTAGTAGGACTGGCTTCTCGTTACGAATGTGGCCAAATCTCGATGCTGGGCCAGAAACGAAACCAAGGCCTGGTTAAAGGCTTCAGGCGCCTCAAGGTTGCTCAAATGTCCGGCGCCGTCAAGAACGGCCAACTGGGCGTTTGGGAGAAGCTCGGTCATCTCACGACCGATGCTGGGAGGCGTTAACTGGTCTTCACTTCCAAAGATCAACTGCACCGGCATGGTGAGCTTGGCTAGCTCGTCAGCCTGATCAAAGGTGACCGATGCCCGCAGGGTTTTCAGATACGGCTCGACCCGGAGGCGCAGGATGCTCTGTCGAAGTGTTTCCCGGACTTCAGCGTTTGCTGTCGGGCTGACCAACGAGTCGATCAGCTTCGGGGCAAGATCGGCAAAGGTTTTACCTTCTCGAAGCGGCCGTTCCCGAAGCTCGATGTATTCGACCTGCTTCTCTGGTGAGAGTGCGTTCTCGAACCCATAGAAACAATCACAAAGGGTCAGCGTGGCCACTCGGTCGAGGTACCGGGGAGCGAAATCCATCAAAATCCGTGCCCCCATGGAAAGCCCGACCAGGTGCGCCCGCTCGATCTCAAACTGGTCGAGCAGACGGACAAGATCGTCGCCAAAATCGGAGAAGTCGAGGGGGCCGTCGTAGTCCTCAGAGTCGCCATAGCCGCGGGCGTCCCAGGAAAAACTGGTGAACGACGATGTGACCGCTGCAGCCTGGCGCGCCCAGTTCTGACGGCCGCCTCCGATGCCATGAAGAAAGACAACAGGAGGGCCGGCGCCGTCTACCTCGCAGGCGAGCGTCGGACTCCCTTCGACTGAACGCAACATCAGCTAGCTCTCACTAAACGTCCTTCGTCAACGACGGTTACATCGTCGATCGAAACGGTGCAGTTGCGCATCGGGAGATCGAAGTGGCAACTGGTGAATCGCTCGGCAAACTCGTTTGCTCCTGTCGAAAACAGGAAACTGCCGGCGATCGCTCGCATTTCGGTCCCGTTGATGTCGTCCTTGTCGTACATCGCCAGAGAATCCCAACGAGCGCCGGGGTTCAATCCCCACCCGACGTGCGACACAGCGTAAGCGTTCGGGTCATCCCAGCCCTCGTAGTAGGTACGCATGAGCTGAGCATCGAGTCCCGCCCCTTCGATCGAAACAACACGATCGTTTTCAACGGTCAGCGCAACCTGTGATTCGAAGTACCGTTTGAACGTCAGGTTGATATCGCCAACGTCGAGCATGATCGTGCCGTTTGTTGTGTTCTCCAGCGGGAAGCACAGACAAAGACCGGCGGGCCAGTAAGCGATCTTGTCCTGCGGACCAAGGATCCCTCCCCCACCCCGACTCGGCGCGCCGCTGATGTCAACCGTAAGATCGGTGCCGGCTGCCGAGGTCACTCGCATGGTGGATGCAGCGTCGAGCATGGCAAGAGCCTTGAGCGATTGTTCGTGGACAACCGGATCTGGTCTGCAGCGCTCGAGGACCTCGGGATGCTCGTTCGAGATCATCAGCACCCGACCGCCAGCGCCGAGCAACTCGTTCCTGGCCTTGCTGTGCAGCAAGCCTTCAACGGTGCAATCGACCACTAGCGAACATGCGCCGAGGGCCCGCATTATCTCCGGATATGAGTCATAGGAGTAGGTCGCTCCGGTCGATCGCACCGGAAGCGGATCTGCCAGCAGCGGTGATGGAACGGTAATCCTCACGCCGCGAGCACCAATGCGATGCAGCGCGTGTTCGGTGAGCTCAACCAGTACCGGCCTGCTCTGGCTCTCGGCCAGAACACCGATCAGATCACCATCCCCGACGCCGGACAGTCGAAGAAACTCCTCGAAACACGCGATCCACTTCGGTTCCAATACCTCGATCACATTGGCCCTTCCCGAACCCCCGACAGACAAACCGTCCGTCGCCTGACATCGTCCCACTGCATCGCCCCACTGCATTGTTCTACAGCATTGTCCTACAGCATTCCGTCGGAGCCAAACCCCCTGATGTAACTCGTGAGAGCTGGAGGCTGTGCCATCGCTCTATGGGTAGATCTACCTTTCCTGCACCCCGGGAGGGGGTGCTTTACGTTCTCTACACCGTCGGACGACGAAGGAAGCGAAATCAACGATGTTGACCGGGAGACAGAAGGCGCGTTTTCTGAAGAACGCGACCTTTGGTGTGACCGAGGATCTCCTAACCGACCTCGGAGACGACGATCCATGGGTTTGGATGGACCGTCAGATGAGGATGCCCCTGGGGCGTCGCCATACCAGCTGGGCCAATGAGATCGCTGGCTCAGCCGGCCAATCGCCAGAACCTCTTTTTGGCGTGATGGACGGCAAGGAGTTCAACGTCAACCAGATGTGGCGTGGCTACATCGAGGCGCCGGACCAGCTCAGGAAACGGGTTGGCGCAGCCTTGCTAGAGATTTTTGTCGTCAACGCCAGAGTGGCGTTCATCGGGATCCGCAACAATATGCGGGCCACATGTTCCTTCGTCGACATGCTCGAAGCCAACGCCTTCGGCAACTTCGACCAGCTGCTCCGCTCCGTGGCCATCCACCCCGCCATGGGGTATTTCCTTTCACACCTGGGCAACGAGAAGGCCGAGTACGGGCCGGACGGGGTCGAAACCAGGATCCCCGATGAGAACTTCGCCAGGGAGATCCTGCAGCTGTTCACCATTGGGCTGCACCAGTTGGAGATCGATGGAACGGTCAGGCGCGACATCAACGGTTCGCCAATCGAAACCTATGATCAGGCCGACATCTTCAACTTGGCCAGGGTTTTCACCGGCTGGGGTCTCGACCAATCGGTAGAGAAAAACAAAGACCGTGTCGTTCGCCCCATGGTCGCCAACCGGTCGACCCACGCCCCGGAAGAGAAACGGTTCCTTGGCCTCACTATCCCCGCAGGCACCGATCCTCTTCGGAGCCTCGACCTGGCCATCGAGCACATCGCTAACCATGCGAACGTCGGTCCGTTCATCGCGAAGCTCTTGATTCAACGGCTGGTCACAGCCAACCCCAGCAAAACATACATCCGTCGAGTTGCCGAGGTCTTCAACGACAACGGCAGCGGGGTACGGGGCGACATGGGCGCCGTCATTAAACACGTTCTGTGGTGGGGACAGGAGGCCACCGAGATGCAACCTCCCCTCGAAGTCGATGGCCAACCAATCGGTTCGGTCAGAGGCAAAGTTCGAGAGCCGATGGTTCGGCTGTCGGCGGTGGCTCGATATCTTGGCTGCTCCAGTTCTCGAGTGCTCTATCCGATCGGCAACCTGTCCGATATGCGCTCGGGGATCGGCCAGTCGCCGCTCAAGTCGCCTTCGGTCTTCAACTTCTTCCGGCCAGGCTACGTGCCGCCTAACTCAGAGCTGGCAGAACGGGGCCTCCTCTCCCCCGAGTTCCAGATCACCACAGGCACCCAGGTCATCGGATCGGTCAACACCATCAACCGGTTCATCCGCACCGCTGACCAGTACATGCAGACCGACACCGCTCGACTCGAAGCGTTGGCCGCGTCGCCCTCGGCGATAGTCGACGATGCGACCCTCATGCTGACGGGGGGACGCCAACTCGACCGCGACTACCGAACCAGCATCATCGGGCATGTCGAACGAGTCCCCGCTTCCGACCGACGGCGGCGCTACCAATACGCCGTGATCGGGGTGGCGTCGAGCCCCGAATTCCTGATCGAGAACTGAGAACAAACCATGGCCCCTCTTATTCATTCCCGACGACAGTTTTTGACCCTCCTCGGCCAGGCCAGCGCGCTGGGCGCTGCCGCTCCGCTCGGACTGAACTTGCTTGCAGCTCGGAGCGCTGCGGCATTGGATGACCCGTCAGACTACAAAGCGCTGGTTTGCATCTTTCTCTACGGAGGCAACGACGCCTACAACACCTTCGTGCCGTACGACCGAGCAAGCCACGCTCGTTACAGCTCGGCTCGTAGCTCGATTGCCGTGCCCCGACAGGGCCTCGCTTCCCAGGTGTTGAACCCGTCGAATCCCGCAGACCATGGGCGGCAGATCGCCACAAACCCGGTGGCATCTGACCTCACCGATCTGTTCAACACCGGCAAACTCGCGGTGGTGGCAAACGTCGGCACACTGCGGCGTCCGATCACCTTGGACGACTACCGCAACGGGCGGGGCGTGCCACCAAAGCTGATGTCGCACAACGACCAGTTCAGCATCTGGCAGACCATGGATATTGAAGGGGCACAGAGCGGCTGGGGCGGCCGGATGGCCGACCTCGTGGTTGCCGCCAATGGCGAAAGTCCGATGTTAACGTCGATCTCGGTTGGCACATCGGCCGTATTCGCCGGAGGCACCTCGGTTGACGAGCTGGCATTCGGCAACCAGGGACCGGCAACGCTCGATTCGGTGCAGGGCAACGGTTCGTTTCATCTCGACATCGCCAGCCGACTGGCCTCCATCAGCGACCAGGGCCCGCATGCGGCCGAACTCCGCCGTCGCTACAACAACGCGGTCGAGGGCGGCCAGCAAGCCACAGAGGTTCTGCAGGGGATAAACCGCCTAGTCCCACGGCCTACCGGGGATGAAGTCCCACCGATCTACGATCAACTCGACACGGTGGCCAGAACGATCGTCGGCCACCAACGACGGAACATTCGACGGCAGGTCTTCTTCGTCTCGATGGGAGGCTACGACACTCACACCGCCAGCAACGAAGTTCACCCCGGTCTGCTAACAAACCTCGCAGGGGCCATGCGTTCATTCACCACGGCCATGGAACAAGCTGGCCTCAGCGACCAGGTCACCGCCTTTACCGCCTCGGACTTCGGCCGGGCACTCACCACAAACGGGCAAGGCACCGACCATGGATGGGGCGGCCATCACGTGGTCGTCGGCGGGTCGGTCAAACCTCAAACCATCGCAGGAGAACTGCCAACCGTTCGACTCGGCGGACCCGATGACATAGGCCAAGGCCGACTGCTACCCGCTGTCTCGGTGGAACAATACGGGGCGACCCTCGCTCGTTGGTTCGGGGTCCCGGAAAGAGAACTGCCGATCGTCTTTCCCGGGATCGGAGCTTTTCCGACCAGCGACCTAGGTTTCATGGCACCGATAACACCACCGCCCGGCTCGACGACGACCACCGC